>JBLFYM010000277.1:0-3032 GCA_047608975.1 Limisphaerales bacterium | reverse complement strand
TGATCCGGCCGGGATGAATCCACAGAGTCAGACGCTGCGCGCCTTTCGACCAGAGTTCGAGTCTTCGCCAGGGCGAGTATACGGCTTTCCCTTTTGCATCAACGATCCGGATCTTGTCGAAGATATCCCGACCTTCGCGCATGGGTTCACTGAAGTGGATATGGAATTTCAGCAGATTTGCCGGCAGCCGCTTGGCCGTCGGCCAGATGGCTGACACCGCGGGGGGCCGAAGATCGACCGCCTTCGGAACCCGGTAGTCAGCAGTAATCTGCGACCGTTCAGGCCCGGAGAGAACTCCGCGATAGAGCCGTCCACGACTCAGTCCAAATCTTGGCGTCAATGTGAGCCGTCGATCTCGCCACGCCGTATCGGCGAACATCGCCGGGCCGATCTTTGTGCCGGTTACCAGATGAAGCGTCAGCTTGCTCCCAACCGGTGCGTTGTTTGCGACAACGGTCGGATGGGCGGGTTTGTCGGGCGTTGCTTCAAAGGTCAGGAGAGCTGCGGCGGCCAGTGCCATCATGGCAGCGGAATCTTGATCAGATCGAACTCCTTGTCGGCGGCGGTGCGAAGGGCAATGGCGGTTTTGTCGTTGAGCCGATCCATTTGCACCACGCCGTGGTAGGCATCGACCATCTCCATGGTATCGACTGCGGCTTGCTTTCCAGTCGGACGCCGGAAGGCCTTTTCATTCACCTTGTCATTTGCGGCGAGCACATCCTGATCGAAGCGCACGGCCCAATAAGGGCTGGGACCAAAGGGACGCTTGGCGTGATGGAAACGATAGGTATTCGCGAGCACGCTGGCTTTGCCTCCCTGTTGGTAAGCGAACATATCGAGCGGGCGATTACCCGATCCCAGTTCAATCATACTGATCCCCTTGATCTTGGCACCGGGCTTCAGATCATCGATGGGATACTTGACCACCGGCGTGCAGCTGAAGGCGCCAACGATGTAGTGTTTCCCGTCTTCTTCGTAGGGAATGAGCACGCTCATCGGAGCCTTGGTCTCCCATTTTCTGTGGGCTACGTGATAGGTCTCGGCGCTGAAAAGCTGGCCTGCCTGGTTGTGCACCAACGCCCCTTCGGTCGAAAAGATCTTGGATGAGAAGACCTCAGAGCAGCGGGCCGCAGCGACCAGTCGATTTCCGGCCCACGCCACATCAGTGATCTTGGAGACCGGTGCTTTGTCACCAGCGGGCAACGCCACTCGCGCGTGTCGGACGTTCTTCAACTGGAAGTGACTGATCGAACCATCGGTCGCCACTTCCAGGATGAGGTATGATTTGTCATCCTGTTTGCGGACGGCCACGAACAGAGTTCCCGAATCGGGATTCACCGCGAGATCGATGACTTCGACGTCTTTCTGCGACACCCCGAGCTTGCCGGCGATTTTCCCGGTAAATCCTTTGATGTCCACCAAGGTGCCGGTGTGCTTGCCGGACTTTCCGGTTTCGACCGCGATGATCTGCTGTTTGGAACCATCGCCGATCAAGAGCACTCCGCCGGGGGCGAAGCTGAGCACGTCGATTCGGCCGATGGCGGGCGATCCGGTGATTGATTTCTGGATAACCTTGCCCGCCAGGCTCGTTACGACCGAGCAGGCCAACACCGCAATAATGAGGGGGAGTCGTTTCATGATGGATTCACTCTATGGATTCCGAATCCGGCTGCAAATTCATTCGGTTTTTCATCGGGGAGACAAAAAACTTCCCTCGCGCGCTCCGATTGACGAACAATCCCGGTGCTATCGGATGAAAGTATTTGGGATCACCGGCGGGATCGGCATGGGTAAAACCGCCATCACCGCCCTTATCGAGGAGAAAGGTGTGGCGGTTGTGGACACCGATCAGCTTGCGCGCAAGGTGGTCGAGCCGGGGCAGCCGGCTTTGCTCGAAGTGCAGTCTTTGTTTGGCACCGGAGTCATCAGCACCGACGGCCGTCTCCTGCGCCAGGAATTGGCGCGTCGGGTCTTTGGCAGCGCGGTTTCTCGCAAGCAGTTGGAGGCAATCCTTCACCCCCGCATTCGCGCGCTCTGGATGCAGCAGCTCGAAGATTGGCGGGCGGAAGGGAAAACCTCTGGAGCGATCGTGATCCCGCTGCTGTACGAAACCCACGCGGAGAAGCATTTTGATTTTGTGATGTGTGTGGCCTGTTCCCCCGAAGTTCAGCGTGCCCGACTCATCGCCCGCAAGATGGTCCCGGATCAGATTGAGCAACGTATCAAATCTCAGTGGGCCATTGAGAAGAAGATGGAACTTGCGGATTACGTCATTTGGAACGAAGGCGAACTCGCGGATTCGACTGCCCAAATCGATGCCGCACTGAAGGACGCCGGCGTCCTTAGCTGACCGAATCCCCCTCAATCAGCGAACCGGCGGTGCTTTTTTAATTGTAAGAAACGCTTTCTTCAATGGGCGTTTCTTCGCTAGCTTCCGCCGATGCCGTTTACGAAGTTAGGGCTTTCCAAGCAAGTGGTCGAAGGTGTGGTGGCTATGGGTTACACCGAACCCACGCCGATTCAGCTGCGCGCCATTCCGTTCATCATGGAAGGACGCGACGTGATTGGCAGCGCCCAGACCGGTACCGGCAAGACCGGGGCTTTCGCCCTGCCGATCCTGACCAAGCTGGAAAACAAGGGAAAGGATCCGAAAGTTCTGGTTTTGGTTCCCACCCGCGAACTGGCTTCCCAGATGGAAACGGCGTTCCGTGATTATGCGCGTTTTCTAAAAACCCGTATCGCCGTGGTTTATGGCGGCACAGGCTATGGCAAGCAGTTGGAGGCCTTTGCCAGTGGGATCGACATCCTGATTGCCACGCCGGGACGACTGCTGGATCACATGATGCAGAAGAACGTCAGCCTGGCCCAGGTTGAGTATCTGATTCTTGATGAGGCAGATCGCATGTTGGACATGGGATTCCTGCCGGACGTGAAGACGATCATGAGCAAATGCAAGAAAGAGCGGCAAACGTCACTCTTCTCCGCAACGATTCCTCCCGAAGTTGACTATCTGATCAACCACACCATGTCCA
>JBLFYM010000276.1:0-3783 GCA_047608975.1 Limisphaerales bacterium | reverse complement strand
AAAGTTTCAATCTCATCGGCGATCTCACTGTCTACGAAAATCTGGAACTGCCGCTCACCTACCGCGGCTTGCCCAAGGCCGAACGCATGGAGCGGGTCCAGGCAGCCCTTGAGCGCGTGGGCATGTCTCACCGCACCAAGCACTACCCGTCCCAGCTCTCCGGTGGTCAACAGCAGCGGGCCGCTGTCGCCCGCGCCCTGGTCGGCAAACCCTCCATCCTCCTGGCTGACGAACCGACCGGTAACCTCGATTCCAAAAACGGTGAGGCGGTCATGGATCTGCTGAAGGAACTTCATGCCGATGGCGCCACCATCTGCATGGTCACCCATGATGACCGCTTCACCCGCTATGCCGAACGCACCGTGCATCTCTTCGATGGTCAGGTGGTAGAGGAAAGCACCGGCGCAACCGATGTGGATGCCGCCGCCGCCGCCGCAGCAGCCAAAGACTGATTCTCCCATGTTCCCCCTCCGAACACTCACCGCATTGCTCGTTCTCCTGCTCGTTTCGCCGGCGAATGCTGAAACCAACTCAGCGGCAAAACTCTCGCTGGGTCACAGCATCCAGCTCGCGCTTGGCAACAACCTCAGCCTTGAGATCAGCCGCTACAACCCAAAGTTCTCGCGGAACAATCTCAAGCTGTCCCTCTTTGCCTACGACCCCTCCGTAAGCCTGTCGACGGATGCGAACACCTCGTCCTCACCCGGCGGCGTTGACGATCAAAACCGTGCGTTTGCCGGAACCGAAACCGATTCCGAACGCTACACTGCCGGCCTGAGCGGCAATGCCGTCACGGGCCTTCGCTACAATCTCAACGCGAATCTCTCCCATCGGCAGGGCTTCAATCCCGGTGAGTTCGAAAACACCTCTGGCGGAGGCACCTTCAGCATCACGCAACCGCTGCTGAAGAATGCGTGGATTGATCAGACCCGGCTGAGCATCCGGGTCGGGCGCAATGATGTCCGCATCTCAGATCTCGCTCTGAAACAGGCCATCATGCAGTTGGTCACCAACGTCGAACGCGCATACTACGATCTGATCCTCGCGCAGATTCGCGTCCAGGTGCAGGAACAGTCGCTGGAGTTGAGCGAAAAATTGCTCAATGCCAATAGTCGCCGCGTCGCCGTCGGTGTCATGGCACCGCTGGATGAAAAGCAGACGGAATCCCAGGTCGCGGCCCGGCAGTCGAGTCTTCGCTCTGCGCAGCAATCACTCATCGCCCAGGAATACGGTTTCAAGCGCCTGATCACGTCTGACATTGCCACTTGGCGAACCGTCGACATCGAGCCCACCGATCAACTCGTCGCCGTTCCCCAGGAATTCGACCTCCACCGCAGTTGGGGCATCGCACTGCGCAGCCGCCCCGATATTTTGCAGGCCCAGATCAATGTCGAGTCCGACGGCATCCGTCTCCGGTTCCGAAAGAACCAGCTCTTCCCCCAATTGGACCTGACGGCATCTGCCGGCTTCAGCGGGAACGACCGGGAATATGCCGGTGTGTTTACCGACGTGTTTGATCGGGACAGTCCGCGCTACGCGGTCGGCGCACGCATGTCCATCCCGTTGGGAAACCGGTCACAACGCAAGCTCTACCAAAACCAAAGAATGCGAAACGATCGAAACGTTCTCAGCCTCAAGGAAATGGAGCAAAACATCATGACCACCGTGGCGCTGAACATCGAATCTGCGAAGACCGCGCTCGACCAGATTTCCACCACCAAGAAGTCCCGTGAATTCGCTGAGATCGCCCTCGATGCCGAGCAGAAGAAACTTGAGATCGGCAAAAGCACCAGCTTCATTGTGTTGCAACTGCAACGCGATCTCACCAGTGCCCGTTCCGCCGAGATCACCGCCCTGGCGGGTTACAACCGGGCCCTTTCAACTCTCGCCCTCTCCGAAGGCACCACTCTCGAACGACTCAAACTCGACCTCGCAATAAAATAATCCGCGCCCTCCCTTCAGATTGATCGGACCGATCAGTCCAATCCGACAGAACTCTGAAACATCATGCGAAACAATCTCAAATTCGCCCTGCGCATGCTCCTGAAGAAACCGCTGTTCAGTATTGTCGCGGTTCTGCCCCTGACCCTGGGCATGGGTTTACCACCGTCCTTTTCGGCCTAATTATTCATCACTCATTTCCCGTTCCCCGATTCTGATCGACATGGTGACCATGCACGAAGCGCAAGACATGGGAACACTGCGGATGGCCGGCGCAAGAAAAACCACTCGTCACTTCTTCGGCCGTTATCGCGAACAATACGAGTCTGACACTCAATTGGCGGGCATTGAACCCACCGTTTTCACAATCGGAACCGGGATGGAGATCGGCCGGCAACCGCATCGTCCAACTCCGGGACGGGTGGATGGAGAAGGATTAGCAAATCACCACCGGAACGCTAATTTTCTGAGGCATCCAAACCCAGCGACAGCGCAACCTCAGTGACTTGGAAGACACCGCTACGATACTGCGGCAACAATCAGCCTTCCGATTGGCGGCGATCAGCGATTCTATCACAAGTTTCTTCCGTTTCCGGGTAACCCCGGCGAGGCTGGTGCCATTCCCAACGTATGCCTGATCCGGGGTGCGACAATGAACCCAGTATTGATAATCTGCTTCGCGGCGTCCGCGGAGGGGATCAGCGGTGCTTTGAGCTGATCGTCCGGCGTCTTGAGCGGCCGTTGCGGGCCTGGCTGGCAACGCATGCATCTCCCGCCATTGATGTCGACGATGTGGCGCAACGGACTTTTGTCATCGCGTTCACCAAATTGGACACGTTTGAGATCGGCACGGATTTCCCGGCTTGGCTGTTCACCATCGCCCGCTATCAATTGATGACTGAGATGACACGATTGCGACGGGTGGCGGATTACCACGCGCGCTTCGCTCCGGACCTGCTGGAACGAGAGTTGGAGCGGCGGTTGCAAGATCCGGTCGGGCCGGATCGCGTGCGCTTGGATCATCTCAAGGAATGCATGGCGGCACTCGGTGAAAACCTGCAGCGCTTCATTGCCTGGCGTTATGATGAGGAGATTCCCTTGGCAGAGATGGCGAACCGGTCGGGACGTTCGGTGGGCGCCATCAAGAAACAACTTTGGCAGATCCGGCGCAAGCTGCAGGAATGCGTCGAGAAGCGGATGAAGACGAAAGGCGAAACAGTATGAATGATCAGGACAGATTCAACCAGTTGTGGAATGACTACTTGGAAGGCGAACTCGACGAGACCGGCATCACGGAACTTCGGGAGCTGATGGCGGCGGATCCCGAGAATCTGAACGGTGCGGTGGACGACTTTCAGATTCACCGACTCATGGGACTTCAGGCGCAGGAATCGGAATCCCGGCATGAAGCCTTTGTCCAGGATACGATGTCCCAACTGCCCGCTAGCCAGAGTGACTTTGTGGGTCAGGTCATGCGGGAGGTTCCCCAGCCGATCCCCAGCCGGGTGATTTCATGGCTGCCCAATTGGGCACTGTCGGCTGCAGCGGCGGTTGTGGTCATGACGACATTGTGGTTTTTCGAGGGACAGCGCCCCGCCACCATTACCATGATCGCCACCATCGGCGATATGAGCGGCCCCGCGCTCTGGACGGGTGACGGCGGTCGCGTGATCAGGAATCTGCAGGCCGGAACCAAACTTTCAGGGGGCACACTGGAAGGCACGTCGCCCCGTTCCTGGGTTAAATTGCGGTTCAACGACGGCTCGACGGTCACCTTGTCCGGCGATTCAATGCTCACCTTCTCGGATCTGGGACAAAAGGAACTGCATCTGAAACGCGGCG
>JBLFYM010000275.1:0-3812 GCA_047608975.1 Limisphaerales bacterium | reverse complement strand
GCGGCGATCTCCTATATGCATACGCCGGTGCCATGGGCGATTCAGGATGAATCGAGGAGCTACTTCTTCGATCTCAGCGTGGCAGCGATCCACGGCTTTCGGATGCAGCTCTTCTTTTTCATTGCGGGCTTCTTCGCGTGCATGGTTCACGGCCGCATGGGGGCCTGGCCATTTCTCAAGCGACGCCTGCTCCGGATCGGAGTGCCATTCGTGTGCGGGATGTTCCTCATTTTGCCGCTCGTGCTCGTAGTCTGGAAGTGGGCGGCGGAAACTTCGGGAGACCTGGCGGTTCTAACTGAATTCTCCAAACCGATACGGTCGTTGCCGGATGTGCCCACCGGACACCTGTGGTTCCTGGAATATCTGCTTTTTTACTACGGCGCGATTTTACTCCTCGGACCGGGCGGGCGGGCGATGGAGCGGTGTGGCCTCAACGCGCGCCTGGACCGACTGTTCGCTGGCATTATGCGTGGTTGGTGGAAGCCGATCGTGCTCGCGATCGCGACGTTCGGATTTCTGATCGGCGGGCCACAGGTCGGGGAACCGGAACAGTCGGGGGATTCAATCGTCCCTCGTTTTGAAGCAGTGCTCTACTACGGCGTCTACTTTCTGTTCGGGTGGTGGCTGTTCCGACAACGCGATCTGTTGTCTGAGTTCAAACGATTTCCAATCTGGAATGGAATCTTGGCACTGCTGGCCTTTGCCTGCTACGGCGCGGTGATGGAAGGGGCGCGTCTGACTGGCGCGTATGCTGACTACGGGCCACTGATTGGAAATTTCGCCGCCGAAGTTTTTACTTGGACGATGCTGTTCCTGATCACCGGCATCTTCCTGCGTCATTTCAACCGATCGGGGCCCTGGTCACAATACGCGGCCGAGGCGTCCTATTGGTTCTACCTGATGCATCTGCCACTCGTGATCGCGTTTCAGACGGCGTTCTACGACCTGCCGATGGGAGCGTTGGTGAAGTGTGGTCTGGTGAACCTGTTGTCCCTCGCAGTCCTGCTCGTCACCTATCAGCTGATGGTTCGATACACCCCCATCGGAACGTTGCTGAACGGCAAACGCACGCGCCCGGGGTCCGCCTCTTAGTACCGCTGGCCAGAATCCTTCCCGGCAACCGAATGGAGCCGTTCTGCCGGCGTGATCATCTCATCGTTACAACGGTTTCTGGTAGATGGCTGCCTGGATCGTTTCGAAGGCGGATTGGCCGCCGATCAGGCTCTCGGAGTGGCCGACCATCAGGTATCCGCCGGGGACGAGACAATCGTGCAGGCGGGCGACCAATCGTTCCCGATCCTGACGGTTGAAGTAGATCATCACGTTACGACAGAAGATGATGTGAAAGGGGCGCTCAAAGGGATAGTCCGGCTGAAACAGGTTCAGCTGGCCAAAATTGATCTTCCGCTGTAACTCCGGTCGAATGCGACACTTGTTCGCGGTGGAGCCTTTCCCCAACAGAAAGTAACGGCGGAACCATTGGTTCGGCACGTTGCGAATGCGATCGAGGTCATAGATCCCGGCCATTGCGGAACGAAGAATCTCGTGGGAGATATCCGTGGCGGCGAGTTCCCATGAGGTGGGACCAGCCAGCCCGGGGTGTTCGTTGAGCAACATCGCGAGCGAGTAGGGTTCCTCGCCGGAAGAAGACGCGGCACTCCAGACCCGCAGGGTCCGATCCTTGGCGCGCTGCACGAGGGAGAGCATGCCGGGAACGGCGATATTGTGCAGAAACTCAAAATGCTTTTCCTCGCGAAAGAAAAAGGTGTGATTCGTCGAGATTGCAGCGATGAGAAACTGGAGTTCAGGTCCGCCATCCGCAGAGCGTAGGAGACCACAGTACTGATCGTAGCTGTCCAGTCCGAGAGCACGGAGGCGTTTGCCGAGGCGGGAGTGTACGAGGTCGTTCTTGCAGTCTTCGAGCGTGATCTTGCTGTGTTCGTAAATCAGGTCACGAATGAAATCGAACTGCCTCGGGTTGAGCCACGCGACCGTCATCGGACTTGGGCGCGGCGGGGTCATCCGCACGCCGTCAGCTCTTCCTGCAGAACTCTGGTGAGATCGAGCAGACTGGCCATGCTGTCGTTGATGCGGGCGATGCCGAGCACGGCGGAGGGATCGATTCCCCCACCGTAGTCGGCGGGGAGTTCAATCTGGCCAGCGGCGATCTCCACGACCTCACAGACCTTGTCCACCATCAACCCGAAGATCGCGGGGTTCCCGGTGTGGGTGCGGGCCTGAATGACAATGGTGCAGGTCTTGTCATCGATGGCCGCCTCGCTGAGGTTGAATTTGAGTCGGAGATCAATCACCGGAACGATCTGCCCGCGCATGTTGGTCACGCCGAGGATATGGCGGGGCATGCAGGGGACGCGCGCGATGTCGATGCACCGGATGATCTCGAGAACCTGTTGGACCGGCAGGCCGTAGGCTTCCGGGCCCAAGAGGAAGGTGATGAACTTGCCGGGCCGGGTGGCGGGGCCGCCGGTCGGGGCTGTTTCGGTGGCGGTCATGCCGCGATGCGAAAGTCGGTTTCAACCGGACTTACAATGGTGTTGATGTCGAGGATGAGACCGACCCGGCCATCACCGAGAATGGCGGCTCCCGCAAGCGAGCGGTTGGAACTGAAAAGGTCGCCCAGGGATTTGATGACAATTTCCTGTTTGCCAATGAGTTCATCCACCAGCACGCAGCGCACATCCTGACCGGATTCGATCACGACGACGATCCCGTCGGCGGGATTCGTGTTGCGCGGCTCAATGCCGAACCGATCATAGAGCCGCAACAGCGGAATCAGCTGGCCACGGACGTCTACGAGCTCTCCACGGCCCCGGAAATCGGAAACCATATCCGGCGTGATGCGCATGGATTCGCGGACGGTCATGGTGGGGATGATGAAGGTCTGCTTGCCGACGGTGACGAGCATCCCGTCGATAATGGCGAGGGTCAGTGGAAGGTGGATTGAAAACACGCTGCTACGGCCGGGCTGGGAATCGATTTCGACCTTTCCATGAAGGCTCTCGATGTTCCGACGGACGACGTCCATGCCGACTCCGCGACCGGAGAGTTCGGTAACTGCCTCCGCAGTGGAAAATCCTGCGGCGAAAACCAGTTCGTAGACTTCGCGATCGGTAAGGATACTGGGATCGGAAATGATTCCGTTCTCCATGGCCTTTTGCAGGATCCGCTCGCGGTCGAGCCCCGCCCCATCATCGCGGATTTCGATGATGATGTTGCCACCCTGATGACGGGCACTGAGATGGATGGTGCCGCGCCGCGATTTGCCGGTCTCCTCCCGGCGGTCGGGAAGTTCGATTCCATGATCCAGGGAGTTGCTGACCATGTGAATGAGCGGGTCACCGATCTGTTCGACAATGTTGCGGTCCAGTTCGGTATCCTCGCCTTCCATCACGAGTTCAACCTCCTTGCCGATGCGGCCGGCCATGTCCCTGACGAGCCGTTTCATCTTCATGAAGCAGCTTTGGATCGGAACCATTCGCATAGACATCGCCACGCGTTGGAGTTCGCGCGTGGCGCGGCGCATGAGCGAAAAGTTACGGGATCGGCGGTCGGAATCTTCCGCGGTTTGTTGGGCATCGCTCTCGACCATCGATTGCGCGACCACGATTTCGCCGACGAGATTCACCAGATCATCCAGTTTGGAGGTGGTGACCTTTACGGAAGCGATGCCGGAATTCCCGGAGCTTTTTTTGGATGAGCGGCCGGTCGAAGTTGGGGCTTCGACGGGAACTGCCTTGGGTGCGGGTGAATCCGTGTTGGCGGCAGCGTCCGGGGATTCGAACTCCGCAGTG
>JBLFYM010000274.1:0-3823 GCA_047608975.1 Limisphaerales bacterium | reverse complement strand
GATGCCGGAATTCCCGGAGCTTTTTTTGGATGAGCGGCCGGTCGAAGTTGGGGCTTCGACGGGAACTGCCTTGGGTGCGGGTGAATCCGTGTTGGCGGCAGCGTCCGGGGATTCGAACTCCGCAGTGGGTTCTTCGGCCGGACCGGTATCCGCCTCGGAATTGGGGATCGACGTTTTGGGCTGCTCCCCCTGCTCCCCGTTGAGCACGCGGTCAAGTTCATCCCGTTGCGCTCCAATCGGAATGCGGATCGGACTGGGTGCGGTTTCACCGGTGAGCTGAGCATCAATTTCGCCGACGAACTGGCCCAGCGTGTCTCCGCCTTTCAGGATGAGAGTGATGATGCCGGCGTCAACCTGGAGGGTCCCATCGCGAACCCGGTCGAGCAAATCTTCAAGGCGATGAGCGAGCTCTCTGATGGGCAGCAGGTTGAGAAAGCCGGCGCCGCCCTTGAAGGTATGAAACGCCCGGAAGATGGAATTGATGGTGCCGGAATCGGTGGGATTTTCCTCAAGCTCGAGCACACCGGCTTCGATGTTCTGCAGATGCTCGCGGGATTCGTTGATGAACTCGACGAGGAGTTCGCCATCTTCTTCCAGTTTGAGGTGAATGGCTCCGGCATCCGCCGACCCCGAGTCCGGGTTGGTCGTAGCCGCGTTCGATGAGCTGGCGGTGGAATCTCTGGAGGATTCGCTCGGGGTTTCCAAGGCCAAAGCTATTCCGCCGCCTTCCATGGCGATGATTGATTTCTGCGCCCAGCTCAGCCAGGCGCTGAGTTCGTTCAGGGTCTCGTCAGAAAACTCGGCCCCGCTGTCGAAAACCCGATCAACGATTTGGCCGGATTCGGCAATCCCGGCGGCCAGTTCGAGGGGGAGGGCACCGGTTTCCACGATCGCGTTCAGATCGCCGACGTGACAGTTGATGGGTAGCAGGCCGACATCGCTGCCGGCTTCCGCGAAAACCAGTTCTACCGAGATCTGTTCGACCAGATCTTTCACACTTTGCAGTGTATCCGTTCCAGGACTACTCATTTGGCAGGTGTTCTTTCTCACTTCTCATCGGCAGACCAGCGGATTGGCTTGAGGGGTATTGCCAGTTCAGCAAAGGACTACATCAGTTGATCAATGGCCTGTTCGAGCGCGTCGATATCGAAGGGTTTGGGGAGAAAGACGACGTCGCCGAGGTCCATCAATGTGGAAACTTCGGCGTCGCGAGCATGGCCGCTGGTAAAGATCACGGGGATATCCGGTTTGATCTCGAGCAAGCGGGTGAGGACCTTATCACCGCTCATTCCGGGCATAGCATAATCCAACAGCACGCCGACGCAATCGGTGTGGTTTTTGGTGAACCACTCGATCGCCTGTTCGCCAGTCAGGGCTTCAGCGGTCTGGAATCCGAGACACCCGAGTACCATGGCACCTGTTCGGCAGATCATTTTCTCGTCATCCACGACCAGCATCACCCCGTCACGTGTCGGGCGCCGCAGCTTTGCCGGAGGTGGATCCTCGAAATCTTCACGCGCCATGAAAACGGTGGATCCCGTCATGACCACCGGCGGCAGATACACCCGGACTTTCGTGCCGTCGCCGGGGCTGGTGTCGATCGCGATCATGCCGCTGTGGGCGCGGATGATTCCCATCACGACGGCCATCCCCATTCCGCGACCGGTGAAGCGGGTGGAAAAGAACGGATCGTAGATCTTGTTCAAGGTCTCGTCATCCATGCCATTGCCGTTGTCCTCGACTTCGAGGTAGACGTATTCACCGCCGTCGATGTCCTGTGGCCAACGGGCGCGATCGGCATCGGCGGGCGTCAGGTTCGCCAGACCCGTACGGATCCAGACGGTGGGTGAATCGTCAGATTTCGCCTCGGACGCGTTGCCGGCGAGATTCATCAGCACCTGGCAAAGCAGCGCCGGATCCCCGTCGATGTCGGGCAGGGAATCGTTGAGATCGAAGTGCAGCGAGATATCCTTGGCGAGCGCGAACTCCAACATGCGTTCATGGTTCTCAACGAGTTCGTTCACCTTCAGGCGGGCAATCTCGACGGGGCGCACGCCACCGGTGTAGTTGAGGAGTGCAACGCATGCGTCCGCCGCTTCGATGGCGGCGGACTCCACATGTTGAAGACTTTGGTAGGCGGGAGATTGAGGATCGGTATCGGCCTTGACCATGCTGGCGTTCGCGAGAATCACCGTAAGAAGATTATTCAAGCCGTGCGAGATGCCGCCGGAAAGCATGCCCAGGCTTTCGAGTTTCTGGGACTGCTGGTTACGGCGTTCGCTGGCGATGCGGGTGGCCTCGTTCTCCTTCCGCATAGTGACGTCGCGCAACGTGGCCAGCAGGGCGGGCTCTTCCTTCCAGTCTGATTCCACGACGGAAACTTCGACGTCGACCATGCCACCATCGTGACAGCGGAGCACCATCTCCTTCGGTGGCCCCGCCTCAAGGACGTGACCAAATGGGCGGTCAATCAGGCCACCGGCGGAGGCTCCAAGGAGACTTGCACCAGCCCGATTGATGTAACGGATCAGCCCCTTCTCCGAAACGATAACGATGCCGTCGGCGTTTTGTTCGAGCACCTGCCGGATCATTCGTTCGCGCGACTGGAGTTCCCGGTAGAGTCGGTGTCGTTCGACGCCGTAGCGGACGGCTCGAGCGAGGGATTGGGGTTCGAGAAAACCTTTGCGGATGAAGTCCTGGGCGCCGAGCCTGACGGCCGTGATTCCCGCCTCTTCGTCCTCCTCTCCGGTGAGGATGATCACGGGTAATCGTCGCGCCTGTTTTACCAATGCGCGAAAGGTGTCGATGCCCTGCGAATCCGGAACGTTCAGATCCAACAGCACCACGTCGAATCGATCGGTGTCCAACCGGCTCAGGGTCTGGTCCAAGGTCTTGGCCCGGACCACGATAAACTCGTGTTCACCGGCGCAGGCCAGGAACTTGCGCACTGTGACTGCATCAAGGTCGTTGTCTTCAACGAGCAGTATCTTGGTGGAGGTTTCAGACATGTCGGCCGTCGTTCAGGGCTACCGGAGGTAATCGAGCAGCGACTTGTTGAGAATCGTGCCGGCCGTCTGCAGCGCTGCCGTGTAGGCGTTCTGGGTTCGGTTCAGATGCACGAGGGTTTGGGCGAGATCGGCGTCCACTTCATCGGAGATCCCCTTTTCGAGGGAGGTGATGCGGTTCGCGGCAAGCGAGTTGGATTGTTCGAGGCGGCTGCGGAGCGCGCCGTTGTCCGCCATCTGCAGGATCAGATGTTCTTCGTCCGCCCGCAGGTTCGTCTGATCGGTGGACTTGATCGCGGCGATGTTGCCGCTGTTGAGATTGTCCTGCAGGGAAATGAGGTGGTTGAACAGATCCGCGCCGAAGCGGCTGTCGGTGACGAGGCCGCGCGGCCCGGTTCCGGAATTGTTCACCCCGGGATTGTGAACGCCGAAGGTGACCCCGCTGTTGATTTCGGCGACGGCGGTGTCGGTATTGCCGGCATAGTCCACGGCGGTCACGTTGCCGGCGGCGTTCGTGGTGACGCTGAACGGTGTCTGATCCGACCGGGTGCCGGCGAACATGGGGTACCCGCGGTTTTCCGCGTTGGCGAGTTCCGCCGCGTGTTGAATCAACTGCGTGATTTCGCGGGCAAAGATCGAGAGTTCCTCCGGTGACTTGAGGTCATCGGCGCGGACCGCGAGCTCACCGGCGCGGACCGCGATGTTTTTGAGGCCGGTGATCGTTCCATACGCGGCGGATGAATGGTCGGTCATCGCCGAGATGTTCTTGCGATACTGTTGCGCGCTGCGGGCTTCGGTCTGCATGTCGAGCACGCGTC
>JBLFYM010000273.1:0-3924 GCA_047608975.1 Limisphaerales bacterium | reverse complement strand
AATCAGTTCGGCAATCGGCAGATCACTCTTCGAGGCCAGCCTCGGATGCCCCTCCTCAATCTTGGTATGCTGATCCCAGAAACCGAGATTCAACTGGACGAATCGGACACCTGATTCCACCGCGCGCCTTGCTGTCAGACAGGCGCGGCCAAAGTCGTCGGTGGGTTCCTCATTGATCCCATAGCGTTTGAGAACATGTTCCGGTTCCTGATCCACGTTCAACAGACCCGGCAGCTCAGTCTGCATCCGAAATGCGGTTTCGTAGGAATGGATGATCCCTTCAAGCGCAGGGTTCGACTCATCCCTTGCGAGACGTTTGCGATTCAACGTCAGCAGCAGGTCCAATTGTTCCCGCTGTTCCCCGCGCGTGTAGGCCGTGTTCTTCGTGTGAGGAATCTTAAAATCCTTCAACGCCGGCGGAATGATCTTGGCATCTCCCCCACCCCAGGAATTGATCGCGGTTCCAGAGGTGGCGGAAGGCAGAAAAGCGCAGCCGTATTTACGCGCGCCGCCAGCGGAGAAGTCGGAGTTGATGGAGAGGAATCCGGGTAGGTTCTGATTTTCAGTCCCCAGACCATAGACGGTCCACGATCCGACGGAAGGTCGGACAAACTGAAAACTGCCGGTCAGCATCTGTAAAATTGCCTGCGGGTGATTGCCGATATCCGTATGCATCGAGTTGATTACACACAGATCGTCCGCGTATCTCCCGGTGTGGGGAAACAGGGCAGATACCGGCAATCCGCATTGGCCATATTCACGGAACGCCCATGGCGATTGGTAGTATCGCCGCCCACCACCCAGATCCTCCTCGTGCCGTTTCGAGAGCTCGGGTTTGTAGTCGAACGTGTCCACCTGCGAAGGCCCACCACGCATGAACAGAAAGATCACATGCTTGGCCCTTGGCGCAAAATGGGGAGCCTTGGTGGCCAATGGGTTCCCCTCGGAAGCCAATCCCTGCTGCTGCATCAGACTGGCCAGCGCCAGCGAGCCAAAACCACAACCGGCCTGCTGGAGGGCGGCGCGCCGGGACATAATCGGGTGTGAAGAATAAGAATCCATTTCAGTACAGCGTTCGGAATTCACCGGAGCAGATCAGGGTCTGACACACCCGCGTCCAGGTTTTGACCGGATCATCACCGGCATCGACAAATTTCATGACTGCGGATTGTTCATCCGGCTCCGGATATCTGCCCAATATCAATTCATACGCCGAATCAAGTCTCGCGCTCACATCTGCGGCGAGAACACGCTTGGCCACCTTACCCGATTCTTCAATCACCATCCGGCTGTTCGCGAGGTAAAGTGCCTGGGTCGGAACAATGGTGAGTTTGCGGGCACCGACCACCAGATTTGGATCAGCGGCGTCGAACGTCGCCAACACGTCCGGAATTACTCCACGCGGCATCGGAAGGTAAGCGCTGCGATGATGCACATCCCAGGTAACGTCTTTCATGTAGTAGTCGCGGCGTCCGATCTCTCGTTGCCGGCCCAAAGCCTGTTGCCGGCTGATCTCAGCAACCTGCGAAGTCTGAAGATGAACCGGATCCAAAGTCCCACTCACGTGCAGGATGCTGTCGCGAATGACTTCGCCTTCCAACAGCTGTGGCGAATACCGCCAGAGGTAAACATTCCCAGTGTCCTTGGCCGCGTATTTCTCGTTGTGGGCAGAACTCTGACAGTAGGTGCGGCTCATCACGATTCGACGGACCAGCTTCTTCGTCGACCATCCGTCACACATGAAATCCTGAGCCAAAGTGTCCAGCAGTCCCTGATGACTGGGCTGGAAACCAAGCACTCCGAAGTTATCAACCGTCTCAACCAGCCCACGGCCGAAGAGATGACGCCAGACACGATTCACGTATACTCGGGCAGTGAGAGGATTCCTGGGATCGGCGATCCATTCCGCCAACTGCAAACGACCACTCTCGCCATCTTTGATTGGCTTGATCTGATAATCGAAAAGACTCAGACCACCGCGTTTCACAGTGTCCAACGGAGAATCATGAAGACCTTTGTCATAGACCGGTGAATCCTGAATCTTCGGTCTCAACGGCGTCGGATCCTGGGGACGTTTCTGGGCCTTCTTCATTGCCGCAATCTCCTCCTTCTCGGCTTTGATAAACTCGTCGAACTTCTCCGCCGCCTTCCCATTCAGCCCTTCCACCACGGCCATGGCGTAATCCGGCGGCGCGGGGATATTCGTTTTGGTCGCCTTCACCACCGCCTGCTGAGCCTGAACCTTGGCTTCGGCCTCTTTCAGTTCCGGCGTTGGGTTCTTCTTCCAGTCGACGCCGTTCTTGATCAGCGGTTCCCGCAGCGTGTTCCGGATTTTGACAAGCGAAATGTAATGACTCTGTGCTTCGGCAGCCCTTGTTTCCGCATCCTCAATATCCTGCAAGCGGCGAAACCCAGCCGCGCCCAAGGGGTAGGCTTCAGAGTGTTCGTTGCGAACATTGGTTTCGGAACCGGCCAGGTTCCGACTGGAAAGGAAGATTCCCGCCATCGAGTAATAGTCGGCGGTCGGAATTGGATCGTACTTGTGGTCGTGACATCGCGCACAGTTCACGGTCAATCCGAGGAAGGCCCGGCACGTCACGTCGATCTGATCGTCGGCACAGTTCAAATGGAACAGGACGATATTCCCCTCGTTGAACGTTTTCGCACCCATCGTCAGGAACCCGGTTCCCAAGACCTGATCGTCCGCCTGCCTAGTATCCGTGCTCGGCAGCAGATCACCCGCAATCTGCTCCCGAATGAATCGGTCAAAGGGTTTGTCAGCGTTGAAACTGTCGATCACATAGTTTCGATACCGCCACGCGTAGGGATAAAGCATGTTTCGGGAATACCCGCTGGATTCGCCATAGCGGGCCACGTCCAGCCAATGCCGTCCCCACCGAACACCAAAGCCGGAGTCAGCCAACAAACAGTCCACGACCTTTCCAAACGCAATTCTGGTTGCAGAGGTGTCATTCAGAAAATACGAGATCGCTTCGATGGTGGGCGGAAGCCCGGTCAACTCCAGCGTGACCCGGCGAATCAAAGTTCGGCGATCGACGTCGCTGCTGGGAGCCATGCCATTGGCCTCCAGCTTCGCCAACACAAACTGATCGATCGGGTCCCTCGCCCAATCCTGATCTTTTACCTTTGGGGGCGATTGACGGATCGGCCGTTTCCAGGCCCAGTGATTTTCGGCGACAACTTCTCGCGGAAGCCTGGACACTCCGTCGCGAGGATCGGCAGCTCCCATCGCAATCCATTTCTCCAAGTCGGCAATGACTGAGCCGGAAAGCTTTGAGTCGGGCGGCATCTGGAGTTTTTTGTTTCCGTAGCGGATCGCCTCGATCAATTGACTGCCCTCCACATCCCCGGGAATCACCGCATCCCGTTTCGATGCGCCCCCTTTGCGAATGCCATCGCGCGTATCCAGCAGATAATCCCCCTTGATCCTATCCGCCTTGGCGGAGTGGCAGGAATAACACTTCGCCGCCAGAACAGGCCGAATCTTGGATTCGAAAAATTGAACCTCAGCGCGATCGTCTGCGTGGGAAGCATGCGCCATCCATATCACCAAAAGGAGGGTGATGCGTGTCGGATTGAGAATCGACAGACTCATGGAATAGCGAATTTGAGCACAGTCCCGAGGTGCTGACTACGCCGATCTTTCACAGTGCGAGCCGGTTGCCCGTTGGAGTTCACGCTTTGTAGGTTCCCCAAGTTCA
Organism: Limisphaerales bacterium; assembly: GCA_047608975.1. Classification (GTDB taxonomy): domain Bacteria; phylum Verrucomicrobiota; class Verrucomicrobiia; order Limisphaerales; family JAYPXF01. Next base: position 202 of record JBLFYM010000273.1, on the reverse strand, counting down.
TCGAGCTTTGACTCCTTGCAAGGAGGGCTTGTCCCAACTTCGCCGCAGGAAGGAGTCGAACAAAGCTCGCACTGGCTCAGGAGATCGGCGCGACCTGAAGATCGCGCGCCGACATGAGCGATCCCAAGGCGCCTCCGACACCCCGCAAGGAGCGGGCCCCCGACTTCCTCTTCGCCCCAAATAGATCCCGATGCTCCGCAAA
>JBLFYM010000272.1:0-3925 GCA_047608975.1 Limisphaerales bacterium | reverse complement strand
ATCTGTGCGTGCCCGTTCATGATCTGGCGATAGAGATAGTAGCAGGGTTTATCCTCCTGAAAGAGCACGCCATCGGCGATCAGTTTCTGGAGATTCTCGGAGCCCTTGGCGTAAACCTCGTCCGAATGCACGTCGGTGCCTACCGGGAGATCAATCTCGGGTTTACTGACGTGCAGGAAGCTCAGCGCGTTTCCTTCAGCCACCTGGCGGGCCTCATCCGAGGACATCACGTCATAAGGCAGTTCGCAGACTTGCGCTGCCAGTTCAGGTTGGGGACGGAGAGCTGCAAAAGGTTGAATCGTTGCCATAACCGCGGCGGACCCTAATGAGCGCCAACGGGCCTGACACGGAAAAAGTGATCCGATCCGGTCGTCCGCATTTTGCGCCTGTAGGAATGGTGGTTTAGATTTGGCCAGGTGCGGTGCCGGTGGATCCCCCGAGTTTGTCGCGCTGTGCGTGCCTGTTGAATTCAGCCCGTCGGCTATCCCAATTCATGCTGATATCGCCAGTTTCCAGAATGTGGGCGTATCCCAATTCGAAAACAAAGACGGGCCACATGAGGAAGTTTCGAATCATTCCGCACCCGGCAGCCGAACCACCATATTCGGAACGATACATAGGCAATAGGGATCCAAATCAAAACCCGCATAATCACTTCAGTCGGTGCCAACCAGGAAGTGCCGGTAAGGCCTGAACTGGGCCCCTACAAAGTAACGTCCTGCCCAAACGCCCATCCAACGAAACCAGGAAGACTTCCAGACACGCCTGAGCCCACATTGGACGCGATCGAATCTCTTAAGCAGATCGAATGGTGTTTCCCCGCTCACTACAAACAGCGTGCACTGGTCCCCGCGGAACTCCAGCGTTTGACTCTACGCAATTCGGCACCGGCGGTAATGGGGGACTTCGCTACACAGCAGTTGCGAAACAGAAAAGACGCGCCGAGTGGCGCGCCTTTGGATGGGAAACCTGAAGAATTACTTCGCGGTGAAGACGTAGGCGGTGGAGCTGGTGTAAATCTCGCCGGGTTTCAGAATCGTGGTGGGGAACTTCGGTTGATTCACGGAATCAGGATAGTGCTGGGTTTCCAGGCAGAGCGCGCTTTGGTGGGCGTAGGTCTTTCCGTTCTTGCCCATTTGCCCCTTCAGGAAATTGCCGGAGTAGAACTGGATGCCGGGTTCGGTCGTGCGGACGGTCAGGATTCGACCCGATTTCGGATCACGCAGGACTGCGGCGGGAGCAAAATTCTGATCCTTCTTCCGGTTGATGACGAAGTTGTGATCGTAGCCGATGGTGGGGGTATCGATCAGGGTTTTGATGCGCTTGCCAATCCGGGTGGCTTTCGTGAAATCAAGTTCTGTTCCTTTGACCGGAGCAATTTTTCCGGTGGGGATAAGGGTGTCATCCACCGGGGTGTATTTGTCGCAATACAGTCGGAGAGTGTGATCGAGTATCGTTTTTGAACCCGCGCCGCCGAGGTTGAAGTAGGCGTGATTGGTGAGGTTCACAGGCGTGGCTTTGTCCGTCTTCGCCTGGTAGGAGATGCGTAAGATATTCTCATCGGTGATGACGTAGCTGACCGTGATGCTCAACTTGCCGGGATAGCCTTCCTCGCCGTCGGGACTCGTGTAGTTGAAACGGATACCCGCAGCGCCGCTCTTCGGTTTGAATGCCTTGGCCTTCCAGATCACCTTGTCGAGACTGCGCTCGACTCCGCCGTGCAGATGATTGGGATCGTTGTTGATGGCCACGGAGTATTCTTTGCCGTCGACCGTGAACTTGCCTTTGGCAATGCGATTGCATACTCGGCCAGTGGTGCAGCCGAAGTATTGATTGTCTTCCCCCTGATATCCGCTGGCGTCATCCCAGCCGAGAATGACGTCTTCGAATTTGCCGTTCTTGTCCGGCACATGCAGTTGCACGAGTGTTGCCCCCAGCGTGCTGATCTTGGCGATCATGCCCTTCGAGTTTTTCAGCGTGTGGAGCTGCGCCGTCTTCCCGTTCTTGGTCTTTCCGAACGGCACGGGCTTGTCAGCAGCTGTGGTGGTTGAGGTGGCGCCAGCGATGAGCGCGACGGCGAAAGCGAATGGGATGAGGTTACGTAGCATGTGAATTGGAAACAGTTTTTATGGTGAAGTTGGGGAGTGATACACAGGGGGCAGGATCGGGTCAAGCGCTGTAGGAACCGGATTAAACGAGTCGACCTGAAGGCTTCTTGCTGTAGCTTTCGCCCATGTTCACCTTTCGATTTTGGCGCATTGCCAGCGGGTTCGCTTGCCTCGTGCTGGGAACTCAGATTCATGCGGCGGGCCGTGTGATTGACTCTCAAACCTATTTTCTGGGGACGGCTGGATTTCCAGAATGGGAGGAGAACATTGGTAGGAAACCCCATGGCCGTGAGTTGCATTTGGATTTCGCTGCAACGGCGAATTCCGATCCGCGGACTCTGCTGATACAGCAGGAGGGGGTGAAGCAGGGGTGGTCGGTTTACCTGAATGGAAAGCGTCTGGGGAATTTGAGCCGCTCCCAGACCAAGCTGGTTCATATCCTTGAAGTTCCACCCAAGGCATTTCGCGCTGGCAAGAACCGTATTTCCGTTCGTGCACCAAAACAGGTCGATGATATCGATGTGGGGCCGATTACCGTGCTTGATGGGCCTCCGAAGACAGCTGTTGCGGAAGGGTGGCTGGAAGTGGATCTCGTCGATGGCGATGGCGTTTCCGGGCCCGGCCGAATCACCATCGCCGATGAGAACGGCGCTCAGGCTGCGTTGGTCGTGCCGGGTGCATCAGCGAAGCCGATTACGGCTGCGGCGCGGCCGGGGGTGGTCTACACCGGGAATGGCAAGGTGCGGATCGGACTCCGCGAGGGCAATTACACGATCTACGGATCGCGGGGTTTCGAGTTTGGAATCGATCGCAAGACGATTCAGATCGCGGCGGGAAAGACGTTGAAACGTAAACTTCGCGTGGTGCGGGAGGTGGATACGACGGGGTGGGTGTCGGTGGATACGCACATTCATACGCTTACGTTCAGCGGACATGGTGATTCATCGGTCGATGAACGCCTGCTCACCGTCGTTGGCGAAGGAATCGATGTCGCGATTTCCACCGATCACAATCATCACACCGATTTTGAGGCTCCCGCCCGGAAGCTCGGCGTGCATCACGCGATGACTGCGGTGGTGGGGAATGAAGTGACCACGAAGATCGGGCATTTGAACGCGTTTCCGGTGTCGCTGGAATCGCCCGTCCCAAATTACAAGCAGACCAACTGGTCCGCCTTGCTGAAAGACATCCGCCGCACGCCCGGGGTGAGGGTGGTCGCGTTGAATCATCCCCGAAACGTGCACAGTGGCTTCAGCCCCATGAGCACGAATAACTTTGATCGCGTGAGCGGGAAGAGTCGTATGGGAATCGGGTTCGATGGCATGGAGGTCGTCACCTCGGCCGCCATGCAGTCGGACATCATGGCGTTGTTTCGGGATTGGTTCGCGCTGCTCAATCGCGGCGAGCGCATCACCGGACTGGGGGCGAGTGATACTCACGATGTGAGCCGCTTCATTCTCGGGCAGGCCTGTACCTATCTGCAAGCGGATGATCGGGATCCGGGGAACATCAACGTGGAAGAAGTCTGTGAAAGCCTGCTGCAGGGCCGGGCGTCCGTCAGTTTCGGACTGTTGGCCAAGATCGACGTTGATGGAAAGTCCGCCGGCGATACGGTGCAACAGCGAGGCAAAGCACTGACCGCGATTGTCGAGGTTCACGGTCCCTCGTGGGTGAGAGCGGATCATGTCGAACTGTTTGCGAATGGGATCTCCGTGGGTAAACGCAGTTTCAAGTCCGGCGCGGCGGTGGTGAAGGGCACGTTCCGTTTCAATGTTGGATTGCTGCCAAACGACGCTCATCTGGTGGCCATTGCAACA
>JBLFYM010000271.1:0-3988 GCA_047608975.1 Limisphaerales bacterium | reverse complement strand
ACCAAGCCCTTCAAGAAGCACAAACTGCCCGGCCGACATCCGGGCGCAACCAATATTCAACAGGCGGACGTCAACGGTGACGGGCTGACGGACTTCGTCGCCTCACGCGGTCATGGTCTCGGGGTCATCTGGTTTGAAGCGCCGGACTGGCGGATTCGCAAGATCCATTCCGATATCGAGTTTCCGCACTGTCTGCAGGTTGTCGACATGGACGGGGACGGCGACATCGACGCCGCAACCTGCGGCTACGGCAGCGAGCAAGTCGCGTGGTATGAGAACAACGGCAAGGGCAAATTTCGCATCCATGTGGTGGCGAACAACCAGGCGGCCTACGACATCCGCGCAGTGGATATGGATGGAGACAAAGACCTCGATCTGCTCATCGCCGGGCAACGGAGCAAGAACGTGGTCTGGTACGCGAACCCGAAGCGCTAGCAACGGCGCGGCAATCTCAGGGCGCGTCGGTGTCTGGGCAAATGGCGGGCTCGTTTCCGTTCGGATCGGAGAAATGGAAGCGGCGGCCACCCGGAAATGGGAAAGTGGGTTTGATGATCGGGCCCCGGCACTCCCGAAGCTTCTCCTCGTGCAAAGTCGTCGTTAGGATCGCCGCACCTGCACTCATGAGCGAACGCCCCGCCAGAAAACTTGCCGCGACTTGGATCATTCTTCTGATCAGCTGCGTGTTTGTCGTGTTGGAGTTTCTGCTGTGGCGTCAACGGGAGTTGCTAGGGAACGCGTTCTGGGGAATTCAGGTTGCGGCCGGTGCGCTGATGCTGGGCGTCACGTCCCTTCATCGGCTCGCGACCCGGACGGATTCCGCCGTCGAATCGGCCCGGGCGTCCTCGGCTTTGCTCGCTGAAGCCGCGCGGGGAGATACGCCCGCGGACGAGCTCGGCGAGGTGAAGGCTGAACTCACCCGGATGGCGGAGCAGATTGAAGTTCGCGATCGGGAACTGACGGAACGGCTCAAGACCTTCCACGAATGGATGGAGTTCCCCCAACCGGTGAATCTGTCCGCCGATGAGGAAATCTCGGAATCGACCACCGAGGTTGCGGCCCAGGACAAGGAACTTCTCGCCTTGCTGGAAAAGGAATCCCAGCGCGTCTTTGATCGGGTGTTGGCCAACGAGTACTCCGTCGGTGGCCAGGTGCAGTTCCCGCTCATTCGCGATGAAGCGACGGAACTCGTGCGGCGGATCGCCCAGATTTATCAGCCGGAATCCGTGGAGCCGCTGCTCGAAACCAGCGTTGCTCAGATCCTTCATGCCGCCAGCCGATCCAGTCTGCAGTTCCTCGTCGTGCTGGAGCAGCTGCCGCTCGACGTGAAGGAGTATTCGCTGCAAAGAATCTACGAATACGTGCGCAAAGGTGTGCAGGCCTACGGCGTTTACAAAAAATTTGAACCCTACAAACCGTATGTTGATACCGCCTACTACCTGGGCCGATTTGCAATGGGTGCCAGCCCCGTCACTCTGGGGGCGTGGTTTATGTTGGGAACATTGGGCCAGAGAGGGGCCCAAGCTCTCACCACAAACCTCCTCGAACGCCAGGCCCTGACCTTTCTTCACAACCTGATCCGGGTGATCGGCTATGAAGTGGCCGGCATCTACGGCGGCGATTTCCGGCATCGGGATCCGAACTGGTACTACGCCATCGAAGTGGTTGAGCTGATCCAGATCTTCCCCGCTTCCCGCGAAAGTCTGCGCCGGGGTCTCAAGGAAATCGGCCGCCTGACGCTGCGCAGCGAGTATGATCGGATCTTCCTCTACCGCTGCCTGGCGTCTCACCAAAGTGCCTCGCCGGATCAGTATGATTCTTCAGTCCTGCCAGCGGCCGAGCGCAGTCAGATCGCCCAACGACTCGAATTGATTTTTCACGAAGACATCCACGGTCGGACCGAGGAATTGGTCAACGGTTGGAAAGCGGGGCTGGAACAGCGCCTGAACGTGAAGCTCAAGCTGGACAGCCGGCAGGCGGCGGAACGTTCGGAGCAGGAAAGCATTCTCCAGGCAGCCCGTTCGCTCGCGAGTTTCCTCGTTGATACCCGGCAATGCGACCCAACCCGCCTGGTCGACCTGTTGACGCCGACCAAAACCCTTTCCGCGATGGACCCGGTCGAACGCTCACAGTGGCTGGTGGCAACGCAGCACGATCCACCATTTTACTTCGAGCCGCCCGATCTGGATCCCAAGTCCCCGGCGACCACGCAGTTCCTACAGGATCTCACGGCGTTGGCAGTTGAAGTTCCGCCCTATCTGCCGAATACGCGGCACCTCATCGAAGAGGTCGCGCACTTTCTCCGCCAAGACACGAAACTCGTTCTGACCACGCACGACGATGCCCTGATCGAACGCCTGAGCCGAACCTTGGTGGTCAGTCATCCGGAAGCTCAACTCAATGCGGACGCCGCGACGGCGCTTACCGCAACTTTGGAGTCCACCGAAAAACTGCGGCTTGCCTATCGCGATGTGAAGATCAAACCCAGTCGGAGTGATGTGACCGACGAACTGCTCTTCTACGCCACTGACGAATATTGCGCAGTGCTCTCAATGGGCGCCTCCCCCGTCCAACTCTGGCGCAGCGATCGCGACACGCGCACGGAAGAGCATACGCGTCTGGGTCAGGGTAACTGCCACATCCTCGGAGGCGTGTGGCAGGACAGCCGTGTCCGCACGATCAAGATCGGCCTGCCCATCCTTTCGCGGTACACGACGTGGTTCCAACCACTCCACAATCACCTCGCGAAGGTGAGTGGCGAAGGGTAAGGCTTTCGAATTTCACCGGGCACTGGTCAGTGCGACAGCGTCTTGGAACGCGGCTGAATTTGATGGCGGGCAGGATGGAAAGGTCTATTGTGCCTCTGCGGAGACAAGCCATGGGGAAACTGAAAAGGCTAAAGAAGATCGTCATCGTTGGTTTAGTGACCCTCCTTGTGGTTCCAGTGGGCTGGTTCGGGCCGGCGATCTACAAAGCGAAAGTGTCCGCCAACACTGTGCGCGGCGTTCATGCAAAGATCAAAGCACTCAAGTCCCAGCGGCCGCACAACGTCACTCCCGAGAACTGGGACACCGCAGTCGGTTGGACGGGAACAGCATGGTGCAATCTGGCGCCTTGGGACGGTGAGTCCCGACATGAGCTGATAAAACTTGCCAGGGCGTTTGATCAGAAACTGGCGGCAGGCGACAACCTGCGCGCTTTGCAGTGGATCTGGAATGAGTTGGAAACCCGGACGAAATACGGTCTCGAGTATGCATGTCAATTGAAGCCGGTACGTGCGATGAATCCGGATCCCATCACTGACGCCGGATTGGGCCAACTATGGGGTTTGGGCAATTGCATCTCCTTGAATCTAGCCAACACCGATGTCAGCGATGTGGGATTGGACAGTCTTACTGTCGCAACAAATCTCGAGTTCCTCGAGTTGAGCGGCACCAAAGTGACCGACCGGGGATTGTCGCAATTGATACAGATACCAAAACTCCGGGGCATCACGTTAACTGGCTGCGCTATCACGGGAACCGGTTTGGCGGACCTGAAAGGCGTTGCCAAATTGGAGGAGCTTGAGCTCGACGATACTCTGATCAGCGACGAACACTTGGAGGGTCTCAGCCAGCTCTCCACCATCGAACGCCTCAATCTGGCGAACACAGCGGTAACCGATGATAGCCTGTCTCACCTCGCCAAACTGACCCGACTGACGGAGTTGAACCTTTCACGCACACAGGTGATCGGCCCTGGACTGGAACATCTCGCCAAATTGCCCGCGCTCGCGGAATTGGATCTGTCAGGTACGCGGATCACCGCTTTGGATCACGCTGCGAAGCTGTCTGCTGTCACCGAACTCAAACTCTCGGACACTTGCATTCCCGATGACGATCTCGCGGCCATTGCCGGAATGGTTCAACTGGACTCCCTGAGCCTCACCAACACCCCAATCACTGACTTGGGACTGAAACATTTGGCCGCGTTGTCGCAACTCAGGGGCATC
>JBLFYM010000270.1:0-3999 GCA_047608975.1 Limisphaerales bacterium | reverse complement strand
AGAACCCAGCGGATCGCGGCGGTGGATTGATTTCTCTGCTCGCTCACGATTCCCTGGGAATGTCTGAAGACGGGAAACCGGTGACGGGCTATTCGTTGCCGTCCGGGAAATTGAAATTCACATTCGTAAAACTGGTCCCGTTCACATCAAGCAGAGAAATCACCGCGTCGAAGTTAGTCGCCGTCTTGAGCCACTCAGCCGTAGCGGTGAACTGGGAAGTATCTCCCACGGTCTCACCGGTCCCCGCGCTGGCTTTGGCGAGGAATTTCAGTTCCTCCGCTTTTTCTCCGAGGGTCGCCTGCACCGTGAATGAATCCGCCTTGATGCGGATGAAATCCTCCATGTGCCCGTCCAACACAAACGCGTCGAGCAGGCCTTCCGACGGATCATGGACAAATTCAACATGATACGCCTCGTCGCCGATTACAACCGCCGTACCGCCGTGGGGAGCGACGTGCTCGTGCCCGTGATCATGCGGATGGTCGTGCGCATGGGCCGGTGAATCGGATGGTGATTCGCCGCAGCCGAACAGGAACAGAGCGGAGGAAACAGCTGCTGAGAGGGCGAGAGATTTGATGTTCATGCGTCTAAACAAACGGAAAACCCCATGAGTGTCGAGAAATCTGAACCTGTATCCACTGTCTATGTGCAGTTGCATCGGGCTCGGACGTCGGCTAAATTCGACACAATCAACCACGAGTTATGAACCGCGAATTCGTTTCTACCTACGCTCTTGATTACATCATTTGGGATCGCACGACCGGTTATGCCGGAGAGCCCGAAGAGGATGAGACCTCAGCTGATGCGATCGGACTTGAGGAGTCAAGTTCCCATCCTGACATCGGTGAATCTGCAGAAAGCGAGGCTGAATCGATGGTGGCCTTGGGCTATGCCGCAGATTTCTCGGTGGAGAGTCTCGTCGAATTGGACCGTTGCTTCGTGGAGAAAGTCCATGCCGAGACCCCCGGCTACAAAGATATCTTCGCGGACGATCTGGCCGGCCGATGCTTTGCCATGGGTGCCTATCTCGGTGAGGTGTTGCGTCGGAACGGCGGTGGCGAGTGGTACGGTGATCCGGCGGATCCGATGATTCATATCAATCTCGAGGTGAAGTTCTCGGACGGATCGATCGCCCGCCCCATGAAGCAGATACTGACCCGCCTCAACACGGGGCCGGATGTCTCCTTTGTCAGTTACGCCCAAGAATTCGGGGTCGCGGACGGCGTCAGCAAGGGTTCCTGTCAGGTCCGGGCCTCATCCCCGGATTTTCCAATCCGGGGCCACGTCACGCTCTGGCATTATCCGGCATCGACGGCGGAAGGGACAAACTACCATTTCACGGCGGACGCCAGCGCCAGCGTCGATCTGCTGGCCTATCTGAGTTTTCTGGAATCCAGCACCTCTCCCACAATCAAGTCCATCACCACCGTCACCGAAGAGTATGGCGTGGTTTTGCCAGAAGAGGAGGGACACCCCGGCAAGATGCTCCATCAATTGGTGCTCTTCTTTGATCCGGCCCTGGACCCCGATCACTGGAAGTTCGATGTGGTGCCCGAGGGGCTGTATCTGGAATTCGGAACCCACGGTCTGTCTTCCTTCAAGAAGGGGGTTGATCAAATGTTTACGGGCACGGGAACTCCGGTCATTGGCACCAAAGACACCTTCCTCCATATCTGGCCCAAGTCCGGCGAAGCCTGACCGGGGCAGGCCATCGTCAAGCCGCGACTCATCCGAGCGTGTGAAACACCCCGGATCAGCGGTTTGGTTCCATTGCCTCATAATGGCGGACACCGTCGGCGCGCAGTTCTGGCACCATGGATTTTGGGAGCCAGAAGCCTGTATGGACCTAAGCAGAGAACCCGCCGGTCGGTGCTACTGCTCGTTCAGCAGCAATCGCCGGTCTCGCCGGTCTCGCAGGACGATGCTTCCGTGGTCGCATCGTATGCCAAGCCTTTCGATTCGCGCGGGTGGCGAAGTTCGCCCTCCCGGCATTCGTAGGGCTGAGCATCTGCCAAGGGGATGGCCTCGCGCGGCTCGATGAATTCAAAATCGTCCGCATAGGGAGCCTGTTGGTAGAGCTTGTACGTCTTGTCACAGACGGCGTAGCGTTGCCCACGCTCCATCGCATGACCATCGTCGTCCAACACCTTCCTAAACGGGCCCTTGTAGATCACCGCCTGGTTCCGCTCAAGGGACTGGCCCTGGTTGCCTTTGAAGGCCTCCACCGTCACCGACCGGAACTCGATGCCCTGAACGGTCTGCCAGGGATCGGTGTCCCGCTTCAGAATGCGAATCCCGCAGAAGCCCGCATCTTCAAAGGCCTTCAGAAAAGTGTCTTCGCGATAGGCCCCCGAAATGCAACCGCTCCAGAGGATCGGATCGTCCGCCATGTCCTCCGGGATATCTTCGTCGCTGACAATGTCGGAAATCACCGCTCGCCCGCCGTTGCGAAGCACCCGGAAGAGTTCCTCAAACAACTGCCCCTTCTCACGCCCTCCGACGAGATTGAGCACACAGTTCGAAACCACGACATCAATGCTGTCATTGGCAACCAGCGGATATTTGACCCGCAGATCGTCGGCGCGCTCTTGGGCGGCCAGAAAGGAATTGGCATCCGCGATCGGGTTGTCCGTCAGATCTGCCTGCAGCCGTTCGAGATCCAAACCCAGATCCTGAATGCGGCCCTTGCGAAACTCGACGTTGGCGTAACCGATGCGCTCCGCCACCACCGGCGCATTGCGTCGGGCCACGTCCAACATGTCATCCGTCATGTCCACGCCAATCACCCGGCCTTCGGGACCGACCACCTGCGAAGCGATGAAACAGATCTTTCCGGTACCGCTGCCGAGATCCAGCACGGTTTCACCGGGATGAAGGTGCTGGCTTGGATCACCACAGCCATAGTCCCGCTCGATCACTTCTTCAGGAATGACTTTCAGATACTCACGATTGTATTCAACCGGGCAACACAGAGCCGCCTCCTGAGCTTGGGCGGCGGCGGCGTAACGGTCTTTGACTGATTTTTCGACACTCGGCATAACAACTGAAATTCCAACTCGGACAACTAGAGAATGCTGCGGACAGATTCTTCATCACCCACGCGCGCCACGATGTAACTCCGCTCCCCGTCCGTCCAGCTTGCAATGGCCCAGACACCCCGCTGCGTGACTCTGGGGGCGGCGACCGACGGCAGTTCCGGCAGCTCGTTCGAATCAAAAACCAGCAGATGCACCACCGGTTGGAGATCACCTGTGGGGGCCCGAAAACAGATGAGTGAAAATTTCCGGCCGTTCCAGTCGGCCACCCGGCAACCGACCGAAATCATCCCCCGAAGCGTCGCAGGTATGTTCAGATTGCAGTGGCCGTTGTTCTCGGCCAACCACTGACACAGCGATTTGACCTCGTGATCCTTGTGATCAAGCTCCGTCAGCCCCGCGACATACTCGGCTGCAAAGGCCTCGTGGTTCGCCCCGGGGGTCAGAAACATCAGCGCGCTGAGCACGACGATCGCTGCGGCCACTGCCCAGGCCGAGGGTTGTCGCCACCAGCTGCGGGTGGGTATCACCGTGGCCCCGGCAATGATGGTTTCGCGAAGGCCAGCGGGGACGGGCACGGAACGAATCTTTGCGCTGACCTCCTTGTCGAACGCCTGTTCCTCGTCCAACCAACGTCCCAGATCCGGATCGCGACGAGATTGCTCGATGGCTTCGGCCATCTTGGGATCATCGGCATCCTGACCGTGCGGCCGGTAGGCTTGCAGAATAAATTTTGCTGCTTCGTTATCCATGACGTGACCGGCGGAACTCGTCGCGAGGAATTTCCACGACTTTTTTCTTCTGCTCTTTCAGACTCACCACGGAAAGCAACTTGCGCAACTGCGCCTTCCCGCGGGAAAGGCGACTCATCACGGTGCCGATGGGCACATCCAGCGTAATGGCAATTTCGGCATACGAGAGTTCTTCGAGATAGAACAACACCAGCGGCGCTCGATAAAGTTCA
>JBLFYM010000269.1:0-4169 GCA_047608975.1 Limisphaerales bacterium | reverse complement strand
CGGTTGTCCGAACCAATACGGTTCGGATCCCAACACGAACGTTTGCCCGGTCTGCCTGGGAATGCCCGGATCGCTTCCGGTGCCGAATGAAGAGGCCCTCAAACAGACGGCGCTCGCCGGGATGTTACTCAATTGCGATATCCCTGCCCGCGCAAAGTTTGATCGCAAGAACTACTTCTATCCGGACGCCGCCAAGGATTACCAGATCTCGCAGTTCGCCCTGCCCTCGAACGTTGGAGGCTATGTGGAGTTCGAATTCGAAGGCGGCATCAAGCGGGTCAATCTCGATCGGGCTCACCTGGAAGAAGACGTCGGCAAGAGCACCCATTTTGACAAACACAGCGGCGTGGACTTCAACCGTGGCGGTGTGCCCCTGCTCGAAATCGTTACCGAAGCCGAGATTACCAGCGCCGATATGGCCTATGCCTACCTGAATGCCCTCAAGGACATTCTCGTGTATGGCGGCGTGAGCGACTGCGATATGGAGAAGGGAATGGTCCGCTGTGACGTGAACATCAGCGTGCGTCCCAAAGGGCAGACCGAACTCGGTTCGAAAATCGAGATCAAGAACATGAACACGTTCAGCGGCGCTCGCAAGGCGCTGGAACACGAGATCGAACGCCAGGTCGAGGTAGTCAGCAACGGCGGCACGATTCCCCAGTCCACGCGCCGTTGGGACGATGTCGCGGAGATCACGGAAGAAATGCGCAGCAAGGAAAACGCACACGATTACCGCTATTTCCCCTGCCCCGATCTCATGCCCCTCGAACCGCAGGAAGATTGGCTCGCCGATGTTCGAACGCGCGTCGTGGAACTTCCGCTCGCCCGCAAACAACGTTTCGTGCAGGACTACGGCATTCCCGTGGGCGATGCCGAAACGTTCAAGAACGACGTCGCGTTGGGCAACTATTTCGAAGGCGTCGCCAAGGAATCGAAGAATCCCAAAGGCATCGCCAACTTCGTCATCAACAACCTCCGCGCAAAACTGGCCGAAGCCGAGATCGGACTGGACGAACTCAAGTTCGAACCCACCGGAATCGCAGAACTGATCGAACTGATCGATTCCGGCAAAATCAGCAGCCAAAACGCCCAGGACGCGTTCGCGGAAATGTTCGCCAATGGCGGATCCCCAAAGAAGATCGTCGAAGACAAAGGCCTCATCCAAGAAAGCGACGAAGGACAACTGGATGCCTGGTGCGAAGCGGCCATCGCCGCAAATCCGGGTCCCGCCGAAGATGTCCGCAACGGCAAAGATGCCGCGGTCAATCGCATCATGGGTCACGTGATGAAGCTCAGCGGCAAAAAGGCGAATCCAGGCGCGGTTGTGAAAATGCTCAAGCAAAAGCTGAGTCCGTAGGTCTTGTCAGCCGGTAGAAATTCAAAACCCCTTTTCGCACAGCCGGAGGGGGTTGTGCGGAGAATGAAAATCGCTGGGAGGATTATTTCCCCATCAGGGTCTATCCTAAGGTGAAAGAAATGATCAGGCGTAGCATCCCAAATCCAATTGACATGGCTCGCAGCTTGGAATCGGTCACTAAGTGCATTTGGCTCGTCTTCCTTACCCTGGGCATTTCAGCAAAGGCTCAGCTGTTCTCGGATGGTTTCCTCCACCTGCATGTGCCTTATTTGGATGGGCAACATCTGATAGTTGCCCCCCTCGCAAGCGGGAACACAAACTCTTCGATACACTGCATCTCCACCGATACGGGTCGTATTTTATGGACAACCAAGAGTCCCGGTCATGCCGGAAATGCATTCAAAGACCCTGTTGGAAATCTTTATCTTATCGTCGGCGACCGACTGGAGAAACGAAGGGTTGAGGACGGAACACCGATTTGGTCCCGCAACCTGATTGAGATCCCTGAGCAAAAGGTCCCCAACAGGAAGAACGTGCCTGAGTGGGTGCATCAAACCCCAAATTCATACTCTTACCAACTACCGCCAGTTCATGATCTCAAAATTCTGATTTTTCGCAATGCCAGTTCGGTCGCTGGCTGTACCGTCGCCGGAGCCTTTGCCGATTGGTTTCGGATCGATCCAATGACAGGAACTTTCCTGAACGGCGGAGGCGGCGCAGTGCTCGGCATAGCCGGGGAAATAGCACTCGTGCGGCATCCAGACGGTTTGGGAACAGTAAAGAACGGCGAATGGGCCTACTTACCATCACAGGAAGGCTATACCGGTCACGCCATCGGACTTTATTCAGCAAACACCAGTGCGCACAGTTTTCAGAACCAGTGCCTACTTCCGTTCAAAACCAAGCACCGCGACAATGTCTGGATTTACAACAAGAAGAATGAATTTGCGCGCAGGCTGTCGATGAAACAGCGAGTCGGGTCACAGATCGGTTGGGTAATAATGCCCGATCATGTCATCCGATATTCACAGCTGATCACGTCACCGTTTGACTTGTCCACCAAAACGCCCAGTCACTGGTTGGATACCATCGGCACTCACGGCGAAAGAACGAGGAGTTTTCAGCTCACAGCAGCCGACTCAGATCACCAAGTGAGCTACTTTGGCCGAAGCGGCGACAATAAAGTCATTTTTCAAACCGACTCAAACCTGATTCTTTTACATCTCCCAGAAATGAGATTTTCCATAATGCGCTTCCAAAAGCAGAGCAATTTGCACTTGAGCAATGACGGGAAGACAATTCTACAAACAACCGGCTCCACATCATTCCAACGCATGAGCAAGCCAACGATTGAGGCTCCCTTCAGTATGGCTGCATACAACCTGAGATCTGGAGTGAAGCGCTGGGAAACTAAGGGATCAATCACAGTTCACCGTAGCAGATAATCAGATAAGCGAACCTTTTCAGCTGGGCAACTATCGTTGGTCGGTCATTCGAACTTTGACTCCGCAGCTTCCCGGAAATCGGGATGCAAGCGGTGGGTCCAGCCCGGGAAAGCGAGTCGTTTCTCTTTTGAGGTCGGCGTTCCGGCTGGCACGGTGGGAAACTTGTTTCCCTGATTTAGCTTCAGCAGGGTGCGGTCGGTGAATGCGGCCATCAGGGTGGTGAGATCCGCTACCTGTTGATCGGTCAATCCCAGGTCCCCCATATCCTCCTTGTTCACCGTCTCTGGGTAATCGGTTGCCCCCCAACGTTCGGGCTCGAGATCGCGCTTGTTGTAGAACTCCATGACCTCCCGCAACGTCGCAATGGATCCGTTGTGCATATAGGGCGCGGTGAGTTCGATATTCCGGAGCGATGGCGCGCGAAACTTCCCCATTTCCTCCGAACCCTTGCGCGCTCCCAGCCCGGGATCTTTCGCGCCTCGTGAAGGCACGCCCAGATTGTCGTATCCAAAATCACTCAGCAGCGGCTTCGGCCAACTGTCGGGGGTGAGTAAATGGCAATCAACACAGCGGCCGTCGTCGCGAAAAACCTTCAAGCCACGCTTTTCGGCCACCGTCAGTGCGCTGGTATCACCGTTCAGATAGTCGTCAATGCGGGCAGCAAAGGGTCGAAACATCGGCGCCCGCAAAAATGCAACCAAGGCGCGATAGACATGAAAGTTCAGCTTTCGATCAGCTGACCAAGCGTCCCCACCCACCCATCGCTGAAGTTCGTCGGCATAAGCTGCCTTGCGGAGACGCGCCGCGAGGTCGGATTCGTTACTGAGGTTCATTTCGTTCGGATCGAAGAACGGCTTTTGCACCTGGGCAAACTGATCCGCCGCCCGACCATCATGGAACAGCCCACCGGTCCACGCGTAGATCTCCGTTCCCTGCGGTGTGAGAATGTCCTCATACGCCAAACCGGGAATCAGCGCCGCATACATCAGCGAAGGGGCATTCCGAGTCCCCTCTCTTCCCGACACTGCACCCGGAGAAACACGCCGCGGATCAGCAAACGCGGCGGTGGGAAAATGGCAGGAAATACAACCCTGTCCGGGAGGCTGCGAGAGGCTGGTATCCAGAAATATCATTCGGCCTATGTCCGCCGCCCGCACAGGCACGGGGCCGGCATCGGCGGCGCTGGATGTGAAAACACACGAAACGGACACGAAGAGAACCAGCCAGATTGTCCGTGATAATCGCATCGTTTTCAGTGGGGATGGAATAGACGTTCAGCGGCAATACCTCAACTTTCCAATTTACTGAGGCGACCCTGACTCGGCTTGACGACAATACGTCGCTAGGGCCGCCACTTCGGGGCTGAA
>JBLFYM010000268.1:0-4393 GCA_047608975.1 Limisphaerales bacterium | reverse complement strand
CCATTGAAGAAATCGTCGAGATGGAGCAGACGTACAAGAACCAGATTGTTGCCATTCGCGACACGGTCCTTCGTTATGCCAAGGAAAAGGGCTGGTCACCGCAGAGCCGCGGACGCCGGCCACATGTCAGCATTTATGGACCCGTGAATGGACTGAAGGGGGTCATGGACATTGCCATGACGGAGAACAATTGGGAGAAAATGCCGAAATCGTTGCAACCAGATACCGAGTTTGTTCTCTGGTGCTCCGCTTCCGTGACTCGCGACGGCAGGCGGCTTGCCGCAGACACCGAACTGTTCTGGACGGTGCCGTTTTCAGCCTTGCCCGAAACGGTCGAGCGTTTCATTGCTGAAGCGTGGGAAATGCTCAGCGGCTTGAACGACGGCAACCTGCTCAAAGAGTTCTCCGGACGCTCAGTGGATCCAGATGGTCCACCAGAATTCGGGCCGCCACGCAAAAGAGTGAGACGGACCTGACAAGTCGATGGCGTTGCCAACCCGCTACCGCCGCGGACTCGAAAGCGGTAGGGGGACGACATGACGCGTCAATTCTCAAGTTTCAGAACCCCTCCGAGTGTGTCTGATTGAAAGTGGGGGGTGGAGTGATGAGTGCTGGGGACTCTGATCACTTCAAACCAAGCAGAAGATTGGAACTTTCCCACAGATTCAGTGCACCGCCGATGGGAACTCTTGAAGATGCCAGAAACACCGGACGTGGGAGAATTGGAATGGAGCGCGGAATTCATTCCGCATCAACTCGGCGAAGCAGAACGCTCCGGGGAGTTCGTTTGGCAATGTGGACGAAGACATTGAAGCGGAATAAATTCCGCGCTCCGCTCCGCCCTGAGTTGCTTCGTCTGATTTACCCCCAGTTTCAACTGCTCACCCTTCCAGCAATCACCTGAGCTGATCGCCCCCGGCCGACTGCATCGCTTCGATCGCTTCGGCGAGGTCCTTTCGTGCGGCAGAGAGGGCGTTTACATCACGATTGTAGGGGCGATCGTTGGTCGGCCCGACGCGAGGCCAGTGGTCCACCAGCTTGAGCGCGTTTCCGATTACCGCACGACCCTGTTCGGCGGCTTCCGAATGGCCTTTTGCTTCCAGTTTCTCGGCCAGTTCTTCCGCGAGATGCAGGTATTCGTAATCCTGAAGTCCTTGGCGGAACAGCTCCCAACGGACAGATTCGATGGGGCCCTGCTCAGTAGCGTCCCGTGGCGGATAGAGCAGCACGCCGAAGCCGGTGATTCCGCTGCGCCAAGGATCTTCCATTTTGTTACGCCAGCAGACGGTGCCCCACCAGGAGTTGCTGCCATCAACATCGTATTTTTTCAGCAGCCAACGCCAAAGGCGGATGCGAATCGGTTCACTCTCGGGATAGTTCACGCCATTGTTATAGACACTGATGCGGCATCCGGCTTGGCGCGCTGCCTGGATGTGAACGTGATTGCGGTCCCACGCATCGGTGTGCAGGGTCCAGCTTTTGATGACACCGATGAGATCGGGATGCGGTCGCGTTGTGGTGATATTCAGCGTCAGCCGGGTTTTTCTCCTCCTCCGCCGTCGGTCAACGTTGGGTTCGCCGCGAGACAGTTGGGACAATAACCCCAATAGATCACCTCAGCCTCATCAATCTGGAAACCCGAGTCGTCAGCGGCGGTCAAGCAGGGGGTGTCGCCGACGGCACAATCGACGTCGATCGTTTTTCTGCAGTTGCGACAGATTAAATGATGGTGGTTGTCGCCGACCCTATCTTCGTAAAGGGCCGACGCTCCGGCGGGCTGGATGCGCCGGATAAGGCCCTTCTCCGCCAGGGTTCCGAGGGCGTTGTAAACCGCCTGTCGCGAGATGGCGCCGAGATCGGCGCGAACGTCCTCGGCAATCACGTCCGCATTGGCGTGCGGTCGCCCCGACACCGCGCGCAGCACGGCCAGGCGTTGGGCCGTAACGGGCATGCCGTGTTTGCGAAGGAGTTCGGCCGGATCTGACATGGCGCCAAAACTTTATTGAATTATGGACTTTGTCAAGAAGTGGATTAAGTCCAATATTCAGCTCATCGAACGGTTCGGACTTCTGCCCGGTGAACCGACGATACTCCGTTGGAATTGCCTGTGACCCATACTCTGATTTTGGTAACAGCTTCCACACTTTAAGAATTCGAAGATATTTCCGTCAAATGGCGCCCTTTGCTGGAGAGTTACCTCTGAATGGATCCCGTAGACCGCGACAATCACGATCAGTTTCTTCGTCTCTACGTTGAGAACGAAGAGGCGTTGCGTGGGTTTGTGCGATCGCTTGTTCCCACGCTGGACGATGCTCGGGAGGTGATGCAGGAGACGGCCGCGGTGCTTTGGCGGAAGTTCGGGGTGCTTGATTCACCTGCTGATTTTCGCCGCTGGGCCTTTGGGGTGGCGAGATTCGAAGCGCTGGCGTTTCGGCGCGACCGGGCGCGGGATCGGCATGTGTTCAGTGAGGATCTGATTTCGATGTTGGAGTCCGAAGCGGCGGAGGCGGGCGAACAGAGCAACCGGGAGGAGCGGGCCTTGCAGAGCTGTTTGAAGAAGCTCCCCAAGCCGCAGCGTGAATTGGTTGAGGTCGCCTATGAGCCCGGGGTGCGGATTGATGAACTGGCTCGAGATGCTGGACGGACCCCGATGTCGTTCTACAAGTCGCTTCACCGCATTCGCATGGCGCTCGCGGATTGCATCCGAAAGTCTCTGAAGCAAGAGGAGGGTTTGACGTGAAGTCAAGTGAGGCGCACATGGATTTGGTGGGGCGTTACCTGAGTGGTCAGGCGACGTCTGACGAGGTCGCGCGGCTAGAGGCGTTGATGGTGGAGGATCCACAGTTGCGGGCGGACTTTCTGGCCTGTGCGCGGGTGGATGGGGCCTTGCCGGGAGCGGTGGGTGAGAAAGGAAGTTTGGTTGAGTTTCAGCCGGAAGTTTCGGCGCGATCTCAGTGGCGGCGTTGGGCGCCGACCGCGGCCGCGGCTGCGTTGTTGATCCTGGCGGGAGGTCTTTGGTGGAAGGGAGAGCAAAACAAACCGGCGCAGCCACAGCTCGTCGCCCGGTTCGGTGAGTTGCTGGATTGTCGTTGGATGGATTCAAACACCCGGGTTCAGTCCGGCGACCCCATTGCCAACGGGCAGCGGATTGAGTTGTCGGCGGGGTCGGCCGATTTGCATTTCAACACCGGCGCGAGGCTGAAGCTGATCGGGCCGGCGATCGTCGAGACGCGGACGGAGAACAGCGTGTTTCTGACTTTGGGCGAGGCGCGCCTGGTGGCCGAGACACCGGAGTCAAAGGGATTCACGGTCGTGACGCCGAATTCGAAGTTCGTGGACATCAGCACGGCCTTCACGGCGACGGTGTCGCCGGATGGGCTCAGTCGTCTGGAAGTTTCCGCAGGCGAGGTCGATGTCCTGGTGGATGGCATCGAGAAGTCTCGTCGACTGAAGGCGGGTGAGACCCTTTACGTTGAACCCGGTGAGCGAAAGATCGTGGCCCTCATGGAGTCGGGCGACGGAACTGTCACCTTTCGCTTCCCGACCATTGAACCTCCCAGCTCCGAGGACTATGCGGATCAGGCATCGGGGCATGCGACAATACGCGTGGCGCGAGGGGAGCCAGGGCCCGGCCGACCGGAGTTCGTGCTTGTCGATGGCGCTGGACAATCGCGACAGGATTCCCCGAGAGAGTCCGCTTTCTTCAAATCGAGGTCCGGCGGGGCCATCCTGGTCGATCTGGGGCGCGTGATTTCGATCAGCCTGATCAATTCCTACTCGTGGCACCAGCACAAGGAGATCGAGGAGCATCGCGAGCGAGCCCGGCAACGGTTTGTGCTCTACGGATACGCGGGCGATGAACTGCCTGATCTCGATCTGCCGCCGAAGGAATCCGGGTGGACGCGAATCGCGCGGGTCAACAGCGACAAGTTTTTCCGGGTGAACGAAAGGCTGGATCGCCCTGCCCAACAGGCGTGTTCGATCACCGCTGCCAAAGGGGACATTGGCCAGTTTCGCTATCTGCTATGGGAGGTGAGTCGGAACACTTTCTATGGTGAGTTCGATGTGTACGGCTCACCAATAAAACCCGGCAATTGAAGGACGGACCGCCAGAACCGAAGGATTCGAAATCTTATTTTATGAATAGACAGTTCGCCATCATACCCCTCATTGCCGGCCTCGCGCTTGCGTTTGGAGACAACGCTGCGCAGGCGGAGGATTCCCGCGCGAGGACCATCTACAACCAGGTCTGCTTCAATTGTCACGGAACGGTGTCCAAGTTTGGAGACTGAAACGTCGATGAGAAAGGGGCGCATTGGCTCGACGTCGCCGGCTGAGAGGTTGACTTACGCTGGGTTCGAATCCGTCCGGACCACGGTGAAACTGAAAATTA
>JBLFYM010000267.1:0-4434 GCA_047608975.1 Limisphaerales bacterium | reverse complement strand
AGTTGCTGAGCGGGGGCGAGTTGCTGAGCGGGGGCGATGGGTTCCAACTCCGGGAGCTGGATGAAATGCGGCGGGTCGATCGTTTCTTCGCTGGTGTAGGAACTGGTGAATTCGTTCGAATCAGCGGATTCCGGCTCGAGTTGATAAAAGATCTGATGTGGTGCGGCGACAGCGTCTGTTCGCAGCGCCTCGCGTTTTTGATTGATCTGCTCGGCGTACACTTCGCCGTGGGTACGAACACAATCGAGGATGAACTGATCCACCGGCATGCCCGCAGCGCGAGCCCAAGACTCAATATCCAGACGGCTCCCCTCGGTCCAAGGGAGGTTGATTCCGTGCGCGGGGGGCGTGGGCTCACGGGACAGGCGCGCCACTTCCACATTGTCCGCGGCAACGACCGTCAGGGAGGAGTAGAGAAGATCTTTGGCCAGCACGTTGAGCCGGCTCGCCATCTCCGTAAGACGCTTCTGGCTCGGGACATTGCCAGCCTCATAGCGTTGGTAAGACTGGTAGGTTTTGAACCCCAGGAGATTCGCCATTTCCTTCTGGGAACGCCCTGCCCGGAGCATTTTCAGATTCTTTCCAAAAACTTCGTTCTTTGTGGGATTCATGTGAGCTGTCGGTTCGTGCAATCATAATGTTGTATTGCACAACATTATGAAAGCATTTGTGTGTCGAATTGGACGGAACCTGAGGGCTCGCCGTTTCAACTATTTTAGCTGACGTATCCATTCGGCAATCAGATCGGAGCCCGCCGGATCCGCAAGATGGGTCGCGATCGGAGGCATTTGCCCGGCTCCGCGTCGTGCCATCCGTTGCCAGAGCAGGGACTGGATCGGATCTCCTGCCACGATCAGGTTTGCTCGTGGGAGCCCCAGATCGCCATGGACTGGGGGTTGATCGAGGAGCTGGGTCTGGTCAAGTTTGAGATGGAATTCAACGTTGAACCGGGAATCTCCTCCGCCGGCATCGACATGGCAGATCGCGCAATTTGCCTGCAGGTAGGAGCGCGCGCGGAGGTCCAGATCTTGCGAGGCATCGAGTGGGTTCCCGAGCCGACTTTGAGTCGCGAGATCAATCCCCTTCCGGAGTGGTTTCAGCAGGTCCAATTGCTGCCAGAGCGCGAGTTGATTCGTCGTGAAGCCCCTTCCGTAGTCGTGATCCCGATTCAGCTGCAAAGTGGACAGACCGAGAACATACTTGGATGCCCGCGTGTGGCAGACCATGCACTCAGCGCGACCGGGAATACGCCACTTGCGGGACGAGATCAAACCGTTGGTTGCGCGGATGTCGAACACCAGATCAGACCCTCCGGTATCCACGAGGAAGGCATCGGTCTGCGCGGCATTCCACGCGTAAGAATAGCCCGTCCATTCATCGTTCTGACGGGTGAGAAAACGCGTCTCAATCCAGCGCTTTGAACTGGCATCCCCCTCACGTAATTCGAGCGCGAAGGACTTGATGGCAACCGTTCCATTCGGGAATTCCCAACCGCGACGGGCTGCAAATCCCGCCCGCTGGTCCGTGCCGCCCGGCAGGGCCAGGTAACGTTCTTTGATGGCGCCGTCTGACCACAGTTCAGCGTTGACGCTATAGGGAACAACCTCCGGCCGCAGCTGGTGGTCTTCGACCGAGGTGAACAGTCCGCTTGCGCTCAGGCGCAGCGGGAACGCAGCTGACCGATCGGGTGCATCGTTCCTTACCAATCTATAGAGACCGGTGTTGCCCCCAGTCTGGTAGTCGAGGATCAACAGTTCTCCGTCTGGTGATTCCAGGAATCCCGTGATTGCCAGGGGCGTATCGGCGATCTCCTGATGCCAAAGCACGTTCTTGCCATCGTGGCGAATTGCCCAGATTTTACCGGTCGAATAATCTCCGTAGATATAGGCACCTTTTAACAGGGGAAGCTTGTCACTGCCGTACACGATTCCGCCGGTCAGAGAGCGGGCTTCATGGTGCGCGTGTTCTGCGGTGGGAGGGGATATAGGTGTCGGTCCACGTTTACGTTCGGCGCGGAACGGACGTGAACCTTCCATCACGCTCCAACCATAGTTTGCGCCACGCCGCACCAGATACACCTGCTCGGTCACATCCTGTCCGTTTTGCGTGACCCACAGATGCCCGGTTGTCGGGTCGATTGCGGCCCGCCACGGATTCCTGAATCCATAGGCCCAGGTTTCCGCTCGGGCTCCGGGGTGATTGACGAATGGATTGTCCGGCGGAATTCCGTAGCGCCGCTCCTGGGTGGAAACATCTACGTTGATTCGCAGGACCTTCGCCAAAAGATGGTCCAGGCCTTGCCCGCGGTTGTTGTCGTCCGAATCGCTGGTTCCGTCGCCGGTGGTGACGAACATCAGTCCGTCCGGTGAAAAAGCCATCGCCGCGCCATCGTGGCCGTTGGAGGGCCATTCCAGAATCACGGTGGCTGATCCCGCATCAAACAGGTGCGCTTTGTTTCTCGAAACCGTGTGACGGACTATCTGGACCTTTTGATTGGGTCGCTCCTGCCAATGCGTCTTGCTTCCCGTGAAGAGAAAACCATTCGTGAGGTAGCCCGGATGGAACGCGATGCTGTAGGTGACCTGATTCGTTTCCAGCAGCGTCACGCTATTCGTGCTTCTCCAATTCGGCGCGGCCCGGCGCACGCGGGTGACGTTGCCTTTGGTTCGATGCGTGTAGATCAGCTGTCCGGTTCCGGGTTCCCATTTTGCGGTGATCAATCCTTTGACGTTGAACTCCGGATGAATTCGCTCTGCCTTAAACGGCAGAGGCGGTTCGGGGCTGCCTTTGACGGTTGAGGTTGTGACCGGGCCAAATGAGCGTACCTGGGCCGGCAATTCTTCAGTTGCGCCAACCGTGGAGGTGACACCCGGCAGTGCCGCGAGGCAGAAGTAAAGATGTGCGCGTGAGATCATCGGTTGATTTGGCCACAATCCTTGCCGTGAAAACAGGGACAAGAGGATCTGGATCATTTTCGAATCATGAACTGTCGTCGTGAAAGCGAGCGAGCAGATTGAAGCTGCCAGATCGGGAGGGTGAGGATCATCAATTGTTTACCCAGCTTCCATCCGCGCGATCGCGCTTCTGACTTTTTCGACAATTGCGTCGGCGAGAAACGGTTTCTGTACAAACCCGGCGATCTTGCCGGCGGGGAACTGGGGGACGGTGGATTTTTCGTCGTAGCCACTCATCAAGACGACGGGCACACGCCGGGAAATAATCTGCATTTCCTCGAAGGCGGCCACGCCATCCATCTGCGGCATGGTGAGGTCGAGCAGGATCAGGCTCAAATCCTTGTGTCGTTCACGGAAGATCTTCACGCCTTCCTCGCCATCGTTGGCGGCGATGATTTCATAGCCGGCCCGTTCAAGGATTCTTCGCGTGGTCGTGCGAACGTAATTCTCGTCGTCCACGATCAGGATCAGCCCGCCGCCAGGTGTTCGGGGGGCGGGGGTGGTCGTGGATTGTTCCGGCGAAGTCGCGGGGGCGTTTCCGCGATTGGCGGGAAGCAGGACGCAGAATCGGGTTCCTTTCCCCGGTGCGCTTTCCACGCTGAGGCTGCCTTGATGACCGCGGATGATTCCAAGGACGGCCGCGAGGCCCAGACCACGGCCGGTAAACTTGGTTGTGTAGAACGGTTCGAAAATCCGACTGCGCGTTGCGTCGTCCATACCCGCACCGTCGTCGGCGACTTCAAGATACACGTAGTCTCCCAGTTCCGGTGCCGGTTCAAAGCGATTGGTCTGTTGGATGGCCGCGTCGATCGTGATTGTGCCGGTCTTGATGATGACGGTTCCGCCACTCCTGCCGATCGCTTCTGAGGCGTTGATCACCAGGTTCATTCCTACCTGATTGATCTGCGTGATATCGGCCATCACCGGGGGCAGATCGGCATCAAGTTCCAGCTTGAGCCGGGCGTGTTTGCTGATTGAAATTTTGAGCAGTCGGACGATGTCCCGCACGACCTTGCTGAGATCGGCCTCTTCGATCACATACCTGCCCTTGCCGGCGTAGGCCAACATCTGCTTGCAGAGATCCGCCGCGCGCAGCGCGGAGTTCTCAACGTCTTCGAGCATTTCCTGGTGTAACGAGGAGGCGGGGAGCTCATCCCTGACCATGTTTACGTTGCCCAGCATGGCGGTAAGCAGGTTGTTGAAATCGTGCGCGATCCCGCCGGCGAGCACGCCGAGGCTTTCCAGTTTCTGTGCCTCCTGAAGTTCCCGCTCCGACTCTTCACGTTCCTTCATCTCCTGCACGATCGGCGTCTGGTCTCGCATGGTGCCCACGATCCGCCGTGCCGCACCGTTTTCGTCACGGCTGATGAAGGCGCGATCCTGGATGAGGAGTTCTTCGCCCGACGCGGCCCGGAAGTGATAGTCTTCGGCCCAGAGGTCGACCTTGGGATTGTCGAGGGTTTCGCGCAACGACCGGGCG
>JBLFYM010000266.1:0-4455 GCA_047608975.1 Limisphaerales bacterium | reverse complement strand
CTCTCTAACGGGGCCGATGGCGACAAAGGTAGGCGTTCCTTCGGATAATCCCACTATAGGTGCCGGCAGGCTTTGTAATCAACCGATTTTGGGAAAGCGAGCTAAGCCGACGAGGCAGTGGTGGGCCCCTCAGAGGCCCCTGAAGAGGCGACCGAGCTTTCGCTCAGTGCCACAGGATGCATTGGATACCGCTGCGCTGCGTAAGGATGGCCAAGGTGGCATCGCCAGCTCGGAATTGAAAAGCGAGTCGGGAGGCGGAAACCTGAATTGCTCAAAGCCCCCAACCTTGGGCCGGAAAATGTGTGGAGCCGGCACAAATCCAGGATTCATACCCCACCCGACACCTCAACAACCAAACCAACTTGCCAGTTTACCCGCGGACTCAAAATAGCCTTTTCACTGCTTGAAAATACACAGATTGGAGTAATCGTCCGCCTTACAACGATAACGCGACGATTTTTCACAGATTCCCCCTGCCAGTCGCCACCTCGTCATGGACTCTTGCGACGTTTCGAACGTTGGCGTTCCAGTCGAAATGACACCCATTTTCAAAGGCCAGCTTCAATCCCAACATCGCACTGACACTCGCCGCGACGTGAACTCAGCGGCCACAATTCCATCCGCTACCGGTGATTCGGTTTCATCAACAGGAATGACATCAGATCACGGAGATCTTCCGGGCTCAGCGTCTTCAACAATCCTTCCGGCATCAGTGAAAGACTGGACGCTTCCTGGCGATTGATCTGTGTTTTTCGGATGACCAGGTTTTGACCGGTGGCCAGCCCGAGGGTCAGGTTGGTTTCTGATTCTGCCACGACTACGCCGGAGACTTCTTCGCCGTCTTTCAGCTGAATGTTATACGCCAGATGATCAGGATTAATGGCGGCGCTGGGTTGAGTGATGTCTTTGAAAACGGAGTCGTAGTCACGGTGAATGAGATTCGTCAGATCGGCTCCGATCAGGCCGCCTTCGTCGCGGATGCGATGACATTTGGAACACGCGAGCTGTTCACTGAAGAAGAGCTTTTTTCCATTCTCCCAATTGCCGCCGGCAATCTCCGGAATTCGTCGTTCGCGCGATAGGATCGGCTGGTCGGCAGCAGGACGCACCCACGGGAGTTTAAAGCGGCGCAGCGGAAACGCTCGAGGTCGCAGATCTTCTGCCGTATGCCAGTGGACACTCAGGGACGCGCCAGCGGCAAGTTGCACTTCGACGCCGAGCCATCGTTTTTTCTCCACGGCCGTGCTCACCTGTAGCCGGTTCTCATTTGCCTGCTGGATGCTCCCATCAGAAACCACCCGCAACGGTTTGTCGGAAATGAAAACGACGGTCACTGTTTCCAGTGGATATTCATGGTCCAACTCCGATCCCGGCTGGATTGCCGGTCGCAGCATGTGATCGAGATCCAGTTGGGTCCGAAGGGTGACCTTGTCGTCATCCGTCCGATTGAAAAACTGAGTGTGTCGCTCACTGGGACGCGTCAGTTCGCGGGCAACTTCAAGATCCAAATGCGGCAACCACAGGGAGTCATTTCCGTAGGCGGCCTCGACGCCGTTCAGATCGGACCGGACATCAATGTCGGGCAGGCCGTTCTCCGTCCCCTTCAGGATTGCCACCGCGTAGTTCAGATCTTCGACGCGGGCTTCCGAAGTGAGAATCATCTCGCGGCGATCCGGGGTGATTGCCCCCGTGAGAACCGGAAGCTGATATCTCTCCACCTTCATCTGATCTTTCACAACCTGATATCCGGGGCGCATGGATTCGAAACGATCCCCGGCGGCCACATGTCGGCCCATGGAGATATCACCACGTTTCGTGAGCTGCTTCACATGGGTCAGATCCAACGGCCGATCGAAGACGATGCGCGTTTCGGTCGGTGAAACGGCATAGGCCAAGATGGGTTGCGGCGCTGATTGATCTGCATAACGAATACGGAAAAGCTTTCCTTTTCCCTTGGGGCCGGTGCCCCAGTCAGGAGAGCCACTGTGGCAGGCAACCACGAGATCGCCATTGGGGGCGGGAGTGGCATCAATGGTCAGCATGGAGAGGCAGGCAATCAGTGCGTTTTGCGCCACGTAGCCGACTGGTGTCCGGACCAGCTTCGTTCGCCAGATCTTCCCGCGGGATTCTCCTGAGACGAGCGCATCGCCGCGCCACCAGCCCGGGCCAAAAACCTTTCCGCCACCCGCGACGGGTTCGTTGAAGTGCAGACCACAGGTGGATTGATGTTGGGGCGCGTAATCGAAGACACTGGGTTCGTCGATCACTCCCGGCAGGTATTTCGGATGTCGCGGGGGGAAGCCGTAGTGCCGGCCCTTGCGGATGTGGAGCAGTTCGTCGAAGGGGTTTCCGTTTGGCAACCAGGTCGCGCCCTCCTGCTCGCTGCAAAAGAGCTCACCGACCGCGTTAAAGGCAAGGGAGACTGGGAATCGCAATCCGGTGCTGACAATCTCCCTTTGTTTCCAATCCGACGAGAGACGGATGATGGTCCCGCGCTCGCTGAATTGATTGTAGTCCGAACGCCCGTTCTCCTTGTTGATCCGATACGGTTCGCGCCACGCATCAACGCTCAACGAGAAATAGATATCGCCGGTCCCATCCACCGCGATCCCCACCGCATCCAGACTGGAACCGCCCTTGAGCGTCGGCGGATCCCAACCGCTCGTGGCCGTCTGCAATTCACTCGAACCGTCTCCGTTGTCCAACAGAAAGAAAACCCGCCCACGACTCGCAATATAGAGCCCCTGACCCTCACCGCTCCGCCCCGGTCCCCACGTCATCCCAATGCTTTCCGGGATCGCATTGTCGCGATCATCGTGGAAAAGCGTGGACGAATCCTCCAAGCCATCTCCGTTCCGATCATGAAGCTGATACACGTTGCCGTCGTAGCCCAATGCGAAAAGACGCCCGTCCGGCGCGAACACGAGATTGTTGATATTGCGCAGATCCAAGGGCAGTTCACGCGCCTCAAACCCGGGAACCAACATCTGGATCAGAGGCGGATCGGAAACAACTTCAAGCGGGCGTTCAATCGGCGCGGCGATGGACTCGTTCGCACAGACAAGCAAGCCGATCAGGATAGGGATCGTTGGTAGAAGTTTCATGGACGAATGATGTGAGCGGGTGACAGAGCCGGGATTCTCCCCTGCCAACGCCCCCTTTTCAAAGCATTTGCCGAAGCCGCCAATCGGCGGGCGCATCTACGCGAAACCCAAGATTCCGCGGGGACCAATGTAGCCGCGTTGAACTACCCCAGTCATGGGCCTCCGTTGCATCCGGCCGATTTTCTACTGCATCGTTCCGGCATAACGTGTGGGCACGAACCTCTTCCAGCGCTTCCCAAACCGCACCGATACCCTCAGCGTTGCTCGAAGCCCCAACGTGCAGTGCGTCGGTTCGGATCGACCCGGTCAACAACTTCACCATTCTCATCAATGATCGGTGATCCCGACGCGGGCTTGCCAGGGACACCGCCCGAAGACCGTGACTCGACCGCTCGAAGTTCCTGACCGGCGGCGAAGTAGATGAAGACTGCAATCAACGTGAGCATCGGGTATCCGAACAAGCCGATCACTCCCATGAGAATGGCCGCACCACGCCCCACCATCGCGGCAGTTCGGGTCGCGTCTACATAGCGCATCTTCATCGCGAGAATGGCACGGAGAACACGCCCCCCATCCATGGGAAAGGCCGGGATCAGATTAAAGAGTGCCAGAGTCAGATTCACCGTCGCCAGATAACCCAGGAACGATGAACCAGAGTTGGTGCCGAAAGTCGCGCCAACACCCACCAGCAACATCAGCAACCCGGCAATAACCACGTTCACCGCCGGCCCTGCGAGCGCCACGATCAATTCCTGATAGGGCCGCTCCGGCATCCGCTCAAGCCGCGCCACACCCCCTATCGGGTATAAGGTCACCACCGGAGTTCGGACCCCAAAGAAACGGGCCGCACAAATGTGACCAAACTCATGTGCCAACACGCAAGCGAACAACAACACCACGAACGCAACATACCCAAACGCCGCGACCGCACCTCCCGACATAAGGCCCATCAGCGCGACCCCACCCAGCAAAAGCCAGAACGTGAGATGAATATTCACATCCGTTCCCGCAATACGCGTCAGTTTCCAATTCCAGTTCATGATTCTTTAGCACCATTCGCCGTGCCAAACGGAACGCAACGAACAAGTGGTTCATATTGGCCCAATCGTGACGACGACCGGATCCCCGCGCGACAAGATTACCCACCCGAGACAATTATGACACAATCAGACCGCGAACGTTTCAACAGTTTTGACCTGGATGAAGGGTTTGATTACGGCGTGCAAAGTGGAGGGACGAGCCGGCGAGTCCGAAGGCGTCTGTTTGCACTGAAGATAAGGCAACTCGGATTTTCGTGTATCGCCAAATTACCGATCCCACCAAAAAGCCAGCTCGCCAGCACCTTTGGCCG
>JBLFYM010000265.1:0-4602 GCA_047608975.1 Limisphaerales bacterium | reverse complement strand
CAGGATGTTCGGTCGCTTCGGCGCGGCGTTCGTGGCGACGGCACAGATGAAGAGAATCAGGGCGGCAATTCGTCTCATGGGGCACGGAGTGTAGGGAGCCGCGGGCAGATCAAGGAAGCTACAATTTGTTTTTCGGAGCGCTGGAACAATCGCGAATTATCCGAATGGCGGGGTATTGAATCTTTACGGCAACTCGTTCCCCTTCTTTGGTCGTGGCGCGATGAACCTGGCCGAGGAAAGCAGCGGCGAAGGGGAACGTAGCTTCTGGCGTTATGCGCTCAACGCCGCGGTCTAACGGTAGGCGTTCGACGGGGATCGCTTGTTCAGTACGAAATGCAGAAAAGATGACGCTCGCCGCGGATAAACAATTCGTTGTCCACCGGAGCCGGGGTGGCGTCGATTCCTTCACCAAGGGAATTGGTGGCCACCACCTCCAGCTTGTTGCTGTCCTTGATGACGACCGTCTTGCCACTGCGGCCGGTAAGATAAACATGTCCGTTGGCGGCGATGGGCGAGGCATAGGTGCTGTTGATCCCGGAAATGCGTTCCACTTCGTAGTGCAACTTGCCGGTCTTGGCATCGGCGCAGGTCAACATGCCGGATTTGCCCTTGTAGAAATAGACACGACCGTTGGAAAGCAAGGGGGACGCAATGTCCGGGGTGTCCCGGTCCAGTTCCCAGACAACACTCTTGGTGCCTTCGAGATTGCCGCGACCATCGAGACGAAATGCACCCATGTAGGAACCGCGGAAGCCGCTGCCGACGACCACGAGGTCGCCCATGCTGACGGCTGAAGCGACGGGCCGCTCAGTCTGACCCGCACAACGCCAGAGTTCCTTGCCGGTCTCAAGATCGTAGGAACGGGCGCAGGTCTGACCGTTCATGATGATCTGCGAACCACCCTGGTACTTCACGATGAGGGGAGTGGCCCAGCAGGTCGGCTCATCGCGCTCCGTTTTCCAGATCGTTTTGCCCGTGCGCTTGTCGAACGCTTGGATGGAGGACTGTCCCTCATGATCCCACGGAACGACGATCTTGTTCCCGGCCAAGGTCGGGGAACTGCCTTCGCCGAAGCTGGCGCGGGTATCCATCTTGCCAAAGTCATCACGGTTCCAGACCAGTTTTCCGTCCATCGTGTAGCAATAGAGACCGCGGGAACCGAAGTGCGCATAGACATGTTCACCGTCAGTGGTCGGAGAGGCCGAGGCGTGACCGTTTGTGGTGTGGGTCCGTTGATGTGGCGTCGTTTCCGTGGCTGCCTGTTCCCACAACAGTTTGCCCGACTTGCGATCGAAGCAGAGGATCTTGAAGGCATGTTTGGTCAATCCGCCACCTCCTCCTCTACCAGATCCTCTTCCGCCGCGACGTGCATCCGGACGCCGATCAGATGGTGTAGATCGGGCCGCAGGGGCCGCTGAGCCGGAAACTGAAACAGCGGTTACCACGAACACCCTGTCACCCCAGATCACCGGCGATCCCGATCCGCGCCCCGGAATAGCCACCTTCCATTTCACATTCTTCGTCCCGCTCCATTCGATCGGTGGATTCGCATCCGGTGAAGTACTGTTTCCGGTAGGGCCACGCCAATGCCCCCAATTCCCGGCGGAGGACGAAATCGGAAGCGCGAGGGTGAGAGCAAGTATTGAAAGCAGTCTGCGATTCATGGTGCGCGGAGTGTAATCGCTCGCGCAGCAAGCGCAAATAGCTCTTCGACAAGCTCAGACCAAGTGGCAGAGTTCACGAAGGACCGGAAAAGGCCCTTTCCGTTCTCGGTGTTCTTTGCGCTCGGTTACTCAGCGGTGTAGCTCAAACCTTCCACCGGTTTTCCGCCTTGGCTGAAAGCGCAGGTGAAGCGCCAGCCTTTCTTGTGATCGATCACTTTGAGGATCAGCTCGTTCTCGCCTTTCCGGAGTTCGATCTGGTTGCCTTTGACGAGTTGACCATTGAGCACCGCGCGGGCGAGGTCGTCGGCGCTCAGGACGAGGGTGGCAATCCGTTTCTTCGGCGAGGTGACGATGGTTCGGACAAAGGCGCTGCAGTCGTCGTGTTCGCCGATGCTTGCCTGGATGTCGATGCGATTGGGTTCGAAGCCTTTGGTGACAGGCTTCCACTTGGCGTCTTTAGCGAAGGCGGGGGCAAAGGATTCCAAGGTGTCGCTGTTTTTGTCATCGAAGGGGCCGATGATTTTCCATTCCTTGATGAGTCCGGCGACGGGTTTGTTTGCCCGTCGGGATTTTTGGATCTGCGCGCCGGGAACAAAGGTTTGTCGGCCCATCCAGCGGAGGAGGCATTCGTAGAGACGTTTGTCCGAACGCTTGTGATTCTTCAGCGCGGCAAGGGTGGCGTCGGCGACTTCGGGATGGCCCAACTTGTCCATCGCCCAGGCGGCCATCATACAGACCTCGCCAGCTTCGTCCTTCAGGGCGGCTTGGATGTTTTTCAGTGCTCGCTTGGATTTGTCCTCAAGCAAGAACAGACCGCAGATTCCCCAATAGCGGATTCCTTCGTCGGCGTTCGCGAGAGCTTTGACGAAGGTATTGAGATTCTTGGGATCGCGTGAAAGGGCGAGGTCGGACAGGTCGAGGTAACGCTTCAATGGGTAGAGTTTCGGATCGCGGACCATCGCGTAGAGAGTGAGTTTGTTTTCCTTGGCGCGACGCACGCGCATTTCCTCGGGGAGCAACCCGGAGTCGAACAGTTCCAACTGTCGTTTGCGGAGGGCGATTTTCAACTCGGTGATCTTTTTCCGATGCTGGGGCGCGTCGATGAGGTTGTGGACGTTGTCGAAGTCTTTCACGGTGTCGTAGAACTCCTCTGAGACCCGCGGTCGAAAGAAGCGTCCGGTGATGGCGTCGGTTCTGCCTTCCTGATGATGCTGGTGCCAGGCGCGGGTGGCCGTCATCTGATACATGTAGCGGAGCTGTTGGCCATTGGGCGCCCAGGGCATGTAGTTCTTGAGATAGGCAAAGCGTTCGTCCCGCATGCCGCGCACCGTGTCGCAGGCTTCGTCGGCGCGCTCTCGGAAGCTGAGGTGATACTTCGGCGCGGGTTCCGTGTCGGAACCCAGGAAGATGCGGCCTTGGTAAGCGGCGGGGACTTCCGCTCCGGCGAGGCTGAGCCAGGTCTTGGGCATGTCGACAAAACTGACGATGCGATCGACCGTCATGCCCGGCTTTTCCGCCGGCCACCATTGCTTCCACTTTTCGGGTATCCGGACAATGAGTGGGCAATGGATGCCACTGGAGTAGAGAAAGCGTTTGCTCCGGGCAATGACGCCGCCGTGGTCGGAGCAATAGATGATGATGGTGTCCTCGTAGAGTCCGTCCTTCTTCAGGGCCGCGATCACATCGCCGACCTTGCCGTCCATATTTTCGACGGCGTCGGCGTAGCGGGCGTAGGTTTGGCGCACCCCCAGCAAATCAGGATGATAGGCGTGCAGCGTCATTTTTGCCGGGTCGTTCCGGAGCGGAGTATTTTTGGGAAAGGCGCGACTCTCATGACTGTCGCCGATGTTCTTGATGGTGAAGAACGGTTGACCGGGGCCTCGCTTCTCCCAAGAGCCGCCGTCTTTCCAGGTATCCTTGTCATCGCGTCCGCCGATGTTGTAGTCGGTCTTGCCACCATTCCCGACGAAGTAACCGGCCTTCTTCAACTGGTCCGGATAGTAGGAAATTCGATCGTGGGGGATCGTGTAGCGACTGCGCATCGGTTGGGTGCCGATGGAGATGGCGTAATGTCCCGTGATCCAGGTCGATCTCGTCGGGGCGCACACGGCGGCATTGTCGAAACAATGAGCGTAACGGAAACCTTCCTTGGCGAGTTGATCGATATTTGGCGTCTTGGTGTTCTTGGATCCGTAGCAGCCTACCCAGGAGATGCCGTTGTCCTCACTGGTAATCCAAAGGATGTTGGGGCGCTTCAACGCGGCATTGGTAGGCAGGGCGTAGGCGAGGAGAATCAGGGCGACGATGCGGCTCATGGATTGCGGAGTGTACGGAGCCGTGAGGGGCTCAAGGAAGTTGAAACTTGCGTCGGACTATACCGCGGATTACTCGGATGGCGCGGATAGGAGAGAAGAAGCGTGAGCAGAGTCGGATGGTATTCTCTCCGACCATAATCCGTGAAATCCACGGTTTGGAATTCAGGTTCTAGTTTTCAACCACGGAAAATGAGATGCAGCTTTCTCAAAGGGGTTTCATCATGGAGACATGAGCACTGATGATTCCGAACAACTCGTCGATTATCTCCGATCGGCACAAAGCATCCTGGTGTTTACTGGCGCGGGTATTTCCACGGGGAGTGGCATCCGGGATTTCCGTGGTCCCAATGGGGTTTGGAAGGAACGCCAACCGGTCTACTACGACCAGTTCATGAGTTCCGAAACAGCGCGGGTGGAATACTGGGACTACAAGGCCGAGTCTTGGCCAAGCATGCGGGACGCGATTCCGAATCCGGTGCATGAGGGCATTGTTGATTTGGAGCGGGCAGGCAAGCTGCTGATGGTAGTCACCCAGAACATTGATGGCCTACACAGTCGCGCGGGACTGTGTCGCGAGAAACTGATTGAGCTGCATGGCAGCAACGGGCGCGTGGAGTGTCAGA
>JBLFYM010000264.1:0-4618 GCA_047608975.1 Limisphaerales bacterium | reverse complement strand
GGGACAGGACGATTGGGGCAGGAGACTGAGCGTGAACTCCAACGGGTTGTGAGACTGATGTCGTCGTGAAGCAGTCGGTGATCACCGAGTTGCCGATTCCGGCGCGTTTGCACTCGGTGATCAAGTTGTTGGGACGAACCATGGAAAGGTCGGCGTTGGCCTGAGGGCAGACCTTTTTCCATGGGCAGCTTGCCGCGCGGATAGGTGGCTCGGATGCAACAGAATTTGATTCTGTTGTGATTCGACTACAATTTCTCGCCTTTGCCGGTTTCGCCGCGTTTGGTGTCTCCGAATTTGCCGGAGACTTCAATGATCCGGTCGGCGAGACGGCTGAAGGGCAGTGACTGGAGCCAGACATGGCCCGGACCGGTGAGGCGCGAGAGGAAGATGCCTTCGCCGCCGAAGAGCATGGATTTGATCCCGCCCACGAACTTGACGTCGAACTTGACGTTGGGTGTGTAGGCAACGATGCAGCCGGTATCGACGCGGATTTCCTCGCCCTCAGCCAGTTCCAGTTCGCGGATCGTGCCGCCGGCATGCACGAAAGCCCAGCCGTCCCCTTCGAGTTTCTGGAGTACAAATCCTTCGCCGCCAAAGAAGCCCGCACCGATCCGTTTCTTCAGATGGAGACCGATACTTACTCCCTTGGCTCCGCAGATGAAGGCGTCCCGTTGGCAGATCAGCTGGCCACCGAGCTCGGCGAGGTCGATCGCGGCGATCTTGCCAGGGTAGGGGGCGGCGAAGGCGACGCGGCGTTTGCCTTCTTTCTGGTCGTTGTAGAACACGGTCATGAAGACCGATTCGCTGGTCAAAAGCCGGCGACCGATGCCAAAGAGTTTGCTGATGAATCCGTCGCTCGAGCCATCGCCCATGATCGTCTTCATTTCGACGCCGCCCTGCATGTACATCAAAGCCCCAGCCTCGGCCACGGCAGCTTCGTCGGGGTCGAGTTCGATCTCAACGAACTGCATTTCGGATCCAAAAATTTCGTAATCAACTTCGTGCATTTCGCCCATGATAATTCTCCGTTTGTGTGTTCTCAGTGAATGGTTCTGCCGCAAGACTGCGGGACCGACTCTGATTGTCAATCCGACAGCCGGGGACGAATATCCAGGTACAGTTCAGAGGGAAATTGTTTCAACAATCTGCGGTGGTTCATTTCGTCATTGGATTTCTGTGCCGGAGCTTCTTCCATAGCCCCATGCGACCGAAGACTCTCTCTCACCTGCGGGCCGGCGTGATCGGCACGGGATTTATCGGACCGGTTCACATCGAGGCACTCAAGCGACTTGGGGTTCAGGTCACCGCGATCTGTGGTTCCACAAAGAGTGCGACCGCGACCGCTGAAAAGTGGGGGATTCCGGAAATCTACGGAGACTACGACTATGAGGCGATGTATCGCTCGCCCAACGTGGATGTCGTGCACATCACTTCGCCAAACAAGGTCCATGTGGAACAATCACTGGCCGCTTTGAAGGCGGGGAAGCACGTGGTGTGCGAGAAGCCGCTGGGGATGGATACGAAGGAAACGGGCCGCTTGGTTCGGGCGGCGGCTAAGTCGAACGTGGTGTTCGCGGTGAACTACATGTGCCGCTTTTTTCCCGGCGTGTTGCAGATGCGGGAGTTGGTCCGCAGCGGCAAGTTGGGGCAGATTATTCATGTGCAGGGACATTTCTTTCAAGATTGGTTGCTGCAGCCCACCGACTTCAACTGGCGGGTCTTGGCGAGCGAAGGTGGAAAGCTGCGCGCGGTCGGTGATATCGGGACCCACTGGATTGATGCCGTCTCCTTCATTCTCGGCGCGAAGGTAGAGTCCGTTTTGGCGGTGTTGGAAACGTTTCATAAGAATCGGCTGCGGCCCACCGGGTCGGTGCAGACCTTCGCCAAGGTCGATCCGAAGAAGATGAAGCGCTACCAGGTGGATACCGAAGATTTTGCAAGTGTGTTGCTGCGCTTTGGCAAGGCAGCACATCGTCATGTGGACGGGGTGCACGCGAATGCTTCCGTCTCGCAGGTCGCGGCCGGTCGCAAGTGCAGTCTCTACGTTGGTATCTACGGAACGGAAGGGAGCGTGCAATGGGACTTGGAGAATCCGAACGAGATCCGCCTGGGACGGCGCGATGAACCGAACCAGGTGCTTCAACGAGGCACGGCTGGATTCAATGAGGACGTGGCTGATTTTACGGATTACCCTGGCGGCCATCCGGAAGGTTTTCCAGACAGCCATAAGATGCATTACCGTGCGGTCTACGAACACATTGCGTCAGGGAAGAAGACCGCGGAACTGTTCGCGACCGCCCAAGACGGACATCACGAAGTGAAACTGTGTGAGGCGATTCTGAAGAGCGACCGGTTGCAGAAGTGGGTCAAAATCTGATCCGTTTGATCAACGATTAACGTCGTCGAAGCTGGTCGCGCGTTCGGGAAGCGAGACCGGTCAGCTTGGGTTTCAGTTCGCTGCGGGTGGATTTGCTCATGCGATCGATGAAGAGCACGCCGTTGAGGTGATCCACCTCGTGTTGAATACAGCGTCCGAGCAGACCGCCAGCAGTGAATTCCAAGGGTTCGCCCTTCTCGTTGAGTGCCTTCACCCTGACGGATTCTGCGCGTTCGACGTCGGCATAGATTTCGGGGAAACTCAGGCAGCCTTCGGGCCCGTTTTCCAGATCCTTACCCGGGGTCAGTTTGGGATTGATCAGAACCAGCGGCATGATGGAGTTGGGATCCGCATCCTCGCCGTCAATTGTCAGGGTGGATGGACGGTCATCCACCTCTGTGAGGTCGATGACTGTCAACTGTAGGGCCTTGGCGACCTGCTGGGCCGCGAGACCAATCCCGTTGTAATCGTCCATTGTTTCGAACATGTCTTCGATCAATGTGCCGATTTCCGGGGTGATCTCGCCGATCTGAGCACCTTTTTCCCGCAGCACGGGGTGCCCGTAGTTCACTACATCCAACACCATAAGCGTAAAATCCTAGCGATTTGGGATTCGGCCGAAAAGTCCTTTTCGATCTTGGTCGTGGCTTCGTCTATTTCGTTCGGGTGAACTTCTCGACGTATTTCCCAATCATGTCCGCCTCCAGGTTCAGTTCCTCGCCCACCTTTCGGTTGCGGAGATTGGTGACTTCAAACGTGTGGGGAATGATCCAGAGGCGGAACCAGGTCTTGCCGACGCCGGCGACGGTGAGACTCATGCCATCGACGGCAATGGAGCCCTTCATGATGACATACCGAAGGACAGCCGCCGGGGCGGTGATCTCGAGAATATGATCTTCGCCCTGGCGATTCCACTTTCGGATCCGTCCGACGCCGTCGATATGCCCCGTGACAAAGTGTCCACCGAGACGGCCATTCGGTGTGAGGGAACGCTCAAGGTTTACGAGTGTTCCTACCGAAAGATCCTTGAAATTGGTGAGCGACCAGGTCTCGTTCAACAGATCGAAGGAAACATCCGTGAAGGTCTTGCCTCGCTGTTGGCGCACCACGGTGAGGCAGCAGCCGTTCACTGCGACGCTGTCACCTTTCTTAAGTCCGGCCGCACATTTCTTCATCCGGACGACGAGGCGCTTGCCATCTGCCTGAATCTCGATGGCACGGACTTTTTCAGTTTCTTCTACAATTCCGGTAAACATTGTTTCGTCTTGGTCGGTCTGCCTGTTCGGCCTAGGCCCTTATCTGGGCGGTCATCATCAGGTCGTCGCCGAGGCGGCGCCATTTGACGTCATTGAGCTTTTGAAGATCGGTGAGTTTCTCCGCGCCCCGGCCGGCAATGCCGGGTTTCGATTTGGTTCCGCCGAGCAGCATTGGAGCATAGAAGAACGCGATCTGGTGCGCCAACTTCTGATCAATAAATGCACCGTTCACCTCGCCACCGCCTTCGACCAGCAGATGGGTGATGTCGATACGACCGAGGCGATTCAGCAGCCAACGGAGACTGATGCGTCCCTTGAGAAGTGGGGCGCGCCAAACTTCAACGTGCTTTTCCAGACCTGCGATCCGGCGCGCAGGAGCGTCTTTGCTCACCACGATGAGCGTATCACCACGATTCTCGTCGTTTACCACTTTAGCGCGGAGTGGCGTCCGGGCGTGGGTGTCGAGGACGATGCGCCGGATGTGTTTTCGGATTGTGTCGCCACCACGGGAGTCGCGACAGGTCAAAGCCGGATCGTCGGCGATCAGGGTGTTGATGCCCACGAGCATGGCGTCCGCGTGCCAGCGCAACTTCATCGCTTCCCGACCGGCGGCGGCTCCGGTGATCCACTTGGATTCTCCCTGCGCCGTCGCAATTCTGCCGTCCAGAGTCATGGCTGCCTTGATCGTTACAAGCGGGCGTTGAGTGGTAATCCAGTGGTTGAAGGCCAAATTCAGTCCGACTGCCGCCTGCTGAAGCACGGTGTGAGTGACCCTGATTCCGCGCTCCCGGAGCAATTCCAAACCTCGGCCCGCATGTTTGGGATTGGGGTCGGTTGTTCCGCAGACAACGCGCCTGATTCCCGCTGCGAGAATCGCTTTGGTGCAAGGTGGGGTGCGTCCGTGGGTGGAGCAGGGTTCCAAGGTGATGTAGATCGTTGCGCCGCGAGTGGAGTTTTCGCGAGTGTCGGCATCGCGGATCGCCTC
>JBLFYM010000263.1:0-4662 GCA_047608975.1 Limisphaerales bacterium | reverse complement strand
CGCAGGTTGGGCTGGGGCACTGGATCTTCATTCTTGATGGTCGAATCGGTCCAAGGTTTAGCGTG
This sequence comes from Limisphaerales bacterium, assembly GCA_047608975.1. GTDB lineage: Bacteria > Verrucomicrobiota > Verrucomicrobiia > Limisphaerales > JAYPXF01. The sequence continues at coordinate 4,597 of JBLFYM010000263.1, read as the reverse complement.
CCAGCCCCGGAGACTCCAGCCCCGGCTGGTGAACCCTGAGCCGCGTGGTGCTAGAATTGTTCAACCAAGGGTCGATGTCGGTATTCGTTTCCCTTGGCCACTGTTCATTCTTCCGGCGGCGATTTCCAACGTGGGAACAGCCTGCCCGTCTGGCGCATGTAGGCGCGGTATTCGTCGCCAAACTTTTCACACATCAACTCTTCCTCTCGCGGCGCGAACAGATACAGGGGGGCAGCAACATGACTGTAGTTACCATTGCCGTCAGCGGCAGCTTTTCGTGCCGGTCCATTCGGTGAACCGCTTTCGGCTCGTGCTTGGTGCGTTGAATAGACACCGGCCGAATGGGGAAATAGACGACAAATCCGATAAAGAAAGCGATGTTCGATGGCTCAAGGATGTTAGACAACGCTCTGTGAAATGTGCCCGCTTCAGGTCAACTCGCGTTTGAGTTGTTGCATGGTGGCCAGTTGATGCTTCCTGACAGTTTCACGGGCCCGGGCAGCTTTGGCTTTTGCTTCGGCGGGATTTTGCGCCATGGCGAGGACGGTCGGGGCGACGCGTTTGAGTTGGGCTTCATCGTCGAGGTCGAAGAGCCAGTCATTGAGACCGATGTCGCGCCACATGGTTCCCTTGCTGGTCTGCTCGGCCCAACGGCAGATGATGGCGGGGATGCCGTTGCCAATGCACATGATGGCGGAGTGGAGTTCGTTGCCGAAGAGGCCGGCGCTGCGGCGGTAAACGCTCAGGGCTTCGTCGGTGAGCCAGTAGTTGTTCCGCCACACCACGCGCTTCTTCACATCCGCGGGCAAGGGGTCGAGCAGCATGTCTTTGCTGATCTGCATCTGCGTCATGTCTTCCGGGCAGAGGAGGACTTTCAGGTCGGTCTGGCGGGTGACGCGGATGATGGCGTCGCGGAGCGGGGCGTGGTCGTGCTCCTTCATCTCTTCGTTGCGCGCGTGCTTGATGGGATCGAGCGAGTATTTTGAGCCGGGGATCGTCCAGCCCGGCGTGTAGCGCATGCGGGGGATGCAGCAGAGAAACTTGCCGGTTTGCAGTTCGCTGGCTTTCAGGAACCTTTTGGCTTTGGGGTCGTCGCGAACGTCGCAGGCGAAGGCACCGTCAGGTCCATACGCCATCACCGGAGCTCGGCAGCCCTTGGACCGGGCAAAACGCATGGATTCAGAATCGCGGAAGTAGACGAAACGCGCCTGGTTCAGCACGGCCACGGATTTGGAAATGTTCTCCTCGGGAACCGGGGCGGTTTTCCACGAGCGTTTGGGTGGAAAGGTGATGCCGTAGACGCCGAAAGGTTTGCCTTTCGATTTGGGGGAGTTCAACCACTGGACCACGTGGCGTTCCGCGACGAATTCCGCGCCGGATCCGTGCAGCAGGAAATCGCATTCGGTGAAGGCTTGGGCCAGTGCCTTGTTGCCGGACACGATCTTGAGTTTCGGGAAGCGTCGCAGCAGGAGCTGGTCGACGCCGTTGTCGACACGGCTCGGCCACAGATAGATCTCCGCCTCCGGGATGTGATTCTCCAAGAGTCGCAGGACTCCCGGGGTGTGGGCGATGTCGCCGATGTTGATCGTCTGCCAGGAAGATCGCAACAGGATGCGCGGTGGCCGGTTTGACTTGGCAGCGACGCCGCGCGCGGTCGCTGCTGTGAGGGCGATCAGCTGGAGAAAGTGGCGACGACTTTGGGTGTTCAGAGGGTCATTCATGATCCGGATGCGGGCGAAATCATGAGCGGCAAAATCATCGGAGGAAAGAAGCGAACCGGTTGAGTTTCAGAGTTTTCCGTTACCTTTATTGAACGAAGAACGTTTAGTATTGCCGGATCGCGTGCCTGTCAGAAGCAGGCACGGTTCGGAATCAGCTAAGATGTACAGATTATTGATTGTGACCGGCCTGCTGTTTATGACCTTGGTCAATGGGCAGGGGCGGGAGAAGCCGAATGTCATCCTGATCATGACGGATGACCAGAGTTGGGATTCGCTCGGATTCATGGGTGGCAAGGTGCATACGCCACGCCTCGACCAGATGGCGAAGGACGGTCTCCATCTTACCGACTTCAATGTGACTTCCACGGTGTGCTCGCCTTCGCGCTACAGCTTTCTGACCGGGCGCTTTGCGGGGCGTTGCGAAGGCGAGCGCTTTCTCGCGGAACATCCTCCGGGCGATCAGACTCAGGTGGAGAATATCGGGGAACTGGAACCCGACCGCTGGAATCTTCCCAAGCTCCTGCAACAAAACGGATACAAGACCGGTTTTGTCGGCAAGTCACACGTGGTCCGTCACGACCTGCTCGTGGTCGGCAAGCACAAGAAGAGTCAGGAGCTTGAAACCTATCCCGCCGATTCCGACCCGCGCGACCCGGTCATCAATGCCATGATGCAGCGGAACCACCGGAAATGGTGCTACGAGATGCAGAAGAACGGTTTTGACTACGCCGACGGAGTTTACGCCGCAAATCTTAAGGAGCTTCAATGCGCCGCGCTCAACGTGCACAACCTCGACTGGACCGTTGCCAAGGCGTTTCAGTTTATCGAGGAGAGCAAAGACGATCCCTTCTTTCTCTACTTCTCCACCACGCTTCATCACGGGCCCGCACCGTGGAACAACAAGTCTTCCCTGAATGCCGATCCCCGGATGACGGGTGAGGGTTTCGTCAAGGAAGGGTTCAACGTATTGCCTTCACGAAAGGACGTTCTGCGCCGGAACGCGGCGGCGGGATTCAAGGACCGCGACGCCTACGCCCTCTGGCTCGATGACGGGGTCGGCGCGATCTTGGACAAGGTGAAAGAGCTGGGCTTGGAGCAGGACACGCTCATCCTGTTCGTGCCCGATCACGGGTCCTATCGCCACGGCAAGGCGACGCTCTACGACTACGGTATGCGCGTCCCCATGCTGTTGCAGTGGCAAGGGACGATCCAACCGGGCACCAAATATGACGGTCTCATCGCCAACATCGATGTCACCCCGACCCTCCTGGATCTGGCTGGCATTGAGGTTCCCAAAGATTTCCGAATTGATGGTCTCAGTTTCAAATCGGTGATTCGCGGGAACACCAAACCGCTACGCAAAGTATTGTTTGGGGAACTTGGTCATTCCCGGGCCGTGAAAACGGCGGAATGGAAATACATTGCCGTGCGCTATCCGGCTGACGTGCAGCGGAAGATCGCCAACGGGAAGATCTTCAATGGGTTTCAGGGTGAGAAACTCCCCCGCCCCTACCTGACTCGGAACGGCCATCTCGGCCATCATGCCGCCCGCAAGAATCCGCACTATTTCGAGACCGATCAGCTCTACAATCTGAAGGCGGATCCGGAGGAAAACAAAAACGTCTTTGCCCAACATCCCGAGGTGGCCAAACGCATGAAGCGGGAATTGGCCAAAGCGCTAAGGGGATTTTCGAAACGGCCCTTCGGCGAATTCGTCCCGGCTAAGTGAATTGGGATCCGTTTGAAAAATCATTGTTCCCGCAGATTCAGTTTACCGCAGATTGGGGAACACGCCGTAGCGTGAACTCCAACGGATTGCCTCCAAGCGCAGTGGGTTTTTACTGATTCACCGCGCCGATCCGTTTCAAGGCGGGGTCATTCACGGTCTTCATGCGGGCGACAATCTTGCGGCTCAGGGTGCGGACGGCTTCCCTGACATCCGGGCGGGCGGAGTGGATAATGTTTCTGCTCTCAGCGGGGTCGCGTTTCAGATCGAAGAACTCGTCGCGACCGGGATTGAGATAGTCGCGCACCAATTTCCATCGGTCCGTGCGCCACATCCGCATGTGGGTGACCGACTGATGATGCGTGGAATACTCACCATAGGCGTCATCTGACCAAGCGATGTTCTTGCCCTGCATCAGCGGCAGCGCGTTGCGTCCACGAATGATGGTGTCCTCCGGAATACTCACGCCGGCCATCGCAAGGATGGTGGGAAACCAGTCGAGATTGGAGACGGGTTTGTTGATCACCGTGCCGGGTTTGATTCGCCCGGGCCAACGCACAGCAGTCGGAACAAAGATGGAGTTGTCGTACATGTTGGGGCGCTGACCTTGGGGGACGTTGGCGGTGGCGGGAGGGGCCTGCTTTAGGATCCAATGGCCGTTGCCTTTGTGCCAGATCCCGTTGTGTCCCATCGAGTAGCCGTGGTCGCTGCTGTAAATGACGACGGTGTTGTCGGCGAGTTTGAGTTCATCCAGGAGACCTAGGACGCGTCCGAGATTTCGGTCTACTCCCTTTACGCTGCCAAGGTATTCGCGGGTGATACGTTTGACGCGCTCGACGTCGAGGTTCGGATAATCAGGATTCGGAATCTGCGGATCCAGCTTTTCGAATGGTGACCGGTCGGATTCGGGCTGCGGCAACCACGCTGCGTGAGGCGCCCGGTAGTGTAGTGCGAGCATGAACGTTTCGTCCTGGTTGCCGCGGATGAACTTCAAGGCGTGATCGGTGAGGATGTCATAGGTGTAACCGGGGTATTTCTTTACCGGGCTTCCGATCTCTTCGAGCGCTGGGTTGATGACCTTGTTGCCGCCGGTGCGAAAGCCCATGAAGTGGTCAAAGCCGAAGTTTGTGGGAAAGTGTTTCTCCAACAC
>JBLFYM010000262.1:0-4727 GCA_047608975.1 Limisphaerales bacterium | reverse complement strand
CTTTGAGTGGATCCGCTGGTACACCGCATTCCGAACGGAGACGTCGATCACCTGGGGCGGGCCACTCGTTCTCAGATCGGTCTTGTGAAATTTCTCCACGGAAAGGTTCAATATGTCGATGCCGGCAAATTTGAGTGAGGGATCCACAATATCCTTGAGCGGTCCGGAAGATTTGCTCTGGCGATCCACTCGATATCGACGGAGCGCCTCGAAGTTGGAGATACCGTCCCGATTCATCACGATCTGCAACTCCGCCAATTCCAGGCGGAGCAGCTTCAATCTGATCTCGCCACTCTTCAGAGCGGAACTGTCCGCCTCGAAATGCAGTTCGGGAATGTCCAACATCAACCCTCCTCCAAATGCGGCGGTATTGTAGATGCGCAAGCCCTCGATGGTGACCTTCGAACTGAGCAGCCCCATATTCAATCTACGGATACGCACATCCAACCCGGTCGCGCTCTCAATGCGACTTTCCGTCAGCGCCTGAATAATTGGATCGCGCAGCAACAATGCCCCAATGCCAAGCACCAGCACGACTACGACAGTCCGATAGATCCAGCGGGATATGAAACGAATCCCTAACATGGGTCACCTTACGGACGTGGCGCAGCGGCTGGAGGTTTCGGGAATCCTGATGCTCATTTCCAAGTGCGGATGTCCTCCGGTCTCACGTCCAGACATTCGTCCTGATCCTCCCAGATGACCGCGGGATAATGCTCCATAAGTTGTGGCACCAGCTTCGAGCCCACCGAAACCAGCAGTTTCTCCGCCTGATGTGCCGCATCCTCAAAGACCTCCTGATACTTCCCCGCCCGTTTCTTCTTTTCGTCGTCCCAATGCGCGATGTCGTGGATGGCGTTGTAATTGCAGGCCCACTCTTTCAACCCGCCCTGCACCTCCGCCGGAATATCCTCCAGCGCGACGGCTGTGCCCGCGCAATGCTGACAGATCAGCCCCATCTCCGGGAGGTCACGCGTCACGAGCGGTAACAGCGGAGCGCGGCAACAATCCGCCTCAAAATAGTCCCGCGGGGTATCCACCAGCCGTTTGAACCAGATTTGGCGGTCGTGCGCAATTTGCGCCGCGAGGCGATACACCCCCACCAGCGGGTGCGAAAACCGCCAGGCTCGCCCGCGAAACTGAGCCAATGTCTGCGCCATCCAACGAGCCAGGCTGAGGTCGTCGAATTCCTTCAACGCCTCGCCATATTCCGCCCAGAGATCATCCAGCGGTGTTGCTCCATCATCGGCCATTTGCGCAGTCTCCTTTTTTGAACGCGCGGATTCAACAATTTACCATTCCACGAATTGTGAATGAAGTTCACCGGGGGATCCAAAGGTCTTCATTTCCCGGATTCCATCACCTCGAAAAGTTTACGTCGTCCCTTCTCAGCCAGCACGGCGGCCAGAATGATCAATCCCAAGACAACGAGTTGCATGAAGGGCTGGATGCCGATCAGGTTCATACCGTTCTGAATCACCGCAATGATGAACGCTCCGATCAGGGTGCCGAACATCTTGCCTTGTCCGCCCGCAATGCTCGTTCCGCCGACAATCACCGCCGCGATGGTGTAAAGCTCGTACATCTGGCCGTAAGTTGGGGACCCGCTCTTCAACTGCGAAGCCATCACCACTCCTCCCAGTCCCGCCAGCGCACCTGAACAGATGTAGGCGAACAGTATCACCTTGGTCACAGGCACGCCCGACAATCGCGCCGCTTCGCGATTTCCGCCCACCGCGTAGATCGCGCGTCCGATTCGCATCTTCGACATCATCACGTGTGCAATCGCATAGAGCACAAGCATCAACACGACCGCGTTGGGCAACCCCAGAAAATCTGCTCCCCGTCCCAGCCACACGAACGAATCCGGAACCTGATAGACCGACAATCCTTCCGTCATTTGCGAAGCCACTCCGCGACCGATCAGCATCACCGCCAGGGTCACGATGAAAGGCGGCACGTCGAACTGAGTCACGATCAGCCCGGTCAGCAAACCAAACACTGCACAGATCACAATCCCGGCAAGACAGCACAGAATCATGCTGCTGACGCTGGCCTGAAGCCCGCCCGCGATGCGCTCGATCAAAAGGCAGGCAACGACTGCTGAAACGGCTATCAGGCTACCCACTGAGAGATCAATGCCGGCGGTGATAATCACGACGGTCATCCCAATCGCCAAAATGGCAATTACCGCGATCTGGTTGGAGATATTCAACAGATTTGTGCGTTTGAGAAAGTCCGGCCACCGATAGCTCTCCGGCTGCACAAGTTTTGGGGTTCCCAGCTCTGGAAAATCCGTTGGCAAGTCTGCGAAGACGAGCCACCCGGACGTGACCTGATTTCCCGCGATAAAACCCAGCGGTATTTTCTCCGCCGCGAGACGCTTCAATGTCTTCCGCGCATCACTGGGTTCACCATTCACCGTCTCCACCGAAAACCCCTGTTCCAACAGCAACCTCTTCAGCCGGGCAGTAAACTTCTGATCCTCCTGGTGAGACCTGCCGACAACGAGCACTGTCAGGTCTTTCTTCCCTGCGCTGATCAGTTGACTTGCCACCGCATCCGCGCCATCCAGTCCGGTCGGATGCTGATCCTTCAGCGTGATCGCGCTGAAGAACACACAGAGTGCCAAGAGTACAAACACCATCCCATAGTCCGCGATCAGCTTCTTCATTTCACTGCCAACTCCATAATCTGTTCCTGCGTTGCGCTTTTGACATCCATGATTTCACCCGTGATCTGACCTCCATGCATGACGAGCACCCGATCGGACATCCCGAGAATTTCCGGCAGTTCCGAACTGATCATGATGATTGATTTGCCTTTGGCGACGAGGTCGTTCATCAGGCAGTAGATTTCATACTTCGCACCGACATCGATCCCCCGGGTGGGTTCGTCGAAGATCAAGACCTCACAGTTACGCGCCAGCCATTTGGCCAATACGACCTTTTGCTGATTGCCGCCGGACAGATTTTTCGCTGCCTGTTCCTGATGTGGCACCTTGATCTTGAGGCTCACCACATAGTTGCCGAAGGCATCACGCTCCTCGCGCGCGTTCACAAAACCGAAGCGCGAAAGCCAATCGAGATTAGGCAGCGCAAAGTTCTCCCTGACCGTGTGGGGCAGCACCAATCCCTGTAGCTTGCGATCCTCGGTGAGCAATCCGATTCTGGCAGCGATCGCATCCCGCGGCCCGCGGATCTTTAGTTCCTTCCCATCCAACCGGATCGTGCCGGCATCGCGTCGATCCGCGCCAAAGATCAGTCTCACCGTCTCGGTACGTCCCGCACCGACCAATCCGGTGAGACCAAGTATCTCGCCTGCACGGACATCGAAGGAAACATCACGCACAAACTTCCCCCGAGCCAATCCTTTCACCTCCAGCCGCTTCTTCCCGACCGCAGATTCACGCGGCGGAAACTCGTTCTTCAATTCACGCCCCACCATCATCTCGATCAGGCTATGACGCGTCACCTCACCCACCGGTTTCTCTCCCACATAGCGACCGTCCCGCAACACGGTGATGCGATCGCAGAGGGTGAAAATCTCATCCAGTCGATGACTGATATACACCACGCCAATCCCCTGCCCTTTCAACTCGCGGACAATGGAGTGCAGCCGCTCAACTTCGCGGTTGGTCAGCGCCGCACTGGGTTCGTCCATCACCAAGATTTTCGCGTTCAACGAAAGCGCCTTGGCAATCTCGACAATCTGCTGCTGCGCGACGGTCAGGTTCTCGCATAGTTCATCGGGATCGATATCGATCTCCAGCCGTCGGAACAACTTTCGGGCCTGACGATACTCGTCCCCGCGCCGAAGAAAACCTGCGCGGGTCTTTTCCTGCCCCAGAAAGATGTTGTCCGCGGCCGAAAGTCCTGGAACGAGATTGAACTCCTGATAAATGATCGCGATGCCGGCAGCCTGAGATGCGGAAGGTGAATGAATCTCGGTCGCCTTGCCGTCGATCAGGATCTCGCCGGAATTCGGTTTATGTGCCCCGCCGAGCACCTTCATCAAGGTACTCTTGCCGGCACCATTCTCACCCAGCAACGCCAGCACCTCCCCACTCGCCAGCTTTAGATTCACATCCTGCAACGCCTTCACACCCGGGAATGTCTTGGAGACATTCCGCATTTCCAGCAGCGGGGATGCTTGGAGATCGGGCACAGTCGGTATGGATTGGTCTCAACCTGAAACCCGGTTGTATCCAACCGGACCTCTGACGGCAACGCTCAGAATTCACCCGACTGGAGAAACTCATGCCGCACCGCCGTGGTCACCCGATGTCCACCCGTCGAAACGAAGGTCACGACACCGCCGGCGAATTCCAAATTGGCCACTTCCGTAAATCCTTCCGGCACCTTCACCACGCCCTGGATATAGTTCACGGCGAAGTCGCCTTTCAGATCGACCGCCGTTTTAATTCCAGCCTGGGTGAGGACATTGTCCGTGGCGGACGGCTTCAGTCCGTCGGCAAAGAATGCAGTCACGTCTTCGAGTCCAACGCAGTTGTTGCGACCATACCAGGGCAACATGTGACGGCCCCGATTCTCCAACCAAAAGACAGTTGCAGTCTGAACTTTCGGATCTTTCAGCGAAAACCAAAGCCAACCTTCATCCGCCCTGACAGCGGTCAACCATGCCGGCTTGTTGCCGGTATCCTGCGGGAAAAGCATCAGGAGATCAGCGTATCCCTTCTTCTGCGGCAGGAGCAAACAGTCCACGTC
>JBLFYM010000261.1:0-4812 GCA_047608975.1 Limisphaerales bacterium | reverse complement strand
GCAGCATCTTCAGCGGGGATTCCCTGCTCTGTCAGAAACGCGCGGATCTGACGACAGGCCTCGCGGGAAGCGTTCAAGTCCGGCACCACCACAAGTCGCAGGCCGGCGGCGGCAGGCATGGATTGACAGCCCGAATCGCTCACAGCTCAGTTCCGGACGATTTCAAAGATGCGATGCATCCGGGTCAGTTCCAGCACCTGTTCGGTCACCTGGCTCGGATTTACCAACCGCACCACTCCGCCCTTGCTCACCATGGTTTTGTGCAAGGCGATCAGCGCCCCCAGCCCACTGCTGTCGAGAAAGCTCGTCAAAGAAAGATCCACCTCAATCGTGGTGTGCTCGTCGGTCAGCGCCTGCCGCACATCGTCGCGCACCTGGGCGGCATTGTTCGCCGCCAGTTCGGAGATGCCGGTCACTGTCAGAGTTTCGATCTTGGATTCGATCTTCATAGGCTCGCGGTAGCGAGGGTTGGCGAGTCAGCCGGAAAACGCACGGGAAATTTCTTTCTTGAAAATCTTTCTCATCAGCCGGAACTGAAGACTATTCCAACCGCCGGATCGTCTGGATCAATGATTTCAAATCAGCCGCAGCCACCGGTGACTTCACCGAGAAATCAGCACGCTTTTCCTGCGGCGCAACAAACCGCTCATGCATCGGCAGGACCTGCTCCCTATACTGCTTCTCGATCGACGTTCGGCTACGCGCCCGATCCTGCACATCCCGTTTCAATCGACGCGCCAGTCGTTCCTTCTCCGGACACCGAACATACACTTTCAAATCAAACAACCGCGCCATCGCCCTCGGGCGGAACGTCCACAAACCATCCACCAACAGCACTTCGCTCGATTCAATTCTGCGGATTTCCCGCAACCGGGCATGCGCTCCAAAATCGTAAACTGGCACATCGATTGGTTTGCCCCTGACCAGTTTCTCAATATGCGAGCACAGCAGTTCCCAATCGATCGCGCGGGGATGATCGTAATTCAGCAGCGCGCGACGGCGGGGGCTGAGATTTGAACGATCCCGGTAATAGTCATCGACCGAAAGACGCGCCACCGCCGGGCCGAGACCTTGGGCACATTCAGCTGCCAAAGTGGTCTTCCCGCTTCCGCTCCCTCCCGCGATCCCGACCAACTTGGCTCTGAACCGCTTCACCCCACCAGCGATTCCTTCAATTGCAGAACCGCGCGTTCCAGCGCCGCGTGCGCCAACTTAAACTCCTCTTCGACCTCTTTGATCTGAGCGGTGGCACCCTCCAGATCACCCGCCGCCGCCGCGTCCTCGACCGCTTTTGCACGAGTCCCCAGCGCCTGCCAGTTGAAGATGCCCGCGGCACCCTTCAGCGAATGGGCCGCCCGTTCCAGTTCCTTCAACTCCCCCTTCGCCGAAGTGTCACGCAATGCCTCGATCATCACCGGCACATCCACGAGGAATGATTCCGCCATCTCGATCACACCGTCCGGCTCCAACGCATCGCACAATTCCCGGATCGCCTGCTCAGCAGCCGCGATCGACTGGCCGCGGCGAATCTCTGTCTCCGCCTCGCCTTCTGCCAGCCTGGGTTGACCACTGGCCAGCGCGCGCTGCAACACCTCGAGCCTTACCGGCTTGCTGATGTAATCGTCCATGCCCGCCGCGAAGCAGTTCTCCTTGTCCTGCTTCGTCACGTTCGCCGTCATAGCCACAATCCGGGTGCGATGTTTGCCCTCGCTCCCGCCCGACTCGCGCTGCCGAATTTCCTTTGTCGCCTTCAGCCCGTCCATCTCCGGCATCTGAACGTCCATCAGGATCAGGTCATAAGCCTGCCGTTGCGTCGCCTGCACCGCCTCCAGACCATTGCCCGCAATGTCCGCGCGATACCCCATCTGCTTCAGCGTCAACATCGCCAGCTTCTGGTTCGTGGCATTGTCCTCGGCCACCAAAATCTTCAACGGCACGCGATCGCCGAGCGTGGAATCAATCGGCGAAACCGCGCTCACCGGGCGGTGTCCCCCACCATCGGACAGGAGTTCGATCATCGCGTTGAACAACATGGATTGATGAATCGGTTTCGTAAGCAGGCTCTGGCACAGGTCCCCCATATACTCCTTCACCTTGTCCTCCATCCCCATCGCCCCCAACACAATCATCGGCGCGCCCTTGCTTCCCGCCTTCACCGCATGTCGGCTGGCAAAGTTCGCTCCGGCCACCGTGACAAACGAAGAATCCAGCAGCACCAGATCCACCTTCGGATCACTGGCCAAAAACTCCTCGGCCTCGGCCAGCGTCCCCACGCTCGCCGGCTTCATTCCCCAGCCCTCAAACACACCGGTCAGATGTTCCCGCGCGGTTGCATTGTCATCCAGCAGCAGCACCTGCCGATCCGCAATCTCGGCCGCGTTCACCACCCACTGTTGTATCTTTTGCTCATCAGCCTCTTGGAGTAACGTGGTGAACTGAAAGTTCGATCCCTTCCCCAACTCACTCGTCACCCAAATCTTGCCCCCCATCAGTTCCGCGAGACGGCGACAGATCACGAGCCCGAGCCCCGTCCCGCCATACTTCCGCGTGATTGACGAATCCACCTGACTGAAAGCTTTGAAAAGCCGCTTCATCCGTTCTTCCGGAATGCCCACGCCGCTGTCCTGCACCCCACAGCTCACCTCCCACAATTCCTTGCCCCCCACCTTCACCTTCTTCCCGGCCAAAGTGACGACAATCTCCCCCTCTTCCGTGAACTTGACGGCATTGCCCGCCAGGTTCACGACGATCTGGCGAATGCGCGTCAAATCTCCCACGAACGTTTCCGGCAGATCCGGGCTGATCCGCGCCACCACCTCGATCCCCTTGAGTGCCGCCGGTGCCGCAATCAGATCCAAAGCATCCTCCACACACTGCCGCAACTCGAACGGTTGACTGTCCAGATCCATCCGGCCCGACTCGATCTTCGAAAAATCCAGAATGTCATTCAACAGCGACAGCAGCGATTCACCCGAACTCTGGATCGTCTCCGTATAATCGCGTTGCTGATTGTTCAGCCGCGTGCCCATCAGGAGGTTGGTAAATCCCAGAATTCCGTTCATCGGCGTCCGGATCTCGTGACTCATCACGGCCAGGAATTCGCTCTTCGCACTATTCGCCGCCTCGGCCTCATCCTTCGCCTTCTGCAACTCCGCCGCCACCTGCCAGCGTTCCGTTATGTCCGCCTGAATCGCCACGTAATTCACGATCCCCCCCCTCTCATCCCGCACCGGTTGCACCTCCACTGCCATGCGAAAAGTCGATCCATCCTTGCGATACGAAAGCAGTTCCGCATTGAACCCCTCACCTTCGCTAAGCTGATCGCGCATGGACTGCACCGACCGCTCATCCGTTTCCGGGCCGACCAGGAAATCTTCCGGCCGCTGGCCCAAGACACCTTCCAATCCATGCCCGGTCATCCGCACAAATCCCTCGTTCACCCATTCGATCCGCCCCTCCGCATCCATGATGATGACCGAGTTGTGCGTCCGGCTCGCCACCAAGGCCAACTTCCGGGCCTCCGATTCGCTGGAACGCAGACTCGCCTCGGATTCCACCCGCTTCATCCGGTCCACCAACAGTTGCTCGGCCATCCAGTTGAAATTATGCGCCAGATCGCCGAGTTCATCGCGCCGCGACATCTTCACCCGGTATGCCAGTTGATTGTTCGCGAAACGTTGCGTCGCCTCCACCAGCAAACGGATCGGATTCACCAGGCTGCGCGCCATCCAGATTGCCGGCAACAGGCAGACCAATAATGTGATTAACGCCCGGCGGATCTCAGCCCAAGCCTGTTCCCTCACCGTCTTGTAACGCTCCGTCACCGACCGGCTTACCTGCGCCACCGCCACCACCTGGCGCTGGGAATCATACACCGGAGCCACCGCCGCGATCCACGTCCCGAACCCATCCGTGAAAATCCCCGTCACCTCCGTCTCCCCCTCGAAGGCAGCGCGATGTTCTTCAAACGCCGGGTACCGTTGCCCCCATAAGTAATTCCCAAAACGATCCCGCGTCGTCATCACCGCGAACTCCATCTCCCCCGAGGTTTCAAAATCCACTGCCTTCCGGAACACGTAAACCGGATACTTGGCCCCCGGACTCTCACTCGCCAGGATCGCCGAAGCCAATTGCGCCTGAACCTCTTGGAACACATTCGTCGTGCGCAACAACGGCACTCCCTCCACGTCCGAAATTATGATCTGCGACACCAAATCCCCATCAATGTGCGCCACATGATCAACAATCTCGCGCAACTCCAAGGTCTCATCCTGCTCCAGCCGATTCTTCGCCGCCTGATAGTTCATCACCGACGAGACAAACACCGGCAGGAACACCAGAATCGACGAAAACAGGATGATTCGAATGTATATGCTAATCCGCGGCATCAGACCGGACAGAAATACACCTCCAAGCCCTCACCTGACGAGAAACGAATTCCGCCCGACCCTTCATTCGGCACGAGTATTTCACCCCAACCAATACCCTACGTACGAACGGTTGGACAGGATCACAAACGCTTACCTCACATCTCCCATCTCAGGTCCAAACAAGATCATAGCACAGGTGATTGAGCGACTATGGGCCGGACGCGAATACCCTCACGCAGACCATCGAGAGTGATTTGAATCAAAATCCACTTTCGCTGGCCCGTTGAGCAAAACGAAAGCACGGGTATTCGGAGGGAGTGGAGCGGGTGAAGGGAATCGAACCCTCGTGTCCAGCTTGGGAAGCTAGCGTTCTACCATTGAACTACACCCGCAACCAATCGATTGGTAGCATGCTGTATTTCGAAATGCAAGGGTGCCAGAT
>JBLFYM010000260.1:0-4930 GCA_047608975.1 Limisphaerales bacterium | reverse complement strand
CCGCCAAGGTCATGTCAAAATGTTGATCCGCGTGCCGCGGCGCAACTGAAACAAACTCCGGCTTCAGCCTGGTCAGCATCTTTCGGTAATCACTGAAGCCCTGCCTGAGCTTCAGCTTGGCGAGGGATTTCTTGAGTCCTTTGGCATCGGCATCCGCCACCCCGACGAGCTCGGCCCCGACCTTCTCCCAGACCACATCCAATCCGTGCCCGTAGTTGCCGCGGCCGGTATGCCCGATGACCGCGACCCGGCGCGGAGTGGGTGTCGCAGCCGGAAGACTCGTGACCACGAGACCCGACGACGCGGCGGCAATGAATGTGCGGCGGTTCATGCCGCATGGTATTGGACACCGGGTGCGGGAGGTCAATACCGGAGCGTTGACGATTTCCCAAGATCGGGCGCTCGAACGGCACGGACTCGCAAGCTCGCCCCGCCACGGCGTGCCGAGCGCAACCACTGGAGGGGCGAGCTTGCGAGTTCGCCCGGCGATACCTCTGTTCCGAATGCAGCGGATCACCACAAAGCGGTTGCATCTTCGGGGCCGGTCCGGTGGGATGTGCGCCAGCCACCGTGGGAAAAGCCGCCTTTAACCAACTGCCATCCGGAGATCTTCAGATTGATCTGTCCGGTACCTGGACCATTGGTGAACCGATCCCCGACGCGACGGAGCTCGAGGCGCAGTTGCAGGCCGGCAAGGTGACGTGTGTGACCTTTTCCGCCGCCGAAGTGAGCGAATGGAGTTCTCCGCTGGTCTCCTTTCTGCTGCGGTGCCACGAGGTTTGTTCCGGGCGTGACGTTGAGCTGGAACTGGCGACGCTTCCCGATGGATTGCAGCGACTGTTGCAGTTGTCCATCGCCGTTCCGGAGAAGAAGGATGCGCGCCGGCCGGAGCGAAAAAAATCCACGCTATATGTGATCGGCGAGGAAACGATCAAGTTTTGCCGCTCGGGCTACGAACTGCTCCAGTTCATTGGTGAAAGCGCGATCGCTTTTGGAAACCTCCTGCGCGGGCGGGCACGGTTGCGTTGGTCAGATGTTACGCTGACGATGCAGGAATGCGGACCGGAGGCGCTGCCGATCGTGGCGCTGATCAACCTGCTGACGGGCATGATCATCGGCTTCGTCGGGGCGATCAATCTGGAGAAGTTCGGGGCCGCGATCTTTGTCGCGGACGGCGTCGCGATCGGCATGGTGCGAGAGATGGGATGTCTGATGACGGCCATCATCGTGGCCGGCCGAACCGGGGCCTCCTTCGCCGCCGAACTCGGCACCATGAAGGTCAATGAGGAGATCGACGCGTTCAAAACCTTCGGCTTTTCCTCGATCGAATATCTGGTACTTCCCCGGATGGTGGCGTTGGCCGTGATGATGCCGGTCCTCTGTGTCTTTGCAGATCTGTTTGGAATTCTCGGGGGGATGTTGGTGGGCGTGCCGATCCTCAATCTGTCGCTGATGGAGTACGTGAATCAGACGGTCAACGCGTTCACAGCGGTGGATTTTTTCATTGGTGTCATCAAGGGATCCGTGTTCGGAGTTTTGATCGCGCTCACGGGTTGTCTCAATGGCATCAACTGCGGGGACAACGCCGCTGCGGTTGGCGTGGCGACCACCTCGGCCGTGGTTTCCGGCATCACCAGCATCATCATTGCCGATGCGCTCTTCGCCGTCGTGTTCCACATCCTGGGTGTCTGAGCAAATGAGTGACTTACCCCACATTGAAATCCGGAACCTGACGATGGCGTACGGGTCCTTCGTCGTCATGCGCGACCTCAACGCACAGGTCCGGCGCGGCGAGGTGTTCGTGATCATGGGCGGGAGCGGCTGCGGGAAGAGCACCCTGCTGCGGCATCTGATCGGCCTGAAGGAACCCGCTGGGGGTGAGATTCTCTACAGTGGCAAATGCTTCACCTCCTGCGGAGCCGCGGATCGCGAATCCATGATGCATCGCTTCGGCGTGTTGTTTCAGAGCGGCGCGTTGTGGAGCTCGATGACGCTTGCTGAAAACGTCGCTCTCCCGCTCGCTGAATACACCGGGCTTTCGAAACGGGAGATCAACGACGTCGTCTCCCTGAAACTGGCGCTCGTGGGACTCAAGGGGTTTGATGAATACTATCCGGCCGAAATTTCCGGCGGTATGCGCAAGCGCGCGGGCCTGGCGCGCGCGATGGCCCTGGATCCGGAGATTCTCTTCTTTGACGAACCCTCCGCCGGACTGGATCCGGTAAGCGCCCGCCGATTGGATGATCTTATTCTCCAGCTCCGTGACAATCTCGGCACGACGGTGGTGGTCGTGACCCATGAACTCGCGAGCATCTTCGCAATCGCCGACAACGCCATTTTTCTCGATGCCGAATCACGCACCATGCGCGCTCAGGGAAACCCGCGCGAAATGCTCGCCCAGGGCGACGATCCCATGCTGCTCGAATTTTTGACTCGGGGTGAGGGGCGCAAATCGCTATTTACAGTGCCAGAGGCATGAGCAAAAAAGCAAGTCCCACACTGGTTGGTCTGTTCGTGGTGATCGGCGCGATCATCGCGATCGGTACGGTTCTGGTGATCGGATCGGGCCAACTCTTCGCGACGAAGATGACCTACATCCTCTACTTCAACGAATCGGTGAACGGTTTGCAGGAGGGCGCGCCCGTGAAGTTCAAAGGGGTCACGATCGGCAAGGTGAACTCCATTTTCCTGCACTACCACGAGGACAAGCAGCAGATCCATATCCCCGTTATCATCGAGCTGGACGTCACCACGATCATGCAGAATCTGGACGTGGATGTGCATGCGGGAAAAAGAGGCGTGTTCCTGGATCTGGTGAATCACGTGGTCGGCCGTCTGGAGACGGACAGCTTTGTCACCAGTCGGCTCTACATCGGCTTGCGTTACGATCCGGAGGCAGACGCGTTACGCCAGGTGAGGCAAAACGCCGAATATTCTGAGATCCCCACCGAACCCTCCACCGTCGCCCGCATTACCGATCAGTTGAGCAGCATCGACCTCACTTCATTGTCCGAACGCGTGAACAGCATTCTGGCCAAGGTGGACAAGGGGCTGAGTGAGCTGGACCTGAAGGAGATCAATGCGCAGTTGGTGGCGACCTTGGCGTCGATTCGCAAGATCATTGAATCCGAGGAGATCGCCAACTCCATCAAGGCCTTCGAGCAGACGATGGTCGGCGTCGAACAGTCCGTCACCAACTTCAACCAGACCCTCGCGTCCATCGGCAAGACCTCAGCTGAGATCCGCGTGCTGACCACGACTGCCACCGGCGAGATCAGGCCGCTGATGGCCGGCGTCAATGCCACGACTGCTGAAGCGGTCAAAACCCTGCAGCGGGTCGAGGCCACTGCCGAGGAACTGCGTCGATTGGTTCATTCCCAATCCCCGGTCTACTCGCGCCTCGTGAAATCGCTGGACGAATTTCAACGACTCGCCCGCTCGGTCCGCGAACTGACCGATCTGCTCAGACGAAATCCGCGAGCCCTCATCAGTGGCAAGGTGCAACCTTGAACCAGGCGCTGAACGATGGCTGGCAATTCATACTCCCAATGATCATTCACCGGTTGAAATCACCACTGCTCTCCCTGGCAATCGTCGCGGGATTGGGCAGTGGCTGCATGAGCCCCAAGCCCGACCCGACCCGCCACTTCACCCTGTCGGCGACGGCGAAGAAAGCGGCCTCCACCACGGATCTCAAGCTGTTGGTTCGCGAGGTTGAAATCCCTGAGTATCTGAACCGATCCAGTCTTGTTATACGCAAGAGCGCA
Source organism: Limisphaerales bacterium (assembly GCA_047608975.1). GTDB lineage: Bacteria > Verrucomicrobiota > Verrucomicrobiia > Limisphaerales > JAYPXF01. The sequence goes on along the minus strand of JBLFYM010000260.1, from coordinate 1,163 downwards.
ACGGAGGTCGTCGTCTCGGAATACGATCGTTGGGCCGAGCCGTTGGAAAGTGGAATCACGCGCGTTCTCGCCACGAACCTTTCGGCCCTGCTGGGTTCACCCACCGTTTATGGGTCACCGCAGTTTGAAGCGAATGCGGACTACCGCGTGTTGGTGACCATCCGTGCGTTTGAGCCCACCGGTGATCGCATCCTGCTTTCCGCGAGTTGGCGAGTCCTGAACCGCGAGGATCGCGAACTCGCCGCCGGAATCGGCGATTACCCCCGCGCGATTTCAGCAGGTTCCACCGAGCAGTCTATTTCCGGAATGAGTTCAGCCTTGGCTGAACTGGCAGCTGAGATCGCTGCGGGTGTCGTCAAGCGGGCACAGACATTCTGAGCGCTTCCGTTCGTAAGGGACCGGCGAAGGTCAGTGGAATCGCTTTGGCAGTGCTCCGGACTCGATTCACCTGTCTCGCATCCTTTGGTCCGCCAGATTCCCCGCGCCATTCGCCCGGCTCCCTCACGCTCGAAAGCGGCCCCGCTTGCCTGGTGGCGTCCACCAATCGATTGCTCAGAAATTTGCCCCCCCACACCCACCGGTACCGCGGCAGCGGTTTGGGTTCACCAAGACCCCATCCCATGCCGGGAAATTCAAGCAAGCGCCCTTGGTCGCATTTGTATCCAGAGCAGTAAACAACTTGTGGCGACCATTGAACCGCTGAGTGTAGACCCCTTGAAACCACTTCATTCCGGTGACCAGATTTGGTTCCGGCGTCTCCAATAGCAGGTGGTAGTGATTTCCCATCAGCACGTAGGCATGGATCAGCCAACCCGTCTTGGCACCACACTCCTCGAGCGTCCCCAGGAATCGTTCCCGGTCTTCATCATCACGATAGATCGCTTCCTGATGATCGCCCCGACTCATCACGTGATATCTCGCTCCTGGATACTCAATCCGTACCTGCCGCGCCATGGCGATAAGGTCCACCGTTTTCCCTTACGGTGTAAATTCCGGATTCAGGGACTGACCCCTTAACGGCACTGAACTCTCTTAACGGCACTGAACTCTGGACTTCGCTGTGTTGTGCCAGCTCATCCATGCCGTCGGCCTGATAGCACGTTTCTGTCCGTGGGCTCACGGATTTGACGTCGGCTTCTTTCCCATGAAACCTCGCGATTTCA
>JBLFYM010000259.1:0-5024 GCA_047608975.1 Limisphaerales bacterium | reverse complement strand
TGGTTTTTGTGCTCGCCCTGTTCCTGGGCGGGGTGTGGTTTTTTCGTCATCTGCAGAGCGTCAATATGGTCGGTGGCCGCGCCCGCAAACTTAACATCCTCGAAGTGCGTCCCTTGGGCGGTCGCCAGGCGATCTACGTGGTGGGCTACGCCGATCAACGAATGCTCGTCTCCAGCTCCGCCAGCGGCGTGCAGTATCTTCGCGATCTCCCCGATGAAGCGGAACCCGCGCCGGAAGCACCGCCTGCGGAAACAAAACCGGAAGGGAACCCGGGGCTCGCCGCATGCTTCAAAACCGCGTTGGCGAAACAGATGCAGGGGTAATGATTAAGACTGGGGAAATCTTGGAACAGTCCGCTGTTACCTCGGAGAACGACGCAATTCGTTGGGCTCTCGAGTCGCTGTTGAGGCGCTCGTTGTTCCGGATTCTTGCAGTCGCAATTTTTCTTCTCCTGCTTTCCTTCCCGACCGAAACGCTCGCCCAGGCAACCCCCATCAAGATCAACCTCGGCGTCGAGGCCGGCTCTGAACCACAGGACGTGAGCGTGGGTATCAAGATCCTCTTCATGATCACGCTGCTTTCACTGGCACCGTCGATCCTGATGTTGATGACGAGTTTCACCCGGGTCGTGATCGTGTTGTCATTTGTTCGCAATGCATTGTCGCTTCAAGGCGCGCCGTCGAACCAGATCATCGTCGGTCTGTCGCTGTTCATCAGCTTTTTCATCATGGCACCGACCTGGGAGAAGATTCAGACCGAAGCCTTGCAACCCTATCAGGAGAAACTCATCACCGGACCTCAGGCCCTGGAAAAATCCTCCGTCCACATCCGCGAATTCATGCTCTCACAGGCCCGGCCGAAGGACATCGAACTCTTCATGAACATGGCGAACCTCGGTCCGACGGAGCCGGAGGATCTGCCGCTGAAAGTGGTCATCCCCGGTTTTATTATCAGTGAGCTGAGCAGTGCCTTTCAGATGGGCTTCCTGATCTTCCTCCCGTTCGTACTTATCGATCTCGTGGTGGCGACCGTGCTGATGAGCATGGGCATGATGATGATGCCGCCGATGATGGTGTCGCTGCCGCTCAAGCTGCTTTTGTTCGTGCTCGTGGATGGCTGGAATCTGATCGTGTATTCGGTTGTGCGAAGTTTCGGTATGTAGCGAGGATAACGTGATTCCCCCATGGCAGGACGCCGGACGGGACCGTGGAACGCATGGATGCAATACTCCGAAACCGGATGTTGAAAACGCGTCAGTCATACAATTTGAACTCTCCGTCACGTAGCGGGAATCGTAAGATTTTCGGCGCTGTCTATCGGGCGGGTGCACTTCAGGATTTTGGTTCTGTTCACATTGCCAAGTCCAACGTGCATCCCCGAACAGACTTTGCCGACGAAACCTTTTCGGGTTCCGCTACCGGGCCAAGTTGGGGCTCCCCCGGATGTATACAATTCCCACTGCTTTCACCTCGCCCCCTTCAACCCCTCATCCCTTCCCCCACCCCATGACCCCTGAATTCGCCATCGATCTTATCAGGGCCCTCATGTGGAAGGCCGTTCTGATCGCCTCCCCGGTTCTCTTCACCGCCATGGCCATCGGACTTTCCGTCAGCCTGTTTCAGACCGTGACCTCGATCCAGGAACAGACACTGACCTTTGTGCCGAAGGCCCTGGGCGTGGTGGTCGTATTGGTCATCGCCCTGCCGTGGATCCTGCGGACGCTGGTGGAATTCACCATCCTCGTGATCTCACTGATGCCCCAGATGGTGCGGTAGCGATGAAGGTCGGTGACGCGTAGATCGTAATTTGAAATGTCTTGGGATCTCTACATCGTCTGGATACTCGGCTTCCTCCGGGCTAGCGCGCTGATGTTGGTCTTCCCCGTGTTTTCCTCACAACAGATTCCCGTGCGGATGCGGATCGCGCTGGCCGGTGTCACGGCGTTTCTGATTGCTCCGTTGATCAAGTTCGACGTGCCGGCGCTGCCTTCACTGCTGGGACTGGTCGGCATCCTGTCTTTGGAAATCATGACCGGATTGCTGATGGGCTTCATCTGTCGAATGGTCTTCTTCACCGTGCAGTTGGCCGGGTCCATCATCGCTTTTCAAATGGGTTTGCAGATGTCCTCCGCCATTGATCCGGGAACGAACAGCAATACGGAGACGCCCGGGCTCATCCTCTACTATCTGACCGCGCTGCTCTTCCTCGCGCTCGACATGCATCACTGGGTGCTGGCCGGATTTGTGGAAAGTTACACGGTGCTGCCGGTTGGGGCGGCGGGATTGGGAACGGCTCTGATGGACGAGGGAATCGCGCACACGGGTCGGATCTTTGCCAGCGCGGTGCAGATGTCGGCACCCTTGCTCGCGGTCGCCTTCCTGATCACCTACGTCTTTGCCCTACTCGGCCGGACCGTGCCCCAGATGAATGTGTTCAGTGAGAGCTTCGCGGCGCGGACCTTGGCCGGACTCATCGTGTTCGGGCTGACCGTTCAGCTGACCGCGGCGCACATCACCAATCATCTGCGTCGTATTCCGCAGGACCTTTCCAATATCGTGCACCTTCTCGGCTCTGGCTGAGCCACCGGATTCCCATGAGCGAACCCACCGGCGACAAGACCGAGGAAGCAACACCAAAGCGGATCGAGGAGGCGAGCCGTGAAGGCAACATTGCTCGCAGCCCGGAGATCCAGACCGTGTTCGTGATGGGAGGCTGTCTGCTGGCGCTCACCGTTTTTGGCAGTCAGATCTGGTTCAATTTTGTGAACACCGCCACTTCCGTGCTCGGGCATCTTCACGAATACAGCATCAGCCAGGATGAGATTCCGGCGCAGTTTGTTTCGGCGGTTCTGCTGATCGCCGGGTGCACCGCGCCGGTGGCAGTGGCGGCGATGTTGAGTGCCTTGGTGGCGGGCGGAGCGCAGACGCAGTTCCAGACCGCACCCGACGCGTTGAAGACGAAGTGGACCAAGCTCAATCCGGTCACCGGTCTAAAGCGGATTTTTTCCTGGAAACAACTGATTCCAGCCGGCCTTTCCATCCTCAAGCTGGTGGTCATCGGCCGTCTGCTTTACGGGACGGTCAGTGGCATTGCCAGCGATCCGATTTTCTACTCGATCGTGGACGCGGCAAGAATTGCCGAATACCTGGCATCGTCGACCTATAGCATCACCGCCCGTGTGCTCGCGGTGATGTTCGTCATCGCCGGACTCGACTACACCTACCAGCGCTGGCGCACGGGCGAAGATCTCAAGATGACCAAGCAGGAGGTGAAGGATGAGATGAAGAATTCGGAAGGCGATCCGCTGGTCAAACAACAGCGCAACCGCATGGCGGGACGGGCGAGTAAACGCAAGATGCTGGAAAATGTGCCCGAAGCGGACGTGATTATCACCAATCCCACCCATTTCGCTGTTGCTCTGAAATACGATGTGGACGCCATGCAGGCACCCCGGGTGGTGGCGAAAGGCACGCGACTCTTCGCCTTGAAAATCAAGGCGCTCGCCAAGGAAAACGGCGTGCCGATCCGGGAAGACAAACCCTTGGCGCGCTTCATGTACAAGCATTGCGAGGTTGATGGCCAGATTCCTGCTGAGCTGTTTGCCACGGTCGCGAAGATTCTCGCCATCGTGTATCGGGAAAACCGTTATCGCTACTTTCGGAAGAAGGCGGAGTGAAGGGTTTTGATGAGTTTTAGAGTTACTGATCGACGCAATGAACAACCTGAAAGAAACGATCCGCCGCAACCTCCTGCAGGGAGATCTGTGGCTTGTCATGGGCGTATTCGGCGTGGTGATGCTGTTGATCCTGCCGATCTCGCCGTTCTTCCTGGATGTCCTGCTCGCGTTCAACATCGCCCTCTCGCTGCTGATCTTCCTGGTCATCCTTTACCTGCGAAACCCTTCGGATTTCACCGGATTTCCCACCTTGCTGCTCTGCATCACCCTGTTTCGGCTGGGATTGAATGTGGCCAGCACACGTCTGATTCTGCTCGACGGTTCCGCCGGCCAGATCATTGAGACCTTTGGGAATTTCGTCGTGCGGGGGAACTACGTCGTCGGCCTGATCATCTTTGCGATCCTGATTCTGATTAACTTCGTCGTCATCACGAAGGGTGCGGGCCGGATCGCGGAAGTTGCGGCCCGGTTCACCCTCGATGCCATGCCCGGGAAGCAGATGGCGATCGATGCGGAACTCAACGCCGGGATGATCGATGAACAAGAGGCGCGCGAACGTCGCCGGGGAGTTGAGCAGGAGGCGGACTTTTACGGGGCGATGGATGGTGCCAGCAAGTTTGTGCGGGGCGACGCGATCGCCGCGGTGCTGATCACCTTGATCAACATTGTCGGTGGCTTTGCCATCGGCGTGTTCCAGATGAAGATGGAGGCCGGCGATGCCGTGCAGCGGTTCACCTTGCTTTCTATTGGTGACAGTCTGGTCTCCCAGATTCCGTCCCTCATCACCTCGACCGCGGCGGGTATTCTGGTGACTCGTTCCGCGTCCAAGACCGACCTGGGGGATGACCTTGGGCGGCAGTTGCTGACCTATCCCCGCGCGCTCGGCGTACTTTCGGTGATGCTCGTCTTCATGTCCATGATTCCAGGGATGCCGATCGTTCCCTTCATCCTCATGGCGGTTGGTGCTGGTTACGCGGCACGAACCATCAAACAAAAGGAGGTCGCAATCGCTCTGGATTCGAAAGCTGCCGGAAATTCCGATGCCGCTCCCGTGGCCGGTGCCAACAATGATGCGAAGCCTGCGAGTCCCAACGATGAGATCGAGGCTTTGCTCAAGCTGGATACCTTGCAGGTTGAACTGGGCTACGGTCTCGTCAGCATGGCCGACGCCCGCAAGGGCGGCGATCTGCTCAAGCGCGTGACCGGGATCCGCCGCACCTTTGCGCAGGAAATGGGCGTGCTGGTTCCTCCCATTCGCCTGAAGGACAATCTGCAGATGGCGGGCAGCGAGTATCGCGTCCTGCTCAAGGGAAATGAAGTTGCAAAAGGCGATCTCCAACCCGGCCAA
>JBLFYM010000258.1:0-5125 GCA_047608975.1 Limisphaerales bacterium | reverse complement strand
ACATCGTTGCATTGCTTGGGCAGGGCGTTAATCAGGCCGCCATGTTGATCCCAGCCGCGATGATAGAGCTGAATGAAGCGCACTCCGCGTTCGGCGAGGCGACGGGCGAGCAGGGCATTGGCAGCAAACTTGCCCGGCGTCTGGCATTCCGGGCCATACATATCGAGGATGCTCTGGGGTTCGCTGCTGATATCGGTCGCCTCGGGCACGGACATCTGCATGCGAAAGCTCATCTCGTATTGCGCGATGCGGGTGGCGATCTCCGGGTCACCGAAGGTGTCGAGTTGCATGCGGTTGAGCTGCTCGATCCGATTGATCATGCGCCGCCGGGCTTCGACCGATTCGCCAGGCTGACTGTTGAGGTAAAGAATCGGGGTTGATCCTCCGCGAAACTGCACTCCCTGATGAACACTTGGCAGGAAGCCGCTGCTCCATAGTTTGGAATACACGGGTTGGGAACCGGGGCGGCCGGTGCCATTGGAAATCAGGACACAGAACGCGGGCAGGTTTTCATTCTCCGTGCCGAGTCCATAGCCCATCCACGAACCCATGCTGGGCCGGCCCGGCTGCTGATGGCCCGTCTGAAAAAACGTCACCCCGGGGTCGTGATTGATCGCCTCGGTGTGCATCGACTTCACGAAGCAGAGATCGTCGGCCACCCGCGAGGTGTGAGGCAGCAGCTCGCTGATCCAGGCCCGGCTCTCGCCGTGTTGTTGAAAATCCCACTTTGACCGGGCGATGAGAAACGACTTCTGACGCGAGGTCATGCCGGTGAGTCGCTGCGTCTTTTCGATGAATCCCTCTTCACTCCACTTCTCCAGTTCCGGATCGTAACGCTTGAAAAGTTCCTTGCCGTGATGCTCAGCCAACTTCGGTTTGTAATCGAACAGGTCCTGCTGTGACGGCGCCCCATTCATGAACAGGAAAATGATCCGCTTGGCCTTGGGCGCAAACTGCTTGCGATTCGCTGCCATGTCCGCAGCGAACGCCTTCGGAGCCAGCATCGAACCCAAGGCCAAGGAGCCAATCCCCGCCGCCCCCTTCCGCAGCAATTCGCGTCGGGTCAGGACACGTTTGAGCGTGTCGGTGGCAGCATCATTGATCATCTCACGACGTTAGAAACTAGGGATTCGCCCGGCAACCTCAATCGGGATGCGCTCGTAGCAGCGGATCACAGTTTCTTCAGCAACAGGTCCGTGACCAGCTGATGGCCTTGGTCGTTCGGGTGCACGCCGTCGAGCAACAACTGATCGATATGTCCAGATTCTTGGAATTCGCGATAGATGTCGATTAGCGGGACGCCCTCGTCTTTCGCGAGTTTACGCATGACTTCGGCGTAGTGGCGTATGCGGAGGTTGAAGCCGTCCGGATCTTCAGGATTGTAGGGAGGCCGTCCGTACATCTCCTTCATCTTCGGTGTCCAACGGATCGGGTTGGGGGTCATCAGTATGACCTTCGCTCCCTTCGCTCGCAGCGTGTGTACGAAGTGGCGGAGGTTTTCCTCGTAGCGTTCGATCGAGACCCGGCTCTGGGTCGCCGCCGGCTTTTTCCAGACGTCAACTGCCGCGTCGTTGATACCAAACTGGATGATCACCAGGTCGGGGTTCTGGGCAATTACATCGTGTTCGAAGCGGGCGCGTGCATGGTCAGTATTGTGTCCGCCGATCCCGGCATTGATCACCATGTCCTCGGGCGATGCCTTGTCGATCAGGTCGGCGTAGATCTTGAGTGGTCCCCGCTTGGCCGTCGTTGAGTCTCCGAAGGCCACAATCTTGCGGCCAACAAAATCGCGTTCGTAGAACCTTGCGTGAATGCCGCCCTGCATGGTGGTCAGCCAAAGCTCGCCCGGCTGCTGCTCGAAGAGATACGGATACGATGCCCAACGCCTGCTGCCGGCCATCTCCACGTCCCGCTTGTGCACGATCACCTCCGGCTTTGACCAGGTTTTGCCTTCATCAGTCGACCATGCGATTGAGAGTTCTTCGCGATGGTTGCTGACGGGCGTCTCAGACCAGAGGCCATCGCCCCCGCTGAGTTTCCATTCCGTTTTACCCTCGGGAAAGGGGCGGTTCCAAAGCAGAACGAGCCGGCCGCTCTGAAGTCGTTGCAGCATTCCCGGGGCACTGCTGGCGGGTATGCCGGACGGCTGGATCACCCGCCAGAAACGCCCGCCGTCGTGTGAATAGGCCGACCAGAACTCGCCCCAGTTCGTGCGGATCAACAACCAGAGCCGACCGTCCTTCAGTTCAACAACGGTCGGTTCGGTGACGCCGCCATGATGCCCCTTGCCGCCCAGATCAATCAGATTGCTGGCCTGCCAGGTCTTGCCATCGTCATCCGAGGAATACGTGATCACCGAATGGCGCCCCGGATTGTTCAGCATCTTCATCGCGGTGAAAATGATCCTGCCGTTCTTGGTCTGAATCATGTCCCGCACCGCGCCACTCCAGTTCTCGTGCAGCTTCTGAACATGTGTCCACGTCTGTCCGTCATCCGTGCTTCGCATCACCCAGGTCGGCAGTTTGGCTCCTGGTGCGTCCTGCAGTTTGTTGTCCCAGGTCCACTTCCGTTCGTTCAGGTTCATGAACGCTGCGATCAGGCTTCCGTCCCTGGTTCGCAACAATGCGCGCTCATTGCTGACCTTGATTCCCATCTCCAACGCCCCCTTGAGTGGTTGCGGTTCTGACCAGGTCTTCCCGCCATCGCCACTGATGAAGGTCGCCTCACTGGCAATGGCGATGACCTTGCCATCGGCGGTGTGGGCAAACGGGCCCAATTGGTCTGTGGGGAGCGCCGTCAGTCTTGAATCCAGCCAGGCGTTTTGCGGGGCAGCGACCGCTGAAGGGAGGAAGAGGGTGAGGCCAAGCAAGTAGACAAATCGGTTCATCTTGGGCCAGACGAGAACATTGGTGACGGGATTGGTCGAGATTGATCATTGCTGGAGTTGTGTGAGACTCTTCGCCGTGCAGAGATTGATGAACGCGATGAAATTGGCTTTCAGATACAATGGTCGACACCCGCGGCGCATCGTCGTGAGTTCTGCGCTTACCAAGATCGCCGTCCTCGGAATAGCGAGCTTTCTGGTCACCAGTTCGGGTGCCCTTGATTTTGGTCGCGACATTGAACCGATCCTGAAGGAGCACTGTATTGACTGCCACGGCCCGGATCAGCAGAAGAACCAATTCCGGGTCGATCGCCGGTCGGTATTGTTGGCGGGCGGGAACTCGGGTGAACCGGCGGTCAAGCCAGGGGATGCCGAAGGGAGCTATCTGTTCAAGCTCATCTCGGGCGAGGAGGCAGAAATGGTCATGCCGCCCAAGGGTGACGCGCTTTCAGGTGCGCAGATCGAGTCCTTCAAGAACTGGATCCTTGAGGGGGCCAAGACGCCCCCCAGCTATGGTCCGGACAAGGAAGTGATCCGACTGACGCATTGGTCGTTGCAGCCCGTGAAAAGGCCGGAGGTCGACAATGTCTCAGCGATCGACGATTTCATTCAACAGCGCCTAACGAAGAAGGGACTTCACTCTTCACCCCGCGCTTCGGATCGGAAGCTCATCCGTCGGCTGTTCATGGTGATGCATGGCTTGCCGCCGACGCCGGAGCAGGTGGAGCGATTCGTAAGTGATGACCGCCCGGCCGCCTGGCGAGACTTGGTGGACGAAGCGCTCGCCAGCCCTCGCTACGGTGAACGCTGGGCGACTCATTGGCTCGATCTGGTTCGCTTTGGGGAAACACACGGCTTCGAGACGAACCGTGAACGCATCCACGCCTGGTACTATCGGGATTGGGTGATCGATGCCTTCAACGCTGACAAACCTTACGACGAGTTTGTGCGCCAACAGATCGCGGGGGATCAGTTCGGTTCTGACATGGGCACGGGATTCCTTGTTGCGGGTCCATTCGATCTGGTCAAGGGCAAGGATCCCAAGCTTCGGATCGTCCAGCGCATGAACGAACTCGATGACATGATCAACACCACCGGTACCGCTTTCCTCGGTCTCACGCTGGGCTGTGCCCGTTGTCACAACCACAAGTTCGATCCGATCTCACAGAAGGACTATTATTCCATGCAGGCGATCTTCGCGGGAGTGGCGCATAGCGATCGGAATCTGCCGTTGCCAAAGGATCGACCGGCCGAGCTGACCGGCCTCGACATCGAGTTGGCATCTCTCCGAAAACAACTGGTGCCGTTTGTTCGCCAATCCGTCGGCGCACTGGTGGCGATTGATGATGCCGGCGCCGATCATCTGTTGAAGCCACGAGGAAAGGGGAAGAACCCGGGCGGTACCAATCCCGGTTTTGCCCAAGATCCCGGTTCCGCCCGCCGGGCACCCAATGTCAGCGGCGGAGAATACACCTGGTGGACGAACCCCCCCGGCATGGAGGTTGCCGCTTGGCGTCCGCATCTGAATGGTCGCTATCGGGTCTGGCTCTCGTGGGGTGCCGGGCACAGCACACATACTCGTGACGCCCAATACTATCGGCAGACCGCGACGCGCGCCCGCTCGCTGGTAGCGCGCGTGGACCAACAGCGCTTCGCGGACGGTTCGGGAGGAGTCGTGGGGAAGTCACTTTGGAGCGGCTTTTACGACGGGGGGATTCACGAGTTTCAGCCCGGCGACTCCCTGGTTCTTGTCGGTGGGCAGATCGGGACGGCGATCACGGCTGATATCGTCCTGTTCGAACCCGTCTCCGAGCAGGCCAAGGCCACCGGTCCCTCTCGCCCACCAATTCGGGAACGAGTTAACGCGGCGCACAACATAGAGACCTTTTCCCCTGCGAAGGCGAAGTTTGTCCGCTTCACGATCGAAGCGTGCAGCACGTCGCAACCCTGCATCGACGAACTGGAGATCTTTTCGGGTGACGCCAACGTTGCGCTCGCGAGTCGCGGGGCCAAGGCGTCTTCAGCGGGCGATTTCAAACATCCGAGCCACAAGCTGGCCCACATCAACGATGGCAAGTTTGGCAACGCCAACAGTTGGATCTCCGCCAAGAGCAAAGGTTGGGTGCAGATCGAGTTGCCCGAAGTAGTTGAAATCGATCGCATCGAATGGGCGCGTGATCGGCAGAAGAAATACACGGATCGGGTACCGACCGGGTACCGCATAGAGGTGGCCACCCAGCC
>JBLFYM010000257.1:0-5189 GCA_047608975.1 Limisphaerales bacterium | reverse complement strand
CCTTCATCGCTCACTGGCCTGCCCGGATCGCGGCCGGCAAGGTGAATGACAACCTCTTCTGTCTGACGGACATTTTCCCCACCACCGCCGCGCTCATCGACGCCAAGCTTCCGAAATGGGCCGCCGAAGACGGGATCGACCAAGGCTCCCAACTATTGGATGCCGAAGCCGCCCCGAGTCGCAAATCGATGATCACGCAATCCTACGTCGGTCTTCCCGCGATCCGCGAAGGCAAGTGGAAGCTGATCTTCGACACCCAGGGTTCCGGTGGTTTCCACAAGTACTCCCCCGAAGTGCAGCCCATGAATCTGCTGGCTCCGTGGCGGGTGGATCTCAGCAGCAGTGGCCAGCTCTACAATCTCGAGGCCGATCCCTACGAGCAGAACAATCTCTATGCCGGGCGCCCCGAGGTCGTGAAGCGGCTTACCGCCAGAATGCGCCAGGCGATCACCACAGGCCGAACTACCGAGTAGAAACGAAAGTCCATCACCATAAATCATAATGAGATCGCGACTCTTGTTACTCGTTGCGGGAATGGCAATCGCCGTTGCCGCTCATGCCCAGGCAGAGCAAAAGCCTGCCAATGTCGTTCTGATCATGGCCGACGATCTGGGGTTTGAAGCGCTTCAGTGCTACGGCGGTAGATCTTATCAGACGCCTCATCTTGATAAGCTGGCAAGTGAAGGAGTTCGCTTCACCAACTGTCACGCAACACCTCTCTGCACCCCATCAAGAGTCAGGTTGATGACCGGGAAATACAGCTTTCGGAATTTTGAAGCATTCGCCTACCTGAATCCGGTGGAGAAGAATTTTGGCAAACTGGCGAAAGAACAAGGTTATGCGACCTGCGTGGCTGGGAAATGGCAATTGAGCCGCAAGTCCAGCGGCAGCACTCCGGACGCGATGGGTTTTGACGAATACTGCGTCTGGTATCTGAAGGGAAGAGTTGGAAGCCGCTACGCAGATCCAACCCTCTCTACGCTGGGGGCCAAGGAAAAGAAATATGACGGACAGTATGGCCCCGATATCATCAGTGATTTTGTTTGTGAGTTTATCGAGAAAAACAAGGACCGCCCGTTCTTCGCCTACTACCCGATGGTCCTAACGCATGATCCTTTTGTTCCCACCCCGGACAGCAAAGGTGGGATGTACCCAAAACGCGATCGAACTGATAAAGGTTTCACCCCCAAACGAGGACCGGGCTACGATGTAACGAAGTATATTGGCAGCGAGTTTGAACAGCAGTGCTTCGCTGACATGATTGCCTACACCGATAAGATCGTGGGAAAGATTGTCGCAAAGTTGGATGAGCTAAATCTCCGGGAAGACACGCTCATTCTGTTCACTTGTGACAATGGCAGTCATCCCAAGACCCGCTCACTGCTTGATGGAGAGCTTCGCCAGGGAGGCAAAGCGGCGATCCACGAATTCGGGACCCATGTGCCGCTGATTGCCAATTGGCCGGGCAATATTCAAGGGGCCCAGGTTTGCGAGGACCTCATCGATTTCACGGATATTTATCCCACCATCGCCGAAGCGATCGATGCGCCTGCCTCGACCGGAGATGACATCGATGGAATTTCTTTCATGCCTCAGTTGAGGGGAAAAATCGGCCCGACCCGGGATCATTTATTCCTGCACTATGACCCGGCGCATGGAAAACCTGGAGAGGGCTGGACCGGCTGCGCGCTTACCCGGTACGTGAGAACGAAGGAATGGAAACTCTATCACGATGGGCGCCTCTACGATGTTGTTGAAGATCGGACAGAAGAGAACATTGTCCCCGCCGATCAGTTCGTTAAAATGCGAATGCAGCTGCAAGAGTTTCTCGATGCACAGCCCGCCATCGACACTGCCGTCACGCCCACAATTAGGAAGGGGACAGGCGCGGCTCGAAAGAGGAGACGTCCTTGAAAGCAATCAGGCAGTATTCGATGAACCGCGGCGAAAAAGTTGACCTTGGAGGTAGCGCGGATCTCCAGATCCGCAGTATCGCAGGTGTTCAGATCTGCACGGCTTGGTTTCCCGACCACGGTTGAACGGAACGAGTGGTAAAATGAAAAACAGCAATCTCATCTATAAATCACTCTTTCTAGTGGTGCCGGTCTTAGCCGCACTAGCCCTGATGCTGTCAAAGGCCGAACCGGAGCTGAACCTCGGATCTCCGGACCATGACCGCGCCGACGTTGGAGCTCTCCGCGCAGAAGGTGTGACGTTTCTGAGACACATCCTGCCGATGATTGAGGAGAAGTGCTTTCGCTGTCACAGCTACCGGGTCGAAAAACCGAAAGGCAAACTGCGCTTGGACAGCCCGGAACATATCATGGCGGGCGCGGGCGACCGCGTGGTCCTGGTTCCGGGGAAGCCAGATAGCAGCGCCCTTTACGAACTGTGCTCGCTCGACTCAGAAGATGAGGACGTCATGCCGCCCGCAGGAAAAGGCGCTGTGATGACCGCACGCCAACTTGCCCGGTTGCGTATCTGGATCGAGGATGGCGCGGATTTCGAAGACTGGGCGGGGGCGGCTGCGAGTAAGTCGGTTATGGCGGCCATGGCGGGACAGGTTGAGAGCAAGAAACGGAACCGGCGTAGGCGCTCTTCCGCCGGACCGCTTGACGTTTCAAACTACGGGAAGGCGGAAGGGAATCCAGGACTGGACCTGACCCCGCGTAAGGTGACCGCCCTGGGGTTGAGCCGCGCCGACGTCATAAAGCACGCCGGGGCTATTGATGGCATCCTGGCCAGGCGCCGGACAGCGCATGGCGCCGCCGCTCTCCCGGTGGTGAATGATGAGGTCTTCGTTCGTCGCGCCTACCTCGAGGCGGTGGGACGTGTGCCGAGTTTGTCCGAGCGTAACAGTTACCTGAACCGAACTCAGGAAGACCGTCGGCTTGCGCTCGTTGACGAGTTGATCACTTCGGAGGGATATACCCAGGGTTGGTATCACTTCTATGCGAATCTACTTCGCGGCACGAGTTCCGGCGCTGGTGGTGGCGGAAAGTCGAGGCATCAGGTGGGGATCTATTACACGCAATGGATCAAGCAGGCTGTGCGTGACAATCACCCCTTCGACTCAATGGTCTACGATCTGGTCACCGCCATTGGCATGCCTTACCAGAACGGCGCCGTTGGCTTCAGCTTCAAGGAATCCGGGATGAAGCCCGATCACATGGCCAATATTATCCAGACGTTTATGGGCATGCAGGTCCAGTGCGCGCAATGTCATGACCATCCATTTGATCGCTGGAATCAGTATCAGTTCTGGGAAATGACCGCCTTCCTGGGGGACCTGAGAGGGAAAGGATTCAGTGATACCCGATTTTTCAAGACTCGCATGGAGAAGGCAGGTTTTAGCGAAGAGCAGATGAAGGAAGCAGGGGTGTTCAAGCAGGCCAACAGCATCCGCCTGTCGTGGTCCCACCTGTTCGGCGTTTGGGAACCAAGCTTCGGCGGCAAGACGGTATTGCCTGATGACTATGGGTACGCCGATGCAAAACCGGGACAGCAGGTGCTGCCACATATCATGTTCGGCGATGGCCCAAAGGCGGAACCGGGCGAGAGCAGGCGGCGGGCGTTCGGCAAGTGGTTGATCAGCGAGAAAAATCCATGGTTCGCCAAGAACATCTCCAATCGCTTGTGGAAACGGGTCATGGGCGTCGGATTGATTGATCCGGTGGACTCGATCAAGTACGACAGTGAGGCAGCGATCCCGGCCGTCATGGATTACCTCACCGAGTTGATGGTCGAGGTGGACTATAATTCCCGAGATTTTCTTCGGGTTCTCTTCGCCACTGAGATGTTTCAACGGGCGGTGATCACCGAAGACCTACCCGAAGATTATCGGAACTATCACTATGAAGGACGGCCGCTGCAGCGCATGCGAGCAGAACAGATCTGGGATTCGATCGTCACAATGGCAATCGAAGATCCGGACGACCGAAAGGGCTATGCCGAAGACTTTCTGAAGCCGGAAGTCCGTCAAATGAAAGAAGACCTTTGGCACATGTCCGGAGAGGAGCTGATGACGAAACTCGTGCCGACTATGGCGGCCATCAAGAAGGCCGCCGAACCCCGACTCAGGGGCAGGAGGAACAAGAAGCCCAAGTCGATCGTTCCCTACCAGGGCTTCGAGTACTGGGGGTATTCAGGATTCACGGACAAGCGTTGGTCCCATGTTGACCGTGCGGTGGTGCGGGCGGGGGAACTGGAATCCCCGGCGGGCGCAGGTCACTTCGTTCGCCAGTTCGGGCAGTCCGATCGAAAAGGAATTTATCAGGGACGCGAGTCCGGCGCGATTACTCAGGCGATGGCTTTGCTCAACGGGCGCACTCATGAACTGATGTTCGGAGAGGGGTCCGCCGTATGGGCTGAGATAGACAAAGCTCGCTCCCCAGGGGAACGTTCCAAGGTGCTGTTCAACGCTGTCCTGGGTCGCGATCCCACACCGGATGACCTGGCAATAGTTGGCAAGGCGCGCGCTACTTATCCGGAAAAATGGGAACGCATGACGATGTGGGCGTTGATGAACTCTCCAGAATTCTTATTCAAGCAATAGCAGCAAAGGAACAAAGATGATGAATCCAAACAACTTGTCCGAACTGTCACGGCGTCGATTTATGGCGAACACCGCTGCTGCGGCTCTCGGCGTCAGCGTCGGCGCTTCGTTTACCCAGGCCGCTGATGATACGTTGCCTGGTGATATGAAGATGATCTTGTGCTACATGGCTGGTGGCATGTCGCATGTTGACAGTTTCGATCCGCAGCCCGGCACCGATGAAGCCGGGCCGCTCGAAACGATCAAGACCAGCGCTCCCGATATTCAGGTGAGTTCCAACTACTCGCGTAGCGCCAAGCACATGGATAAAGTGACGGTAGTGCGGTCGATGTACTCCACTCAGGGCGCGCATACGCAGGGCAACTACTTCATGCGCACCGGCTACACCAAACTTGGAACCATCAAACATCCCACCTTGGCCAGCTGGTCGCATCACCATCTCGGTAAGATCAACAACAAGTTACCCGGAACCGTGGTTGTCAATCCAGGCACCGGCTACCCGTACGCGGGGTTTCTGCCTCCAGAGCTCTCGCCCATGCCGATCGGTGATCCCACGAAGGGATTACAGAACAGTGGTCGGCCCGATTGGGTAACAGCTGATGAATTCGATCATCAACGGGACATGGCCGAGGCG
>JBLFYM010000256.1:0-5224 GCA_047608975.1 Limisphaerales bacterium | reverse complement strand
CGCGGGCCGCGCGCACCCCGGGGCGGGGCGCGCTTGCGAGTCCGCACGACGATACTCCCGTCGAATTCACCCGCGTTGTGCGGGTCGCTTGACTTGGGCGGATGATTCAGTAGCTTCGCCCCTTCGTATCGCAGGTGAGGAGCTCCCGTGACTAACGCTCCAACACGGGATTGGAACGCAACCGGAGTGGATCAGGAAAAGGAAAAGGAAAGCGATGTCACAACTACAGCAACAACTGAAAGAGCGGTTCGGTTTCGACGAATTTCGCGAAGGACAGGAGGCCGCGATTGATCGATTGATGGATGGGAAATCCGTCTTGGCGATTTTTCCGACCGGGGCAGGCAAGAGTCTTTGTTACCAACTGCCAGCCCTCTTGTTGGATGGGCTGACGGTCGTGATCTCGCCCTTGATTGCGTTGATGAAGGATCAGCTGGATTTCCTGATCGCCAAGGGAGCGCCGGCAGCCCGGCTTGATTCGACCCTCACGCGCGAAGAGAACCTGAAGCTCTTCGATGATCTTTACGCCGGTACCTTGAAACTGCTCTACATCTCGCCCGAGCGTCTGGGGAATGAACGCTTTTTGCGCGCGATCAGTCGTCAACGGATTTCAATGCTGGCGATTGATGAAGCACATTGCATCAGTGAATGGGGGCACAACTTTCGCCCCGACTATCTCAAGATTGCGCAGTTGGCGAAGCAGTTGAAGGTCGAGCGAACGCTGGCTTTGACCGCGACTGCAACGCCGGCGGTAGCGAACGATGTACGGGCCGCATTTGATATCGCGCCGGATGACGAGGTGCACACCGGATTCTATCGCCCCAATCTGGAGTTGAGCATTCAGGCCGTTACGGATCGCGATCGACGAGGATTGTTGCTCGCGCAGATTCAGAGTCGTCCGGCCGGATCGACCATTGTCTACGTGACCCTGCAACGCACAGCGGCGGAGGTGGCCGAATATCTGTCGGCCAACCAGGTGCCGGCCACGGCCTATCATGCGGGACTCAAGAACGAGGATCGGACGGCCATTCAGGATGTGTTCATGTCCGGAGCGAATCAGGTGATTGTGGCGACGATTGCCTTTGGGATGGGCGTGGACAAATCGGATATCCGCTATGTCTACCACTACAACCTGCCCAAGGGCTTGGAGAGCTACTCCCAGGAGATTGGGCGTGCCGGGCGGGATGGGCAGCCTTCGGTTTGTGAAGTCCTGGCCTGCGCTGACGATGTGATCACGTTGGAGAACTTCAGCTATGGCGACACGCCCGAGCCGGAGACGGTGGGGGAATTCACGCGTCACATTTTTGAACAGGAGGAGATTTTCGATATCTCGGAGTACGAGGTCTCCGGTCGGTTCGATGTTCGGCCTTTGGTGGTGAAGACGTTGCTGACCTATCTGGAACTCGAAGGCTGTATGGCTTCGACTGGTCCGTTCTACAGCGAATACAAATTCAAACCACAATGTCCGTCCGCGGAGATTTTTGCGCGTGTTGACGGCGAGAAGGCGGAGTTTCTCAAGAGTATATTCCGCCATGCGAAAAAGGGCTCGATCTGGTTCACTCTCGATGTAGCACAGGTCTGCCAGACGATCAATCAGTCCCGCGAGCGGGTCGTTGCTGCCCTCAGTTGGCTGGAAGAGAAAGGGGATCTGATCCTTCAGGTCGCGGGGGTAAGACAGGGCTATCGTCGGCTGCAAACCCCGCCCGACATGGAAGTGTTCATCGAAACACTCATCCAGCGTTTTCAGAAACGCGAAGACAACGACATCAAACGAATTGAGGGAGTCCTCTGCCTCGCGCAACACCGGGGCTGCATCACGCAATACCTGCTGAATTACTTCGGCGAGAAACGCGATCCCTGTGGACATTGCAGCCAATGCCAGGGGGGCCCGCCGATCGTCCTCGATGATGCCCAACCCTATGTTTTCACCGGTCAGGACGAGCAACGCATTCGCGGACTGGTTTCCGCCGGGCATGCCTCAATCAAAAGGCCGCGGCAACTCGCCCGATTCCTCTGCGGGATCACCTCACCCGCCACCACCCGTGCCCGGTTGCGCAAAGAAAGCAATCTGTTCGGTGCCTACGATTCCATTCCGTTCAAATCGGTCATGGAATATGTAGACGGCTTGCACGGCGCGTAGTTCGTAGTGCCCATCTCGTAGCAGCCGAGGTGACGAGGCTCATTGGTCGGTCCAACGACCAATGCCCCACGGATACTACCGTTTCAACTCGGCCAACATTTCGAGAAGATTTTTCACGATGATGACGGATGAATTCTCTTCCACCACACAGGTGCCGAGCCAGGTTTCGTAGCCGCCCAGTTTGTGTTGCTCAGGTGTGGGGAGATAACCGAGGCGGCCGTTAGCCAAGCCGATGACCATGGTTTGTCCGAACGGGCTCTGGGCTTTGAGTTCGAGTCCGATCTCCACGAAGGTTTCAAAGGGAATTCCGACCACCGCGATGTCGCCGATGCGGATGGCTTGCAGTTTGATGGTCAGATGCTCTGGGCGATCGGCGGCGCTGAGTGTTTTGCGTGCGTAGTTCTGGGCCAGTCGCGGCAGCTTGGCAATCGCATCCTTGCCTTTGACTTTGAGCACTTCATTCGCAGCGGCGATCTGCTGTCTGGTGGGGTGACGGTATTCGAGGTCGATCTCGCGCTCGATCATTCCAAGCGGGAGATCGCGTTGGTGGCTGCGGATCTTCTGATGGGCGAACCACGCGGCGTCAGCAGCTTTCCCTGCGACGATGCGAATCTGCTCGAAGCGTTCTCGGGGTGGACGAACGACTGTAAATGGGATGTTGTTGATGTCGCCGGAAGCGCCGTTGGACATCATAGCCACAAAGTCTTTGTCCCCCCGGATTCGGGTGGGCAAGAGGCGGGCGAATTCACCGAAATAATCTGCAGACACCTGGCCCCGTGGCGTGGCGCCGACGTAGTGCAGCGCGTAGTTGGCAAAGAGTGCGAGGGCTTTGCGTCGATGGCTCTGGACCGAAATGATCATCACATCCGGATCGGTGGGGCCGGCGGCGCGTTCGAGCACATCAGGACTGCGCCCGGGGTTCATCTTTACCGTGTCTATTTTGCCGAAAGGATTGAGACGCATCTTTCCCGGTTTGAGGTGCCAGCGCCGATTGAAGACTTCCTCCGGCAGGGGATGAGCAGCGGCGCCGACCTGGGCGGGTTGAAGGGCGGCGTGAGCTTTGATGATCGAGTCCGCGATTCCGGCAATAAAGCGTCTTCGATACGCCACTTCGGGACGCGCGCCCGATGTGCTGCCAGTGCGAACGGCGCTATGGGTATGCGTGGAGGCGACCAATATGTGATTGGTGGCGATTCCGGTTTTGGCCGAGGCGATTGCCTTGGCTTCATCAAGGGCCCCGGGCGAGGCACTCAGGGTGTCAGCAACCACCATGGCCACAGTGGTTGTTCCATCATCGAACACGAGCGCCCGAGCGTGCAGTGGATCGTGCGCGTTGGTGGCCATGTTTGCGCTGAAACCTCCGGGCATATTTACCGGGAACATCAGGGGGGTGATGTCTGCCGCGGCGGCGCCGGCGCGCAGGGTCGAGGCAGCCTGGAGGGGGATCGCAGTTCCGGCGACTGCGAGGAGTGCCACCACGGTGGATACGATTTTCATGGCGGGAGGTTCGGTGCGAAGCTGCGCGGGGGCAATTGCAATATTCCGACCGGAACGATTGCTCGACCCTCAATGGCATTGGAACGGATGCGCCCGGCAGAACGCCTTGATTGGCGATCGAACCGTCGTGTTACTGTTCGGCGCTCTCTCGCAGGATCGAAATGAACTGCTTCATCGCGGGCGAGAGCACCTTGCTACTTTTGTAGATCACGGCCAAGGGTCGGTAGAACTCTTCCCCTTCGAAATACACCTGCGAGAGCGTGGCTTTGCTGATCTCCTGCGCCACCGTGCCTTGCGGGACGATGGCGATGCCGGCATCGATTTCCACGGCGCGTTTGACAGTCTCAATGTTGTCGAATTCCATGACTGTGCGCACGGAGACATCGTGGTCTTTCAGGATCTTGTCGATCGCCTTACGGGTGGGAATGTCCGGTTCGAAACCGATGAATTTTTGGCCGGAAAGTTGAGGGAGCTTCAGGGATTTCTCGTTGGCCAGCGGGTGATCGGGGTGGCAGATCAGGACGAGTCGATCTAGGCGGAGGGGGGCGATCTCCAAACGCTGATCCTTGTTTGGGTAAGCGACGAGCCCGAGATCCACGACATTTCCCAAGACGTCGTCGTAGACCTGATTCGCGCGACGATATTCCACATGCACCTTCACGGTGGGATAGGTTTTGAGAAACTTCTTCATGTAGGGCGGCAGATCGTGCAGCCCAATGCTGTAGATCGTGGCCACACGAATAGTTCCACTAATGATATCCTTAATTTCCTGAAGGCGGCTCTGCAGTGAATCATAAGTTTGGATGATCTGCTTGCTGTACTCATAAAGTACATCGCCCTCCCGAGTGAGCCGGAACTTCTTTTTGCTCCGCTCGATCAGCATCGAGTTGAACTGCTTCTCCAAGGCGCTGATTTGTTGGCTGACTGCAGATTGCGTTACGCTGTTGATTTGCGCCGCTCGGGTGAAACTCTCGGTCTCAGCCAGATCGCAGAACACTTTAAGGCTCTGAATTTGCATAAGCGGGGATAATGCATTTGTTGGAAATTAAGTCAACTTATGCGAATGGAGGAATTTGGCTGATCCTATTTTTGGAAATTTGGCGAAGCATCAGTTGGGCTTACGCGCCTTACCAGCAATACACCGAACACTGAATTCCTGATCCGCATTGCTTACAAACCTATTCAGCGCTTTGGGCGGGCATGCATCAGTCCCCATCTGCGGCGAGGAATTCGACAAGTGACTGGATCTGTTTGTCAGAGAGCGGCCCACCGTAGCGGCGAGCGTGAGCGAGTGGATTCTGAAGATCGGCAGACCTTGGGTGGTCACTCCACCAACAGCACATACGACGCGTCATCCGGCGTAGGAAAACCTGCCGTTGGCAATCTTGATTTCGTCGGTCTTCACACAATTTGCATCTAACACTTCGGCCCGCTTCACCCGGGAATTTTTCAGCCCGATATTCAGCTTCCCCGGCTCTCCTCTCACTCGAATGGTCATGTAAGAACCCTTGGTATTTTTGGGTGGGAGGGGGATTGCATGCATCTCCCCTAGGGGCGTAACCCATAGAGTGATGGGGTTGGGACCCCGAT
>JBLFYM010000255.1:0-5231 GCA_047608975.1 Limisphaerales bacterium | reverse complement strand
CTTCGGGGGCCCTACCGGCAGTGGATCCACGAGCATACGTTCGAGGCCAGCAATGGCGGCACGCTCGCGCGAGACATTGTCCGCTACGCCGTACCTTTGGATTTTCTGCTTCACAAGCTGATGGTAAAGCGAGACATAGCCCAAATTTTTCAATATCGAACCGACTCCTTGAGGAAGCTTTTCCATCCGGATTACAGGCCAACCGATGATTGAAGATTCTGCCCCAACGAAACCATCGGACCCGCGCTTTCGCCTCTCAGCGTTGGCTGGCTGGCTGCTGCTTTGTTTTGGGGCGGCAGGAATGGGCGCGGCCTTCGCGCCGGGAGATTGGTATGCCGCCCTCAACAAACCCTCTTGGAATCCTCCCGGCTGGCTCTTTGGTCCAGTCTGGACAGTGCTGTACGCGATGATGGCGACGGCCGCATGGTTGGTGTGGAAAGAGGGTGGCTGGAACAAACAGCGTGAACCGTTGCTCCTCTTCCTCGGGCAATTGGCGCTCAATGCCCTTTGGTCCCCGCTGTTCTTCGGTCTCCAACATCCCGCCGTGGCATTCGTGGAAATCGTATTCCTCTGGCTCGCCATTGTCGCGACCATGCGGTTCTTTCTCCCGGTCAACCGCGCAGCCACGCTCTTGCTTGCGCCCTACCTGGCCTGGGTCAGTTTCGCCTCTTTCCTCAACTTCACCATTTGGCAATTGAATCCTGTCCAACCATGAATCCCGCCCCGGCCATTGTCTGGTTTCGGCATGATCTTCGACTGGCCGACAATCCCGCGCTGCTGGCCGCAATCCAGCGCGAAGGCGCGATTCTCCCGGTGTTCGTTTTCGCACCGGAAGAGGAATTGCCCTGGCCGCCGGGAGGTGCTTCGAGGTGGTGGCTGCATCAGTCTATTGCCGCCCTCGATGCCCGACTCAGATCCCTGGGCTCACGCCTGATCATTCGCTGTGGCCCGACGCTCGCCACGCTGCGCGCGATCGCGGAAGAGAGCGGCGCGGATACGGTGCTGTGGAATCGCCGCTACGAACCGGCCATCATCGCCCGCGATCGCGGGATCAAGGAGACATTGAAAAACCAAGGTCTCACCGTGGTGAGTTTCAACGCGGCCCTGCTCCACGAACCTTGGACAATTCAAAACAAGAGCAAAAAACCGTTTCAGGTGTTCACTCCGTTCTGGAAAAACTGCCTCGCCAAACCAGATCCGGACGAGCCGCTGCCGGCGCCAAAGAATCTCGCCCAACCTTCGACGTGGCCTCAATCGCTCAACCTCGATGAACTGCAACTCCAACCGAAACTCAATTGGGGTGAAGGACTGGACGCCGCGTGGCAACCGGGCGAGGCCGGGGCAGCAGCCAACCTGAGCCGTTTTCTCACCAAGGCTTTCGACAACTACACCGACCACCGCAACCGGCCCGATGTCGTGGGCACCTCGCGACTCTCGCCGCACCTGCATTTTGGCGAAATCAGCCCACGTCAGCTGTGGCATGGGGTGGGACGGATGGCGACGAAGCGTGGCTTGAGCACGATTCTGTGGCGCGGCTCACAATTCCTCGCCGAGATCGGCTGGCGTGAATTCGCACACCACCTGCTCTTTCATTTTCCCGCCACGCCCACCGAGCCACTCCGAGAAAATTTCAGAAAATTCCCGTGGCGCAAGAATCAGGACGGGCTTCCCGCCTGGCAACGAGGCGAGACGGGCTATCCCATCGTCGACGCCGGAATGCGGGAGCTTTGGAAAACGGGATGGATGCACAACCGGGTGCGGATGATTGCCGCCAGTTTTCTGGTGAAAGATCTGCTGATTGATTGGCAGGAAGGCGCCCGCTGGTTTTGGGATACGCTCGTGGATGCAGATCTCGGGCAGAACACGCTCGGCTGGCAGTGGACAGCCGGATGCGGTGCGGATGCCGCGCCTTACTTCCGGGTTTTCAACCCGACCAGCCAAGGCGCAAAGTTTGATCCGCAAGGGGAGTATGTCCGCAAATGGTGCCCCGAACTCGCGAAGCTTCCAGACCGGTGGCTGCATCAACCACACGCCGCGCCACCTGAAATCCTACAAATCGCCGGAGTCGAACTCGGACACAATTATCCGCGCCCGATCGTCAGTCACGCCATTGCCCGTGAGGTTGCGTTGGAAGCCTATGCCCGCACCAAAAACGTTGTGGCTGGTGTCCGCCCCTGACGCTTTGGGCGAAAGCCTGGAGCGAGACCTACGATCTCAGTCGCCACCAGAACATACGCTCAAGGTTGGTGCGATTGGGGTAGGAACGCGGAATCCAGTTTTCAAGGAGTTCGAAGTCACTCGAAAAACGGGCGTTCACTTCCTCGTAGTCGGTACCGAACGGTGGCCCGTCTTCATCCGGAATGAAGTAGTGCACAGCCAGGAATTGGCCGCCGGGCTTGAGCCAGCGCTTCACGGCGACCAGGTAGTCGGGACGCTGAGACGGATCAATCGCGCAGTAGAACGTATGCTCGAAGATCCAGTCAAAGCGCTCGTCGGGTTTTGGTTGGTCGTTGAGAAAATCGCCAAGCCGGAAATGAGCATTGGCCTCCGGCGTGCGTTCGTTGGCTCCGGCGATGGCGCTGGGGGCAATGTCAAAGCCAGTGGCTTCAAAGCCAGCCTGTGCCCAGGCACGAACGTCGTAGCCAAAGCCGCAGCCGGGGTTTGCCGCGCTGCCGCGGGGCAATTCCGGATGGGCAGCCAACCAATCGGCGAGCCCGGCTGAGCCTTCTCCCTTGTCCCACTGCGTATCGCCCGTGCGATAGCAGTTTTCCCAATCTGTTTCCGACATTGCCGACGGCTTTATCGGGAGACGAGCGAAGGCGGCGAGCCGGAGGACTTGGCAGCTGAATCTCCGATCTGAACGATGAATGAGGCGTTCGCGGGAAGGATATCCACGCGCGCGCCGGATTCGAGCAACTGCTCGGTTTCCATGACATCCAGCACGGCTTGGAGGATTTCCGGATCGGCCTTTTGTATCGCGTTCAAAGTTCCACCCACGACCTCCGGGCGTTTGGCCGAAGATTCCGCCATCTTCTGCGACACCTTGTTGGCGGTTTCACTCATGATGAGTCCCACCCGGTTGTCGCCGTCCTGTTTCATGGCGCTGGTCACCTGGACCAGACGTTTCACGACTTTCTCGGTAATGTTCTCAACCATGTGCCGATCGGTGAACCCGACTTTGCGGATGTAAACCGATCCGAGCTGATAACCCCATTTCTCAGACAGCGGAGAAACGGTCTTGCGAACACTGCGACTCAGGGCGTGCCGGTCTTCCAGCATCTTTTCCATCTCCAGATTGTTGAGCGTGGAGATCGTGGAGTTCGCGACGTTGGCCTCGAGCGAACCTTCGGGGTTCGCATTGATGTAGAGGTAATCAACCGGGTTCATCACCTTCATCTCGTACCAGATACCGACTCCCATCGGCGTGCCTTCCTCGGAGTTCACCATCTGATTACGGAGGTAACTCTGCCGCAGGGCAGTGCTGACGCGATGGCGTTTTCCAAAAAGGGATACGAGCAGGGCGCGGGGTCCGAAATGACGTACCGGGAATTGAAGCCCGGCCTCATCGAGCGTGCCAATGACTTTGCCGAACAGGGTGAAGACATGGACTTCACATTCCTGAACCACGGCGTAGAAACCGCACCAGCGGGCAATGGCAAACAGAATCGGCATGCTGATCAGGCCGAGGAAGACGAATAAAACGTAGAATGCGTTATGCATGAGATTGTCCTTTCTTAGTTGCTTTATTGCGAGGTTTGAACGATGCGCTCAGTGCGCTTCAACAGCGGCACGCGAAGATTTCGCAGGTAGACCTTCAGGGCGGAGGAACCGCCCTCGCCCTTTATCTTCGTGAGGGTTTCGGCGAGGAGGCTCAACGGCGCGACTTCCGCCTGCGCGTTGTTGGACGCGATCTCCACTGCGCGATTGCTCATGGTTATCTGCTGCTCGGCGTCAGCCCGCGCGGTGCTGATATCAGCGGCGACCTGATTGCGGGTACTGTTGATCGCGGACAAGGCGCGATCCACTTCCGTCGGCGGGTCGATCTCGGTGATCAACGCCGCGTCCAGTTCCAGTCCATAGCGACCGGCCGTGGTCCGGCATTGTTCTTCCATATATCGGTTGAGCAGGGGCAGGTTCTTGCGGAGGTCATTAATGGAAACACCCTCGGACAATTCGACGGCGGCCGCTTCATCACCGGCCAACTCTGCGTCAGCGATGAGGCTCTGCCCCTTCGGATCCACGAACGTGGCGATGCGCTCACGCAGCACGGAGATGAAATATCCCATCACGTGTTCCAGCGGACTATCCACGCCAAACAAATAGGCATACAGATTATTTTCATTCACCCGAAACCGGATCTGACCATTCACACCCGTGGTGAGATTGTCCTTGGTGACGCATTCGATGGTGTCCTGATGTTTGGTGGGATCCCAGGTCAGATCGAGCGCATCGGTGGCAACGCTCACCTTATAGACGCGTTGCCAGGGCCACTTGAAATAGGGCCCCCCGGGTTTCACGACGATCACCGCAGGAAAATTGTAGCGTTCTTTCTCTTCTCCACTCAGCAGATCATCGATCTGCTGCCCATCACCAGGTGCCCGCTCTGCGCGGCCGAATGACGTGATCACCGCACGCTCGTCGGGGCGAACGGTGTAAAATCCGGAAATGAGGACACGAACGACGGCATAGAGACCGACCCCAGCGAGGAGAGGAACAATGAACATGAGCACATGTTGGAGTTTTGGTCTCGGTTGACGACTACAATTTTGGAAATCGTTTGTTATGGGTGGTTGAAGGGCTGAACCCATCGTGTGTGATTGAAAGTGGGGGTGGCAAAGAAGGAATCCCCACTGGGCCATCGGGATTGCAAAAACTCCAAGCTCCAAGTAAGCCTCAATTTCCAAGCTTCAATCCGTGGCTCCAAGTGTAAGTAAACAATTTCGATTGGATTTTGGGTTTTGAGGATTGGAAATTCTTCTCCCAATCTCGGAGCAATGATCCCTTCGCCGCTTTTACCCCCAGTTCCAACTGCACACGAACCAATCACCCCACCCCACTCCCGTCTTGCAAATGGTGGTTCAATCGGGTGATTAACACCGCGATGCAGCGCACGGCAGTATTGAACGTAGTCGGACTTACGAACGGATTGATCGGGAAACACACCCCCCACATCGAGGCGTTTCGCAAAGCCGCCGCAATGGCGCGCATTGTCCCCCCGTTCCCGGCCGTCA
>JBLFYM010000254.1:0-5292 GCA_047608975.1 Limisphaerales bacterium | reverse complement strand
GCACATGCGCGGAATGAGTTGTTTGCTGACCGGAACGGAACTTTTCCCGGGTAACATTCAGGGTGGCTCTGACACTCCTGCAGGGTGGGCCAGCGGCATCTCGATCGACCAGGAACTGAAGAACTTTCTCCAAAGCCGCGAGGAAACCCGCACGCGCTTCGGCTCGCTGGAATTCGGCGTGGCTGTCCCAAACCGCGCCGATCCCTGGACCCGTATGTGTTACGCCGGCCCAAATCAGCCGCTCGCACCCATTGAAAATCCCGAGCAGATGATGGCGAAGCTGTATGGCGGCACGAAGGACAAGGAGAGCCTTACCAGTGTCCTCGACGATGTTCGCGAAGATCTTGCCCGGATCTCCAAGAACCTTGGTGCCGACGACCGTGCTCGTCTGCAACAACACCTCACCCTCGTCCGTGAACTGGAGACCAGCCTCCGGACGGAAGACGAAAACACCGATCTAGCGCATCCGGAACCGGACATCGATCCCGACATTGAACTGGTCAACGACAACACGCCGCAGATCAGTCGCGCGCAGATCGACCTGCTCGTCAACGCCATGGCGAATGACATGACCCGCGTCGCGTCGTTGCAGTTCATGCGCTCCGTTGGCCAGGCGCGAATGAACTGGCTCGGCATCAAGGACGGACATCACACGCTTTCCCACGAATCGGACAAGAACACAGGCGCGGTCGAAAAGCTCATCAAGATCAATACCTGGTTTGCCGGCGAACTCGCCTACCTGACGAAGAGGCTTGCCGATACGCCCGAGCCCGGCGCGGATGGAAGCATGCTCGACAATACCCTGATCGTTTGGCTGAACGAGTTGGGCAAAGGCAATAACCACACCTTGAATGATATTCCCTTCGTGCTCATGGGCGGCAAGGCTCACGGTTTCAAAACCGGCCGGGCCCTGAAACTCGAATCAGCAACCCATAACCGCCTCTGGCTCGCCGTCGCCAACGCCATGGGCCATGAGTTAAAAACCTTCGGCACGGAGAAACTCTGCACCGGCGGTGCGCTCTCGCTGACGTAGCGATGCAGTAGCGAATCGGCCGATTGCAACGAACGCCCCATCGGTGGGGCACTGAATCTGTGGGAGAATTCTCTGGGCTCGAATTCTCAAACACGTCCTAAGTCAACAGTTGGGTCAGTTCGCCATTGGCGTCGGCGAATTTTTCGGTAGGCACACCCAGACGGTTCAGGATGGTGGTGTGCACATTTGCGAACGGCGTGTGTTCGTTCAATTTCAGATACTGCCCATGCTTCATGCCCAGACCTTTGCCGCCGGCCAGCATGATCGGGTAGTTCGTGTTGTTGTGGGTGCGGCTGTTGCTGGAGCCGTAGAGCAGGATGGTATGATCCAGCAGCGAGGCGTCGCCGTCGGGCGTGTTCTTCAGCCGCTCGATGAAGTAGGTGAATTGTTGCGCCAGGAACTCATCCCATTTGCCCAAGGCCTCCGCGCCGCCCTGCTTGTTCCAGCCATGGGCGAGCTTGTGCATCGACTGGCCGAGACCCAGCAAAGCGGGAAACTTGCCGGCGATCGAGGTCGCGCCATTCATGTTGCCGATCTGGTAGGTGGCGTAGCGGGTCGAATCTGTCTGGAACGCCAGAGCCATCAGATCGTACATCGTGCGGATCAACTCGCGGGGCATTTCATCCGAGGCGTCGAGGTGCATGCCGGAGGCGTCGACTTTTGGATTGGGAATGTCGAGCCAACGTTCCGAGCGTTCGACGCGCTGTTCGATCTGTCGTACCGAACTCAGGTATTCATCGAGCTTCTGCTGATCTTCCCGACCGAGTCGGCGACGAAGGGATCGGGTATTCTCCCGCACCAGGTCCAACATGCTGCCCGAGTTCGTCAAGCGACGTCGTTGAGCGGCCTTGGAGTCGGCATTCACACCAAACAGTCGATCGAAGACCTGCCGCGGTTGATGCTGGGCGGGGATGGGCTGCCCGGTGCGGCCGAAGGAAAGCGTGCTTGCACGGGTGGCTTCCCCCACGCCGCCATCAGTGGACAGACTCAATGAGGGGTAGCGGGTTTCTTCCCCGAATTGGGACGCCGCGACCTGGTCCAATGAGATGGAATTCTTCAGTCGACTGCCCTTGAGTTCAGCCCCGGTCAGGAAAATATCACTGGTATCATGACCGCCCATCCGGCGGCCGTGGGGATGGGACAGACCGCTCATGATCGTCACCTGATCCCGTAATGGCTCCAACGACTTCAGACTGTCGTTGAATTGAAAATCGCGTCCTTCGCCTTGGGGGAACCAGGTCCAGTTTGCATGCTCGTGATCCTCGGTGGGCAGGCTGACGCCGTAGGGGAAATAGACCGCTGCAAAACGGCGAGGTCGGCTGAGGGTCTTGGCCTGGGCAGTCATCCCGTGCAGGAAGGGCAGCGCCAGCGCGATGCCGGTTCCGTGCAAGAATTCGCGTCGGTTTAGGTGCCAGGATTTTTTCATGTTTGGCGGAGCTTACTTGGTCATGAACGGATCGCAAACTACGATTTGTTCGATCAGTTGTCTCAGGTTGTAGCCGCCCGCAACGAAGCGTTCGGTCAGGCGATTGATGGTCTCTTCGTCGCCCAGTTCCAATGAACGACCCAAGGCATAGGCCAACATTCGCGAGACGACGGTGCGGGCGAACTGCCCCGACTTCTTCTGTAACAGGTAGGCTTTCAGATCGTTCAGCCCGGTGACGGGATGACCGTCCGGGAGGGTCGCGTTGGAGTTGATCGCCACATGAATGTCGCGTTGCCGTTTCCCGTTCCTATCCTTGCGCAGAATGCGGTCGCGGAGCAGTCCATCGGCGCCAAACTCTTCCAAGGCGATTCCCCACGGGTCGATGCCGCGATGGCAGTCAGCACAGGCCGGATCCTTGCGGTGGATCTCCAATTGCCGGCGCACCGAGAGTTTGGCGAAGTTGGGATCCTCAGCGTCGAGCGTTGGCACATTGGGCGGTGGCGGTGGCGGCGGATCATCCAGCAAACGTTCCCGCAGCCAGACGGCGCGCATGACCGGGTGGGAATCCTCACCGGTTGAGTTTCCAAGCAGAACGCTTCCCTGCGTCAACAATCCACCGCGGCGGTCTTTCGCCTTCAACGGCACCCGTTCGAACCCGCTGCCCCGGGGACCACTCAAACCGTAATGCCGTGCCAATGGTTCGTTCAGCATGGCGAACTTGGAATCCAACAAGTTCAAGGCACTGAGGTCGTGCCGAAGGATTTCAGTGAAAAACTGTCGGGTCTCTTCGCGAAGATGCGGTTTCAGACGATTGTCGAAATCTGGGTAGAATTCGGGATTCACCGCGACGCGGTCGATGGCCCCCAAGTCCAGCCATTGGTCGGTGAACTGGTCGATGAAATTTTGAGATCTATCCGAATCCAACAACCGTTGAACTTGTTTTTTGATTGCTTGAGGCTCGGTAAGCCCGCCCTCGAAAGCAGCTGTCACGAGGTCTTGATCGGGCATCGTTCCCCATAAGAAGTAGGAAAGTCGGGAGGCCAGTTCGTGGTTGTTGAGCGGGCGCTTTTTGCCGGGCACTGACGGTTCCACCAAGTAGAGGAAGTCGGTTGAAATCAACACCATGGCCAACGCTTCCCGCATGGCGACTTCCAGGGATTCTGCTCCGGTAAGAACATTCTCGAAATAGCGGAAGAAAGGCGTGACCTCCGCATCACCCACCGGTCGGCGAAATGCGCGTGAAATAAAGCGGGTCAAAACCTGGCGGGCATAGGCGGATTCATCCGTCTGGCGCAGTGGCGAATCGAACAGAATCCGTCGATGATGTTCGGGGGGCCAGTGTTTGAATATCGGTCCCACCAGTTCCACGGACTCCACCGTGATCTTTGGGAAACTCGGATCCACGGGATAAACGATGGCCCCCTTCCTTTTCTTCCCCTTCACGCTCTTGCTTTCCCGCTGGGGTTTGCCGGGTTCGATGCCGTCGTGGTAAGCGTTTCGAGCCCAGATGAGGAGGCCCGGATACTTGCTCTGCGTTTTGCTGGGCAAGGGGAACTGTTCCATCCGACCGCGAAACTCGTAGGTGCGCGTTTCATCGGAGGTGATATCAATTGCCGGAAAGTCCCGTGACGGCGCGTGGACATCGGATCGAAAACCAACCGAGACGGCCAGTTGCGGATAACCCTTCCCCTCCTTCAAATCCGCTCGCGCCCGAACCCGGACCACGAAGTCGCCCTGCTCGGGATATTTCTCCATGCGAGCGACGAACGTTCCGTGCCGACCCAGTTCGTTGGACCAATGTCCCTTCCCCTTGTCAGCTACCGTCTGGTTGGTCTCGTATTGAAATACCTCCGGTTCCGGGTGGGTTACGATGACCTGGGCCAGTGCTTCTCGAGCCGCCTTGAGATAGTATTCGAATTGCAGTTCCGACATTCGCAAAGCAGATCCATTGTTTTTGAAGCCCTCTTCGGACACGGCCTCGGGTGGAAGATTGCGCGCGTAGTCATCGTCGATCCCGAGCAGATCGCGCATAGTGTTGTTGTATTCCGCGCGATTCAACCGGCGGAGCACCACACCGCTTCCAGCCTCTCGCTGAGCCTCTGCCGCCTGCCTGATCTTTTTGGTCAACCACCTAATGACCAACTTCCGTTCCGCATCGCTGAACTGCGGTTCATCTTCCGGCGGCATTTCACCGAGATTCAAAGCATTCAACACATCATGCCAGGTCTCGGCCGCTGGTCGGTCCTTGATCAGATCGATCGACAAGGTGTCCAGGCGCAGGTCGGATTTCTGTTTGTCCGGCCCGTGACATTTGAAACAGCGGTTCTTGAGCGCCGGGAGCACGTCATCCTTGAAATTGATATCTGAATTCGCCGCCGTGACAGGCAGAATGGGAATCCCGAAAATCCCCAGGCTCAAACCCAACAGGAGAGCCCGGCTGATGCCCCGGGGGGCACGTTTATTGCGATATCGTTTGGACATATGTGATCGACTGATGGGACGAATAACGTTTTTTCCCCGACTCGTATTCACCACGGCTGTCGAGATTGAGCCGAGTTCGTATATTGAAGCTCCTGGAACGGGAGATTCAAGCCACTTGTCGCTCATCCCGGGGCGTGATTGTAGGGTGGTTTGTCTGCTGGAGGGATGAGCTTGCGAGTCCGTGGCTTGGTGCCGGCAAAAGGTGCTGGCGAGCTGGCTTTTTGGAGGGATCGGTAATTTGGCGATACACGAAAATCCGAGTTGCCTTATCTTCAGTGCAAACAGACGCCTTCGGACTCGCCGGCTCGTCCCTCCACTTTGCACGCCGTAATCAAACCCTTCATCCAGGTCA
>JBLFYM010000253.1:0-5304 GCA_047608975.1 Limisphaerales bacterium | reverse complement strand
GAGCGCGATTGCCCAGAGTCCACAGGCACCGAAAATGTTGGAGGACCTGCTGCAATTGCTCATCGGTGATCATTCGCTGATAAACCGCCAGTTCACTCAAGAGAGCATCGAGGATTGGCTCGGCATCGATCTACGCGACAAGGGTTTTCGATTCTACATGAATCTGGAACAGCGGACCGCCGCGATTGAGAAATCCAGGGACGCCCTGGCGGAGCTGGCGGCAAAGCGAAAGTGAGTCGTCATGATTCCGATCCGTCCCGCCGCATTTCCCGAAGATCAGGCTGCGGTTCGCTCACAGTTTCGCGATTAGGCCGATTCCCTCGCCTTCGATTTGGATTTTCAGGATTTCGAAGCTGAACTCGAATTCCTTCCCGGTGCCTACGCAGAACCCGACGGCATTGTCCTGCTGGCAACTGAGGTCGACGTCACGGCCGGGATCGTCGCCCTCCGCACGTGGGAACCCGGCATCGCAGAAATGAAGAGATTGTTCGTCGTAGAAAAATTTCGTAACCAAGACCTTGGACGCGCACTTGCCGGCGCTTCGATCAAGACGGCCAAAGCCCGGGCCTTCAAGTCGATCCGGCTCGATACAGTTGCCGAGATGACGTCGGCGATCACGCTCTACACGTCATTGGGTTTTCAATCGATTGCTCCCTACTGCTTCAATCCGCTACCCACCGCCCGCTATTTCGAACTCGTGCTGAAATGAGTAACCGCTGCGGCAGTGTCTTGGACCGCGAAGAACACTACCCAATGATGACTTCGACGCCGCGTTGGCAAAGCTTGTCGATCAGATTGCGCGGGGCGTTCGCATCGGTAACGATAGTATCGATCTTCTCAAAACCGCACAGCTGCGTGAGGGATTGCCGACCGATCTTGGTGGAATCCAGGCAGAAGATGGTTCGTCGGGCCGCCTTCAGCATCGCCAGTTGAATATCGATCAGCAGCACGTGCGAATTATGAATCCCGTCTTCCGTGATCCCGCCGGCCCCCATCACGGCCACATCCGCATTGATCTCAGAAAAGGCACGCACCGCCAGCGGTCCCACCATCACCCCGAGACGCGGATAGATCACCCCACCGGAGACGATCACTTCCACCTGATGGTTGGCGGCATAATGGTTCGCGATCGGAAGCGAGTTGGTAATGATATGCGGGGTCTTTTTCTCCAGATGAATCGCCGCGTGATAGACGGTTGAACCCGCATCCATGATCACGGTCTGATTCAAACCAATGAGATTGGCCACCGCCTGCCCAATGGCCTCCTTTTCCACCCCTTGATGGGTATCCCTGGAATTAAAGATAAATTCATCCGACTGCGGATTCGAAAGTCGAGCCCCGCCGTGCGTCCGCTTGACCTTTCCCGTTTCCTCCAGATTGGAAACGTCCCGTCGCACGGTGCTGACCGAAACGTCCAACTGAGTGGAAAGATCCTCAAGCGAGGCGAACTCCACCTTTTGAAGATAATCGAAGATCCGTTTTTGTCGTTCGTCCGCCGTCACAGTATGGCGGCGTTTGTGACATGCCACGTCCGCTTCATCAAGTGACGAGTGAACTGCCGGAAAAATTCCGCCTCACTCCTCACCGTCATAATAGTCCAGTCCAGCTGACCGAATGAGTTGAGTTTGGGGCGAGCGCACAAGCCATTTCCCACTGTCGGGATATGTGGCACGATTCCCCGACCGGGTTGTCCGCCACCACGTAGATCACAAGATCTTCCTTACCGGTGTTGATAAGCTGATGCGCCTCCCCCGGCTTGAAAACAAACGCATCGCCCGCTTGGACCGGAGTCAGCCCCACGTCGTCACGCGTCGAACCTTCCCCCGAGATGACGTGACAGAATTCCCACTGCTCACGGTGCGACTGATGCCGAGAGGCAAGCTGCTACAACGGAGCGGAACCGCACTTTACTGCGATCTCGGAGACAATCCTAGCCAGGTGGCAGTCGTCGCCGGCCAGGGGCACAGCCATGTATAATCGTGCTCCGAGAACGGACGTGATCTTCCCCAACCGGAACGACAGCCAATCAACGCACGGATTGGGTCTGCTTCTTGTGATCCGCCGCCAGCGGTGCGGTTTGTTCCTTCGACGTGACTCCCGGCGGCAGTTCCATGATCTGGATATTTCGGAAGTGAATTTCCGCGCCTTCGGACTCCAAACAGAGGTATCCCTTCTTAATCGACGCCTTGCTCACACCGTTCACAAACTTCCCGTTCACCGAGAGCTTCACCACGCCGTCGACACAGACGACGTCATAATAATTCCACTCGCCCTTCGGCTTGCACCGATTCTCGATCGACTTGCTCCGACTTCCGCGCGGATTGTCGGGAACTGTCTTCAGACCGTTCGCGCCGAACAACTCTCCATGCACGTAGGCGATCGGTCGCGGAGTCCCGTTCTTGTCGGCATGAATGAACGGCCACTGCAACTCCAGCATCTGAATCTCCATCCCCTTGGGCAACCGCCTCCCTTCGGCGGCCTTGCCCTCGCTCCAGGCAAACACGCCGGAATTGCCACCGGGCTCCATATGCCGCCACTCGATATGGAGCATAAAATTTTCATACTGTTTCTCACTTCGCATTACCCCGATCGGATGCCCCGAGCAGACGAGCAAACCATCCTCTACATACCACGTCTCCTTGCTCGTGTTCACATCCACCCAACCCGACAGGTCCGTGCCATTGAATAGCGGTTTGAACGTGGGCAACTGAGTCGCAGCAAACGTTCGAAGCGCGGCGAAAAACACCAGAATTGCGATAAGTGATCTCATGGTAAGGAGGCGAATCTATGCCTCATTCGGATCCGCCGCACGATCGAAATCACGGAAAAAGTCACTCCGGTTGGTTGCAATAGCCAGCCGCCTGTTGAAGTTCCTGCCAATGCCATGGTCAGCCCCCAGATCGATTCACTCCATCGGGGGAAACTGAACTTTCAGCTTCGGGACTGCCAATTTCGTCGCGACCCAATCGCCGCTCTCACCGTCGATTGATTTCACGAGCACTGTGTAATCCAAGACTTCACCCTTCATAAACTTCTGACCGCGATTTTGGCAGAGGTAGTATTTGTGGTAGCGATCAAGATCCCAGATCAGGCTGGCGCTGCGGGTGCCGGTGATAACCTTGGGAGTGCAGCAAAGAACGCTGCGTTTTGACTCGGGATCGAACTGCGCCACCCAACGGGTAACTTTGGACACAGCCATTGTGCGCACATCGGTCAATGCGCCGCCTTCAATCGGACCGTCGGCCAATTCAGCCAGCCACGCATTTCGTCGTGGGCGGAAAGCAGTGCCTGAAGAAATACAGAATACTGGTCTCGCAATCTTCGAGCACTTCCAGGCGAGTATGCTCACGCACGTGATTGTCGGTGACTTCCACATCAACCGTTGCCTTAAACTTCCAGATCGTGGACTCCTTACGCAGGTGAACGCTTTGACCGGCCCCAGTGCCATTCAGCCCGGATTGGCTGGTTCTTTCCGTCAACCGTGAGCACCAAGGAGTGAACAACTTCCCGGCCGCCTTCGCCGTGGCCTGTGCCCCACCATTTGCCCGCCAAGGGAGCCACCACCGTTCCGTAGAAACCGTTGTTTCCGCTGAACTCCGTTCCGCGATGAAGCATCCGTTCAATTGTCCATGCCCGATCAGCTGCGATCGGGATGGTGTAGTTCTTCGACTTGAGGGTGAACAGGCCTACTTTGGGAATACCGGATTCGGCCAAGTTTGCCGCTTCAGTTATCGGAAAGCGTGATTGCAATTCGGAGGCAGCTTTCCGCGCCAATGGCTCCCACTCATCCGCCTTCGCGTCGATGAATCGCATCGCCATCCGATATTCCAGGCGCGTGCCCGCGGGCACCTTCCGCAACTGGGGTTGGAAGAGCAGCTTGCGGTAGGACTTGGCATCCCAGATTCGCGCAGCGCCCTCGCGGCCCGTGAAGGGGGTCTGCAAATGAACGACGACGCCCTGGCCTGCCTCACCCAATGGTTGGCAATCCACGCCTCGACCGACGGCCAGGAATGGCCGTCCTACTCGTTCCCATTGCAACCGACATCCAATTCCTACTGCATCCTTAAGGCTTCGACATTGGGTATTCGAGATCGAAACGGCTGGACGGTTGCTCGCGGAATTTGGTGAGTGCCGGGTTATAGGTGAACACTTCGATCTTGTTCCTGTCCGGATGGAAAACCATGTAGCGCAGCCATGATTCGCCGCCGTTGTTCATGCCCTGGTAATCGCTCAACAGTTGATGCACCACGTTGCCATGATCGCCGGTGGAGGTCAGCCGGCCTTCGCCGAGCGCGTGTCCGGAGAGGACCAAGAAGATATTCTTGTGTCGGCGGACAAACTTCTGCCAGATCTCTTCGCCGCTGTTTCCCGCCACGGTGTATCCTGATCGGGTCCGTCGTTGATTGTTTGCCTCGAGGTAACTGTGGGTCAGCACGATCGCGCGATGATCGGGATGTTCCTTCACAACCTGCCCCGCCCAGACCAACACTTCATCACGTGGTCTGAATTCGAGCGAGACGATCATGAATTTCATGCCCGCGCTTTCGAACTGGTACCAGGAATTGTCATGGCTCTCGTCGAAGGTGCCACCGAATTCTTTCGTCTTCGCGTATTTCGCGCGCGGGAAGTATTGGTTGAAGTGGGTCTTCCGATCTTCCGCCGTTTTGTAGGAAAATTCGCTTTGGTCCGTTTTGCGAAAGCCCATGTCGTGATTTCCAAGGCACAGACAATAAGGCACTTTGCCATCCAGCTTGGTCATCGCCTGCTTCGCAATCTCCCATTCTTCAGGATAGTCCGTCTGCACGATGTCGCCCTCGTGGACGAGGAATTCAATATTCAGCCGGTCACGATTGTCCCGCGCCCACTCCGTCTGTTTGATGAAGTAACGCCGCAGATCCCCGTTCTTCCAATGGTTCGCAGATTGTTTCACCCGCGTATCGCAATAGCACTGGGTGTCCGGCAATACGACGATGGTAAAGGGCTTCGCCGCACGCAGTTGGGGGGCGGAAATCGCGATCAGAAGAACGCCGGCCCATGCTCTGAGGTGGATCATTGAACGTCGTGATGAATTTAAACTCATGGTGGAGCGATCCTATCCTGAATAGTCCCGCGTAGCAATTCAGTCACTCCTACTCATGCTTGAAAACTTCCTCCACGGAACAGTCAAAGGTCGTCGCTATTTTTAGGGCCAGGAGTAGCGATGCGATTCGAGAGAGATGATCGACCGGCGGCTCACTCCCGTGATTTCCGCGAGTGACTGCTGGGTCCTCCGGTCGTTTTTTTAAAGTAGCTCACCCACCACCT
>JBLFYM010000252.1:0-5346 GCA_047608975.1 Limisphaerales bacterium | reverse complement strand
ACACCTCGAGCGATTTTTGAAAGCGATCATTCCGGTGGCGGAGCAGGCCGGCGTCACCTTGGCCATGCATCCGGATGACCCGCCGCTGTCTGAATTCAACGGGAAGGCCCGCATCATGAATTCGGTGGAAAACTTTGAGCAACTGGTCTCGCTCGTTCCGAGTCCGCGCAATGCGATCTGTTTCTGCCAAGGCACGTTCGCAATCATGGGCCTCGATATCCCCGCAACGACCCGGCGGCTGGGCGATCACATTCGCTACGTGCATTTCCGGGACACGCGCGGGACGGCGGAACAATTCGTGGAAACCTTTCACGACAACGGCCCGACCGATATGGCCGCGGCAATGCGGGCCTTGAAGGAGATTGGTTTTGATGGTCCGATCCGACCTGATCATGTGCCGGTATTGGAAGGGGAAGCGGACCCCGAACCCGGTTATACGATGCCGGGAAGACTGTTTGCCTTCGGCTACATTCGTGGTCTCATGCACGGGATCGCCCCCCCATCTGACGACTGACAACCGACGCCCACTCCCACATGCATGCCCAAAATCACGGCCATTGAAACTTCGATCCCCGCCGGGATCATGCCGAACCTCGTTCTCCTGCGTGTCCACACGGAGGACGGGATCATCGGCTGCGGGGAAACTTACTACACCCCGCATGCCATCCAGTCGCTGATCCATGACTGGATGGCGGAACGCCTGCTCGGCGCGGAAGCCACGGACATCGAGGCGCACTGGCGTTTTCTCTACGAACGTTGCTCCGCCTTCGGCGCGCCCGGTGCGGAAATGCGTGCGCTCTCAGCCATCGACGTTGCGCTCTGGGACATCCTGGGCCAGGTGTGCGGGCAACCCGTTTGGAAACTGCTCGGCGGTGCGGTGCAGAAACGCGTGCCTATCTACAACACCTGCGGCGGTCCCGGTTATGGCGCAATGAAGCAGGCCGCCAGCGAATCACCCAAACATCCCGGCTGGCCGGGCTACGGCGATGAGGGCGAACGCGGACCTTTGCAGGACAACTGGTCATCCATCCATGCGGCCGGCGATCTGGCGGAGGAACTGGTCGCCGAAGGCATTGCCGGCATGAAGATCTGGCCCTTCGATCGGCACGCCCATCGAAGTGGCGGACTGCACCTGACGGCGGCGGATATTGAGGAAGGAATGGAACCATTGCGCGAGATCCGCAATCGGGTGGGAAACAAGATCGAGATCATGATCGAAGGACATGCCTTCTTCCAGTTGCCGGTGGCATTGCGCCTGGCTGAGGCGCTTCGAGAGGTGAAGCCGCTTTGGCTCGAAGATGTTTTGCGCGTGGACAACATCGACACGATGGCTGACTTCCGTCGGCAGAGCGGCATGCCCATCGCCGCTTCAGAGATGCTGCTGGGTCGTTCGTCATATCTTCCCCTGCTCAAGGCCGGAGCGGCCGACTACATCATGGTGGACCCGACCTGGGCGGGTGGCATCAGCGAGACGCGTCGCATCATCGAACTCGCGCAGGCTTACAACGTGCCGGCGACCCTGCACGATTGCACCGGGCCGCTGACTCTCTTTGCCGGCCTCCACTGCTCTACCGCATCCGCCAATGTCGTATTCCAGGAAACCGTGCGCGCCCACATCCGCACCTTTTATGATCGGCTGATCGATCGCCAACCGATCATTGAGAACGGGCAGCTGCTCCCGCCCGCCGATCCCGGTTTGGGAACAGCGTTGCTGCCCGGATTGTTTACTCCGGGTCAGGATCAATACCGCCGAACTGAGTGCAATCGATGAACCTGCAGTGACCCACACCCACACCTACACCATGACTGAATCCACCGAGCCTTCGAAAGTCCGCTTCCAGGTTATCGGCGTCACCACGCTGGCAGCGGTCATGCTGTATCTCGATCGCATCTGCATCGCCGAGATCGCAAAGCTGGATGAGTTCCGGACTTCGCTGGGGCTTTCCGCCGAGCAGGTGGGTGTGGTGCTCGGTTCCTTCTTCTTCGCCTATGCGCTCGGGCAGGTCCCCGCCGGCTGGCTGTCCGATCGCTTCGGCGCCCGCAAGATGTTGCCCTTCTACATCGTCGCCTGGTCGCTGTGCACGATGCTGACCGGGCTGGCGACGGGCTTCGTCATGCTGATGGTGGCCCGCCTGATCTTCGGGTTCGCCCAGGCGGGATGTTATCCCACCGCCGGCAGTCTGATCAAAAGATGGACGCCCCTCCCGCGCCGGGGAACAGCCAGCAGCATCGTCTCGTTCGGTGGTCGTTTGGGCGGAGCCATCGCACCCATCCTGACCGCGTGGCTGCTGCGGGACGTGATTGGCTGGCGTTGGGTGTTGGTGCTTTACGGGACATCCGGGCTGTTCGTCGCGTTCTTGTTCTGGCGGATGTTTCGTGAAAGTCCGGCCGATCATCCGGAATGCAACGACGCCGAACGTGAACTTATCGCCGGTGATTCCGCCGATACGGGCAATTCCGGTCCGCCGCCTTTTCCACCGCTCATGACACTCATGCGCAGCGGAACCATGTGGCTGATGTGCCTGCTGCAGTTCGGCATCAACATTGGTTGGGTTTTCCTGGTGACCTGGTTGCCGACCTATCTCAAGGACGTGAAAGGCGTTGATCCCAAGATTGGGGGCCTGATGTCCACCGTCGTCCTCGTCGCCGGAATCGTCGGCATGCTCAGCGGCGGCGCGCTCACCGACTACGCCACCAAACGACTCGGCCGCCGTTGGGGCCGATCACTGCCGATGGTGATCTGTTACGCCATCGCCGTCTGTGCCTACCTGTCCTGCCTTCACCTGGAATCCGCCTGGGCCTTCATCGCCGCCGCCTCAATCGTCGCTTTCGTCACGGACATGAGCGTGCCCGCCATCTGGGCCTACATGCAGGATGTCGGTGGCAAGAACACCGCCGCCGTTTTTGGCTGGGGGAACATGTGGGGCAACTTCGGTGCCGCCACCACCCCGATCCTCGTCCCGATCGTGCTCAAGGAGTGGGATGTGAACGGCGACTGGCACGAAGCCTTCTATCTCTTCTCCGCCGGCTACCTCGTCGCCGGCCTCGCCGCGCTCGGAATCAACGCCGACAAGAAAATCTCCTGACCTTGCCTGAGTCGCCGAAACGCATTTCACATTTCAATGAAGAAACCTTTGATCGGTAAACTTGTCGTAGCTCTCCTGTTGTTTGTCGCCGTTGAAACCGGCGCTGAAGTCATCCGCCTGGAGATCAAGACGCGGAAGCTGTTCGCCGACGGACATCGGTTCGGCCGCTCGGGAGCGTATGAGGCAATCGCCGGCCGGCTCTATTTCGAGGTGGCCCCGGATGATCCGGCGAATGCCCGCATCACGGATCTCCAACGCGCGCCGCGCAATGCCCGCAGCAAGGTGGAATTCTGGTCCGATTTCTTTCTGCTGAAGCCGGTCGATTCGAAACAGGGCAATGGTTGCCTGCTCTACGACGTCCACAATCGCGGCAACAAGCTGGCCCTCTGGACCTTCAACGAAGGGGAACGGACCAACGAGCCTGACAAGATGGAACATGCCGGGAACGGTTTCCTGCTCGACCGGGGTTATACGCTGCTGTGGACCGGCTGGAACGGTGATGTCGTGGCAGACGGGACCGGTCGCCTATTGGCTGGCTTGCCGGTGGCGGTCGAAGCGGGAGGTCGATCAATCACCGGCCGGAATCACGTGGAGATTTCGGTGGATGAAAAGGTCTTCAGTCGGCCGTTCTTCTGGAGTCCGTGGGGGACGGCCGCAGCCTACCCGTCGGTCTCTCTGAACAATGCCGGGGCCACGCTGACGATGCGCGCCACCCGATCTGCAAAGGCGGTCACAGTGCCCCGAACAGATTGGGCATTTGCCAGGTATGAGGAAGGCCGCGCAATACCGGATGCCACCAGCCTCCATGTAAAGGCAGGCTTTCAGCCGGGATGGCTGTATGACCTCGTTTACACGGCGCGTGACCCGCGTGTCTCAGGACTGGGCCTGGCTGGCTTGCGGGATGCAGTGTCCTTCTTCCGGTACGGAAACCAAGATGCGAATCCCGTCCGCGGGGCGATCCGGCAAGCGACGATCTTTGGCATTTCCCAGTCCGGGCGCCTCATTCACCACTTCCTCTACGAGGGCCTCAATCTCGACGTGGCGGAGCGAACTGTTTTCGACGGCGCGATTCTGCTGGTGCCGGGAGCGGGCAAGGGGCTGTTCAACTATCGCTTCGCGATGGCCACCGTGTACGGAACCTACCGGCGGTACAATCTTTCACCGTCGGATTTCTTCCCGTTCACACCTTTCCCCCAGACCGATTCCGTGACGGGTGAATCGGGCGATTCCCTCGCGCGTTTGCGGGCGAAGGGAAAACTGCCGAAGATGTTCTTCGTCCAGTCCGCGACCGAATACTGGTCGCGGGCGGCGTCCTTGCTGCACACCGATGTCGAAGGAAATCGTGATCTGGAGCTGGCGCCCCACGTTCGGATCTACTCGATTGCCGGTGCCCAACATCTCGGCGGCGGATCGACGGACAAGGGAATCTGCCGGCATCCCCGCAATCCGCTGAAGCACCGCGGTCCGGTCCTGCGGGCCCTGTTGGTCGCCATGGATCGTTGGGTGGAGAACGGAACGGAACCGCCGGCCAGTCGTCATCCACGGATTGACGACGGCACGCTGGTCAACGTGGAAACATTTCAAAAACAGTTTCCCCAGATTCCCGGAGCCGGAATTGTCCGGCACCGATACCAGCCGCTGCGATTGAATCTCGGCCCCCGTTGGCACACGGAAGGGATTGCCACGATCGTTCCACCGAAAACCGGACCGGCCTATGTCACGTTGGTGCCGGCCGTGGATGCTGATGGCAATGAGATCGCAGGCATTCGTCTGCCGGAGATCGAGGCACCGCTCGGCAGCTATCTG
This sequence comes from Limisphaerales bacterium, assembly GCA_047608975.1. Classification (GTDB taxonomy): domain Bacteria; phylum Verrucomicrobiota; class Verrucomicrobiia; order Limisphaerales; family JAYPXF01. The sequence goes on along the minus strand of JBLFYM010000252.1, from coordinate 454 downwards.
GGCTGGAATTTGCGGGCTGATGAATACGGTGCCGGCGGCATGCTGGCGGGACTGCACGGTTCCTACCTCGAGTTGCCGAAGACCAAGACTGACCGGTTGCAGACGGGAGACCCGCGCCCGGCGATTCACGAACGCTACCCGTCACGGGATGCGTATCTGGCGAAATACACCGCCGCCGTTCTGGGGTTGCAGAAGGAAGGCTATCTGTTGCCAACCGACGCGATCATGTTGCTGCGTCAGGCGTCTGATCGGGATCTGTGGTAACAACACCCATCGCCTGATCCCGCCGAAGTTCCGGAGGAATCACGGATGTGTGACGGGTGATGAATGTGGCCATGCACATAGGCTTTCTCCTGGCGGCGTATCACCAGTTCATCCCAAAGTTTTTGTGAATCGATCCGACCGCCGGGGAATGTGATGAGGAACGCGAGCAGAAAGAACAGATTGTGAGATA
>JBLFYM010000251.1:0-5372 GCA_047608975.1 Limisphaerales bacterium | reverse complement strand
GCAAAGGCGATGACGCTGATCTTGTCCTGCGGCGTGAGCTGCCCGGCCAGAACGGACAGCGCTTCACGAACGATCTCGACGCGATCGGCGCGTTCCATCGAGCCGGAATTATCAAGCAACACCACGAGGTTGAGCGGTTGCCCTGAGGTTCGTCCCTGCGCGGCGGTCTGAATGGAGAACCGAACGAAGTCTCGATTGTGCGCAAAGGGATTTGCCACCCGATCCCAGGCGAAGGCGATCTTGTCACCCGGCGCGGGGGCGGGATCGTGATAGTCCATCGCGTTCAGAAACTCCTCGCTACGGATCGTTCCCGGCTGGGGCATCTTGCCATTTGCGAGACTGGCCTGGGAAAGCTTGAAGGCCACGTCGCTGACGTTGAGCGAGAAGGTTGAGAAGGCGTTCGCCTTGGTTTGAATCTCAGGCTTGGGCGTGAGCGCGGGTTTGGGCTTGGGCGGAGCCGGTTTATCCTCAGCGACTTCACCTTGCTCATCCAACACCGCCAATTTGGTATCCAGTTTCGGTGCCAGGCGTTTCAGTTTCTTGCTGGCGATGGAAAGCTCGGAGTTCGGCTTCGAAGCCTTTTTCTTCACGTCGACCGGCGGATTTCCAGCAATCTTCGACGTCCGACTCTCGTCCTCCAGTTCGGACAATTCGTTGATTCTCTTTTCCAGTTTGGCGATACGCCCGTTCTGCTCGGTAGTCGACTTAAAGAGCTTTCCAAACAGGGGAACTGCCGTAACAAAATTGGCGGTGGCAATACCTACGCTTCCGTTCGTGCGCCTAAGGGTAATAACGTTGGGTGCGTCGAACCCGAACTCAGGATTTTCGATGCTCAGGTTCGTTGATTTGATATCGACCAAATGCGGATAGCGTGCCTCGGCAGGTTTCTCGGCCGAGGTCAGTCCATCCGACATGATGTCCTGCAACTGCTTCTGAACAGCCTGAGGGTTTGCCTGGACGAGAGCAATCGGCGGAATGATGAAGTCGGAGTTGGTGACGTCATCAAAGAAGGCAGCCTGGCCACTCTTCGCCATCTCCGCACCCAGCAGCGCACCAGCCTTTCCGGACCCGCGTTGAGACCTGCTTTTTGCAACTGACAGCTTCTTCTTGCGAAGTGATTCGAGCTCAATTCCAGTGTCCCGAACTCCAACGGCAACCGGTCCAACCGTCACTTGCGTAATAGTCGTTGTCAGGTCGCTCACATCGAAGCTGGATTGTCGCCCGGACACAACTGTCACCCGTGGCCCTGACAGTTCGCGTTCACCCGTGGTTGCAACCTTGGCGCTGCGAACCCGGGTGCCTCGCATACCACTGGCTTCCCGAGCGGATTCTGAATCCGAATCCCAGAGCTGACTGATCTTTCGGCGAGCCTCCTCGATCTTCTTGGTTTCCCCATCGAAACGTTGCTCGAGTTCTGCCTCCCCGAGCGGGGCCACCATTCTCCCGTTATCGGCTGCCAGGTTGCCGCGCTGGTTTTCATCACGGCTGAGTTTCTCTCCATCTCCGAACTGCCGTCCGTCCGCCACCTGTGCAAGGGCAAAGCCGGCAGGCGCCGGTTGGGGCATTGCCGGCGGCGCGGGGGAGGCGACACCGGATCTGCCGAAGTCACTCACCCCTTGCCGCTCATATGCCAAGGACGGACGAACGGCGCGTGCCTTCGGGAGTGGCATCTGTACCGAGCCCGCCGAAGCGGCCGGCTGCGACGATTTCGGCCCTAATCCGAAACCCCGATTGTCCTGTTCCGTGACCTCGGCAAGGGTGGATGCAACCGTGATCGTGGGAGGACTGATCTCACCGAGACGCGCGGGCGAAGCCGGCATGGCCTCGCGATTGCTGAACTCTACGTCCACACCGAAGTCAGTATTTTGGATGCCGCGCGTTGTGTTTGCCAGATTCATCGCTCCGCCCAGATCGTCGCCAAATGTTGCGTATCCTCGTGGGTTCGACTTGGTGAATTTGGCTTTTATTTCGCGCTTCGTCGGCGCCTGACCGGCAGCACCGGGAGAGTTCGCAGAACGTCCGAACGGGTCTGCCGCCGGTTTGGGACTCACAGCGATACCCGAGCCGGTGTTCCCGCCACCCATGCCGCCAGCCTGGCCACCGCGAAGACCGAAGCTCAGCACGGCCGTTCCTTCTGGCGCCTGCCCGGCCTGACGTTTGGCAATCTGCTCACGGCCCAGAGAATCTTTGGCTGGATTGACTGTACCGCCGCCGCCCCCCTGAGCTCCCACCGCCCGACCACGGGAAGACCGCTGGTCCACAACCCCGGCAAAGGTCACACCGTTGGCATCGAATCCCAAAGCTTGCTCATGTGCGGATTGCGGAATGCTCCAGTTGCGTCTCGCCGTTCCGTCCACTGGGGGCGTGGGCAGATCAACGGCTGCAAATGAGCGGCCCTTGGATTCGGATTCCTGTTCAAAACGCTCACGAAGAAGCCGTTTGGAGTCGGACGCAGGTAGTTGTGACGCGAAGTTCAATGCCACTCCGCCGACGGCCTCAGATTTGGCCGCGATCGCTACCGAATCCAGCTCTTCACCATCCCGAATCGCCGGAATCTGCGAGGCGGTCTTCAAAAGTTTCAGATTGGACACCTGGTCCTCGTCGATCAGAACCACGTTCGCTTCCTGAGGCACGATGCTCTCGGACAGGCCTTGCTCAACGGCCTGAAGTGCGACGGTGGCGAGATCGTCGGTCAGTCCGGTGGCGATACGAACCGGAGCCGACTGTGGCTGGGGTGCGGACGTCGACTTGGGCTTCGATCTGGCGAACCGAACCGACCTGCGTTGTGCCTCTTCGGTCGGCTCACTGGGCGTGAACTCGGCAGCATTCTGACCGGGAGCAGCCGGTTGTTTACGGAAGAGATACTCACGGGCCGAGACATCATCGGCACGCCGAGCGAGTCGAACTTTGGATCCGCTGGTCGGCGCCACCGCACCGCCAACGTTCGGTCTGGCCGGCTCCCCCCACTTGTCCGTGGCTGAGCGCGCTGCCCCACCCGAACGAAAGAATTTGTGGTCGGCTTTTTTGCCCGAGGTGTACGCGAAATAGCGCCGCGTGTTACCGGACCCGGACTTGAACAGCGGCGCAGCGGTTGGTGCCTGGGGTGCCACAGCATCGCTGCTCAAAGATTCAAAACTGATTGTCTGCCTTCGCTGTTCATCCCGTTTCTGAGATGGGGTAGCTTGAGCAAACTGAGCACTGTACCCGTCGCTATCAGAATCCTGCCAGGTGGTGTTCTGTGGTTGAAGACTGTTCGAGACATCCAAGGTGCCATCGACTTTCAAGCGAGCGATGCGATCGCGGTCGGTGCCGTTCACTGAGGTGAAAGCCCCGCCGATGATCACGCGTTCGTCCCGTTCGGCTCCCCAGCGCATGCCCTTGGCGGCACTCGTCTGTCCCTGAATCGACAGTGATACGTCCGTTTTCTCTCGAGCCGGGATCGCTGTGGCCGCTGCCAGGTTCTGCTGATTTTTTTGATTCATCGCTGCGCTCAGCGAGGAACGGAAAGAATCAGCAGAGTCTGCTGGTTTGGGCAGATCCGCGAAGTCAGCCTGACGGGACCACAGGTAATTCGGGATTTCAGGTGAAGCATCAGATTCTTCTGCAAAACCAAAGGACTGACTGCCTGATTTCGAGCGTGCCTGATCTTGGGGAGGGGGGGATGATGCCTCAGCGTCTCCGAGCATTTGCCTCCCTCCTTGCGCTTGCTCCAGTGCAGCACTCATCGCGTCTCTTGCCTCACCTGGCGCGAGGGCCGCGGAGACGGCGCTGCCGGTCTCCATGGCGTAGAGCCCGAGTTGTTCTTCATATGCCTCCCGGCGAGCCATTTTGGTCCGACCAGCGAATTTTGGTATCACCAATCCCGCGATGAACAAGGCAATCGCGAAGGCTGCGGCAATTTTCAGCGGCAGGTTCCAGTAATTTTTCCACCCGACCCGCGGCGTTGTCGCCGTTTCGATCTTAGCCGGCTCCTTGATCGTGTTCAGCACGACCTCACGGCGCTCATCTGAGAGACTCAATCGTTCGCCATCGTTGTCGGGATGAGCCGCCGCACTGACGATGTTGATCGTCTTGGCCATGCGTTCCTGAAAGGCGGCCAGTTCGGGGTCGGCGTCAATGAGGCCTTGCACCTCGGCGGCGAGTTCACCGTCCAGTTCACCGAGCAGCAGGGCCACCACGAGGGCTTCCTGTTCTTCACGCGGCGTGGGGTTGTCAAAGTTCATGATGAATGTCCTTTCCAGGCAACGGACTGTTGCTCAAGGGGGTTCGCAAATGTGCGCCAGCGTTGGAATTCACGCGTGCCGGTCGTGCAACGACTGCGAGGCGGGGGCAAACTTCGTTTGCCGGGGGACGCTGAAGCGTGAACTCCAACGGGGTGAATGTGCTCTTGCGTGCGTTTCCGCTCACCTGATCTATCTACCACCATTGGCACCGTTTCGTCTTTCATACGCTCACTCCACTGGTTTCAAGTTCCGTCGCCAATCGCTTCAACGCGTGATGAAGGATGTAACCGACATTCCCCACCGACAGACCGGTTTCGGCGGCCATTTGTTTGTAGGAGAGTTCGTCGTTAAATTTCATGCGGATGAGTTGGGCGCTGCGTTCGTCGAGCGCTTCGAGCGAGAGGCGGGCCTGGCCGATCGTCTCCATCCGTTCGATGTATTCGTCCGGGAGGGCCTTGCCATCGACCAGTTGCCGCTCCTCTCCCGAATCGTCGGAGAATTCGAGCGGGACGATCTTGCGACCGTCGCGGATGTGATTCAGGGCCCGGTTGTGAACCGTGCGGAAAAGCCACGATTTGGGCAGCTTCACTTCGTCAAATTTCACATGCAGTTTCATGAAGGCTTCCTGCACCAGGTCCTGCGCGGCCTCGGTATCGCGAACCAACCGCTGGGCATAGCCCAGCAAGGGACCTTCCAGGGCCACAAAGAGCGCCTCCAATGTTTCAGGCGCAGGTGCGGCGATTTCGCTGTTCTCCGAGTCCACCACAGGCATTGCTGCTCCGCTCATCGACGGGGCCATTTCCTGGTAATCGGTTTCATGTTTCTCGCCGGCACGTTACCCATAATCAGACCGAAGTCGTGTTCAAAAGCTCCCGCCAATCTGGGGTATTTTCCGGCTTACGGGTTATGAGACACAAGGTAAGGAAGGATCTTAGAATAAAGTTCCCGGGCAATGAGATCGCGGTGGGCCGGAGGTTCCCTCATGACGGACGAACCGAGACCAGGTCCGGCGATCCCTGATCACTCCTCACGTTTACAAAAAAAGCGCCCCCGGTTGGGGGCGCTCTCGTTTAAGTATGTCGCTTGGATAAGTCCGAGGAACTACCAAGGCTGATACCACTTGCCACTGAACCAGCCACGAAGGTTGCC
>JBLFYM010000250.1:0-5405 GCA_047608975.1 Limisphaerales bacterium | reverse complement strand
TTCCAATCTGTGTTGCGGAAGCCTTTGTCGAAATAGTCCCCTGCTCCATCCTGTCCATGCGCGAGATGCGTGTTTCGCCAGAGCCAGGATGCAATCGCCCGATCTTCATCCGTGGCCACGGCCCGTCCCGTTACTCGCCGGTACACCGCCGCCTGCGTCGCAGCCAGCCGTTCAAACGTGGAACATGCCAGCTCGCCTGGATACCAAGGGTGATCCGTCATCATCTGCGGATTCCCCACCGCGGCCGCGCCGGTTCCGACCGAACAGCTGTGAACCAGCAGCAGCAACAAGAGATGTTTCAAATGAATTTTCACCGGGATTGGAAAGATCGTTGATCGGCAGTTCCGCCTTGTCCAGCTTCAGAGCCGCGCCGGAAGAAGGCCAATGCGTCAGGCCTTGCCACCATAGGACGCATGGTCGTCCGCATCCAAAATCTCGAACCACGTGCCAATGTCCTCGCGCTCGCCGGCTCCAGCACCGGTCATCAGCTCATTCGCGAACTCGCGGCTCTCATTGTCGGCCGGCACAGCGGCTTCGCGGAACGAGGACCATTGGGCGATCTCCCATTCCTCGGGCTTTTTACTGCTATTCTCGTTGATCCACGCGAGCAATTCGCCATCACCCAGACCTTCAGCCACCTGTGCCTTGAGTGCTTCCGGATTGATCCCAGCGCAATGGAAGAACCGCTGATCGATGGGGCAATCATAGTGGTAGGGGCCGTTCTTGCCCGCCAGGGTCGCACGGCATTTGTCGAGCAGACGGGGGAGGATGACGTAGCCGCCGAGACGGACACGGGGGCTGCGGGGCGGACGTTGGGTCAAATCGATTGTGCTCACGCGCCATTGTTTAGCGGTTCACGGAACTTCGACAATCTTGAATCCACCGTTGGCGTCCGGCTCGATTGGCATATACTCCAGCAATTACATCATGACCTCCAGTTTCAGACACCCAACGGGATCACTCATCCAATTATTGTCATTCATCCTCGTGGCCGGCCTGCCCGGCGACGGACTGGCCGCGGTGAACTCCGAAAAATCCGCGGCCTACGGCAAGGAACTCCCGCGTGTTCCGCCACGCTCCCCCGCTGAGTCCATCAAGGCGATGACCCTCCAACCCGGGTTCGGCGTCGAACTCGTTGCGGCCGAACCGCGCGTGCATGACCCGGTGGCGGCTGACTTTGACGCTCGTGGCCGAATGTATGTGGTCCAGCTTCCGCCCTACAATGCCTATGCCCGAACAAGCCCGATCCCTCGCGGCTCGATCGCGCTGTTGGAGGATCGCACCGGCGACGGGCACTTCGAACACAGCACCGTCTTCGCCGCCGACCTGAACTACCCTTCTGCAGTCGCCTGTTGGGATGGTGGCATTTTTGTGGGTGACGCACCGGATCTGCTTTTTCTGAAAGATACGGACGGCGATGGAAAAGCCGATATCCGCAAAGTGGTTCTGACCGGTTTCGGCAAAGACAAAGCCGGAGAGTCCCATCTCAATTCACTGCGTTGGGGAATCGACAACCGCCTGCACATCTGGACCAGCCTCTCCGGCGGCAATGTCAGTGCTCCGGCAAATCCAGAAGCCAATCCAGTTTCAGTCCGAACCCGTGCCATCCTTCTGGATCCGCGGGATTGGAGCCGTTTCGAACTCAGCTCCGGGGGCGGTCAACATGGCATGAGCATGGATGATTGGGGACGGAAGTTTACCTGCGGAAACAGCCAGCCGGCCTTGGGTGTGATGTACGACGATCGCTACATCACCCGCAATCCACATCTGAAGGCACCTAAGGCAGCCGTGGATATTACTCCCACTGGAAAACACACCAAGTTGTTCCGCATCAGTCCGCCCGAACCGTGGCGCGTCCTCCGCACTCGCCTGCGCAAGACCGGCAAGTTTCGTGGATCCGATGAGGGCGGCACGCCGTTCGGTTTCTTCACCGGAGCAACCGGCATCACCATCTACCGGGGCGACGCGTGGCCGAAGTCACATTGGGGAAATGCAATCGTCGGCGAAGTGGCCAACAATCTTGTCTACCGCGCCCTCGTCAAACCGAACGGCGTGGGCGTGACCGCCAGCCGCGCCGACGCCAAGGCTGAGTTCCTGGCCTCGGAGGACATCTGGTTCCGCCCCGTTCAATTTGTCAGCGCCCCGGACGGCACGCTCTTCATTCTCGACATGTACCGGGAGCTCATTGAAGGGGCGGCATTTCTCCCACCGGAGTTCCTCGATCACATCGATCCGCTCAGCGGCAATGATCGGGGCAGAATCTATCGCCTCGCACCCGAAGGATTCACCAGACGCCCCTCCCCCAACCTCAACCTTGCTTCATCCGCTGAACTCGCCCAGTTGCTCAAACATCGCAACGGCTGGCATCGCGATACCGCCGCCCGGCTGCTCTACCAAAGGCAGGACAAGAGCGTCGTTCCAGTCCTCCGGGAGATGGTCCGCGACGTCGCGCTGCCCGTCGGCCGCGCAACGGCTTTACACTCACTGAACGGACTCGCTTCCCTCGACGAAGCATCCATCCTGAATGCTCTGGCAGACCCCTCGACTCCGGTCCGAATCCAGGCGCTCCGGCTGGCCGAAAGATTCGCCGGCAAATCATCGGCAATCTCGGTTCAGATGACCCGGTTGGCGTCAGATCGCGAATTGAGCGTGCGTTATCAGGCAGCCTTTTCGTTGGGCACGCTCACCACCCCGACCGCGTCTGACGCGCTCGCCAAATTGACCCTCAGTGACGGCACTGATTCTTGGATGCGAATGGCAATCCTAAGCTCACTCGGGCGGAACCCGGCAGCCGTCTTCCAACGCCTCTCTCCCAATAAGTCATTTCGGCAGACCACCATTGGACGCGACTTCCTTATCGCGTTGGCCCGACAAATTGGAATCGACAATCGCGAGAGTCAAATTGGAGTCGTTTTGAAGTCGCTCGATTCGTCGATCACCGAAAAGTCTCTACGCCAAAAACTCGTTCAGGCACTCGTCGAGAAACAGCGCGGGCCGGCGCGAGAGCGAATTCTGTCGGCCTCCAGCAGTGGCGCCGCCGGGATCCTCACCGGAATCATCACCGCCGCCAAAAGACGATCTGTGGATTTGTCGCTCGGGATTCCCCAGCGCGTTGAGGCAATCCACAGCCTGCGTCTGGCTGAGTTCACCGGCGTAAAAACACAACTACGTGATCTGCTGAAACCTTCACAACCGCCGCCCGTTCAGATCGCGGCGCTGGCCACCGCTGCCGAATTCAATGACTCCGAAGTTGCCGATCTGCTCCTGAAATCCTGGACCAGTCTCGCGCCGAAAATCCGGGCCCGGGCAGCCGAGGCGCTGCTCTCACGATCCGCTTGGCTAACTCGCTTTCTGGATGCTGTTGAACGCGGAGACGTCAAAACCTTTGAAGTCGAGCCCGCCCGCGTTCAGTTGTTGCGCCAGCATCCCGACCAGCCGACAGCCAACCGCGTTGCCAAACTTTTCGTGGATCGTCGGGCATCCCGTCAGGCAGTGGTTGCCCAGTATCAGCCAGCGCTGAGTCTGAAGGGGGATGAGCAGCGCGGGAAAAATCTATTCAGTGAGCATTGCTCCACCTGTCACCGACTGGAGGGAGTGGGCAACGAGGTCGGCGCAGAATTGAAAGGCATCCGCCAGCGTGGACTCGCCTCAGTTTTGCTGAACATCCTTGATCCCAACCGCGAGGTAAAACCGGAGTATCTTGCGTATGCCGTGACCACAACTGACGGTCGCACCCTCACCGGAATGATCGCGGCCGAAACCGCAAACAGCATCACCGTTCGCCAGATCGACGCCACCAGCATCACCGTCCAACGAACCGGAATCCGGGAAGTGCGGAGCCTCGGCATGTCGTTCATGCCTGAAGGTTTGGAGTTCAGCATCGATACCAAGGCGATGGCAGATCTTCTCGCCTATCTCAATTCAATCAACTGAGTCCGGATCCGCCGGGCTACGCATCGCGAGTCCGCGCGAAAACAATCTCAACGAAATTCAGTCCCAAAGTGGAGCCCCAACCATGGGTGGGAAGATTGAGGAACTGCTGACCGAATCTTCACCGGGTTCGGACTGAGCTCTCAATTCGATAGCAGCGGACCTCCAAGGGTTCGATCCAACCGTAGAGCCGGTCGTCCTTGTGCGAGTATCCGCGCCGGGCCATCAGGTCAATCACGTGAAACTCGTCATTGGGAATCTCGGCCTGATACGTCACGCGGTCCGTGCCTGATGAGTTGCAGAGGAACAGGTAGGTGACCCCGTCGTGCTCGTATTCACTGACGCTGAGGCTGGGATACATGATTCGCTTTTCGGCCTTTTCGTTGGCACTCGTGGTGGTGGTCTCGAACTTCTTGGAAGCGCCCTTTTTCAGTTCCACCTCTTTGGTGCCCGCGACGATGCGCACGGGAAACTGTTGTGATTTCGTGCCGAACAGAAACACCTGACCGAGCTGTGCGGGACCGGTCAGTTCCTGACCCACGGCGGCATAGGCATCGTACCAGATCTGCCAGGTGCGGCGGACTTCCTTACGTCGAAACAACGACCAGATGGCCACGCCTTTGGCTCCGCTCATCAGGCCGAGGTAGACATCGTGCCGGACCCAGCTTGGGATCAGGTGATCCTGCGCCGGATCGGCCGGATCGCGACACAGCTCCGGCAACATGATCGGAATTCGTTGGCGTGTGTCGGTCTTGGCAAGTTGTTCGATCGCCTGAACTTCCTGTTCAACGGACCAACGCACCCAGATGCGGCTGTCCCGGTAGTCGGCGAGATTGACGTAGACACCTTTGCCGATGATGTCCAGATGGCGGCCGGTTTTCATCAGCGAAACCGCAGTCCGAAAGTTGGGTTCGTACATCCAGATCGGTCGCTTGAGCGGATCGGCTGCCCGGATCGCCTCACTCGCCACGCGCAGGTATTCCATCTCATTACGATACCAATAGCGGATCTCCTCCGGTCCGAGATACCACCAACAGATTGACTTTCGGTCAGCCACCTTGGCGACTTGGGCGGTGATCTGTTTGCGAATTTCCTCGGCCGTCAGCGGCAATGGTTGCTCCGGCGACTTCGCATGGAAGTTCATCCGCAGCCCGATCTTGTAGGGGAAACTCAAACCGGCTGCTTCGGCTCGCTCGAGTTCCGGCTCCTGATCGGCCGCGTAGCTCGGACCCGCCACCGAAAAGCCAGATCTGGCATCACGCGCCGGGACACCAGAATAGCCCATGAAGGGAAAGATCTTGCCCTGCGGGAAGATCAACCCCGAATCGGCGGCGGGGAGCGGCGGATGGAACAACGGGATTAGCGCCGCGACCAGGAACTTCCAGGGAAGTGTTCGGCGGCCCGGCTGGAGAGTTTTATTGGCCATGAAACAGGTTGCATCGATCAGCGAGGGTAGAAGCATGGCCATGGATTTC
>JBLFYM010000249.1:0-5433 GCA_047608975.1 Limisphaerales bacterium | reverse complement strand
CCTTGGCGTCTTCGATAATGGGATTGGCGACGACCGGCTTGTCGGTGTTCAACCAGCGGCTTTGATGGGCGATCTGCTGCTCAAGCTCCTTCAATACCGAGACGTACTCATCCAATTTTCCAGCATCCTCAGGACTGGCTTGCCGGCCGAGATCCCGCATGTCGCGATGTATTGTATCGGCGATAGTTTGGTCTCGTTTCAGAGCGGCCCTTTTCGCCGTCTTGTCGACGATCCCGAAGAGCGTTTCGAAGAGAATCTTTTCGTCGTGTATCGGGGCAATGAGAGAGCCAAATCGGTCCCATGAACAACTGCGATCGAGCAGGCTGAGTGACAGGTGCGGAAACCGTGTCTTGAGACCGTTCTTCCGAGACAGGATCTGGTCGATCGATGTCGTATTCCGAAAGAATCCGGCTTCGGGATAGGTCGCACCGGTAAGGAATGATTTCTCTGACAGGTGATTGCTGGTCTCCATGCCGGGATGAAAAAAATTGCCAAGCACGGACATTTTGGACTGTGTCCGCATTCTATCGAGATACACCGAAGTCGACAGGTCACCTGCTGCGTCCGGGCGCCAATAGGCGCGATGAAACCCCAAGGTGTTGCAGATGAAAATAATTCGGCGGGGGACCGACTCGCGACCCGCTCCGACGGCCGGCAGGCTGGGCAACAACGGCAAGGCAATTCCCGCTTTCAAAAAATCTCGTCTATCGATGCGCATGGTCTACCAGGTTGTTTCGATGGAATAAATGATGGTTTCGCGAACGATGTCTCGCAGTCCCATGTCGGCTGCGCCCTGGGTGATGATCCGATGCAGGTCCATTCGCTGGTGCAGGTTCGCCTCGTAACCGTTGGCATAGTGGAAAAACTGCTTGGCCAGATTGTAGGCCAGTTTTTCAGGACTGGCCGCCAGAATTCGTTTCAGCTCACGAACGTCCCGGAATGGCTGGCCGTCCAACTCGCCCGATGGATCGACGTCATGAGTTTCTTTGAAATATCCCTTCGCCCGCCAGATGAAGGTCTTATTGCTCTGTGGTGTTGTCACCCGGTATTTGTCGCGCCAGCGACCGGAGGGATCAAAGCTCTCCAAAGCGTGACCATACGGATCAATGCTCTTGTGGCAGGCATTGCATGACTTCTGTCGTTTGTGCTCGGCGAGTTGCTCCTTGAGTGTCAGGGCCTTCGTCTCTTCATGATTTGGCTTGATCGCCTCGACGTTCGGGGGTGGCGGAGAAAGCGTCGTCCCGACGATGTTCTTCGAAATCCATACGCCTCTTTGAATGGGGGAAGTCACGAATCCATCACTGGTAGCCTTCATGATGCTCCCCATGGTCAGAAGCCCACCGCGAGGCGAGGCGGCAGGAAGTTTCACGCGCCGCATTTCATAACCGCTGACCCCCTCAATCCCATAGTGGCGGGCGAGGCGCTGGTTCAGAATGGAGAAATCAGAATCTACCAGTCTGCTCACCGGCAGGTTGTGCCGTATGGACCAGGCGACATAGGCTTCGGTCTCCAAGGGCAGGTAGTGATTGGCGACGTCGTCATATCCCGGATACATCTTTTTCGATGGGCTCGCGTCATCAAAACGCCGCAGCTCCAGCCATTGGGCGCAGAACGATCGAATCATTCGCTGGCTCTTCTCATCCGCCAGGACTCGGTCGATCTCGAGCCCGAGACGGACTCCGTTGAGTTCGTCTCGTTGGGCCAACGCCATGAGGCGATCATCCGCGACAGACAACCACAGTATCTGCGCAATTTTCGCTGCTGAGTCGTAGGTCTCATTGTCGCGAAAGCCGGGAGACAACAGAAATCGCGGAGAACACAGGATCGCCTTGAATCCCGCCTTGACCGCGGTCACGAAGTCGGCGCTCCGGCGGAACTCTGCGATGCTCAGCTGCGAGTAGGGCGCGGCTTGCGCGTCTGTCAACGACGTGCAAAAAGCGCGTTCAGCGAAAGATCGGATTACCTTCTTCAGGTCGGCATCCGGCGACTCGGATTTCACGTGAATCATTTTGTGCCCGGAATTCACGACGGTTTGCAGAGACAGCCCGTTGAACAAATGCTGATAGGCCGGCGGTGGCCAGGATTGATGAACGGGTCCCTGAATCGTCACCTGTTTGATGTAGCCGCCGATCGCTTTGCCCGGCGCCTTCTTCTGGATCAACTGCATGGTATGGGGGGAGTAGCAGATGACCGCAATCTCCTCGCCCTGATTAAGAGACGCGGTGGTTGTGCGCGATTTCATACCGGCGTCGATCGAGAAGATTTTGAGCAGGCGAAGTGGCGTGGCCTGAGTGGGCTCACCGTAGAAATGACCCGCAAAGATCATCAATGCGATATCGCCTTCGAACGAACCGAGCTTCTCCGCGTCGACCGACAGTTGATACTCGCCGGCGACAGGGCTTTTGAACCCCTCATAGAAAAACGGAAAGAAGGCACTGTTCTTCTGGCGTCGGCTGGAGAACAGCGTCCCGTCCAGATACTTGCGCGTGTAGCGAATCCCGCTGCTTCGCTGCATCACGTTGCAGTTCCAGGTCTGTCGCTCGCGGAAACCGTTCGCTGGAAGGGCGTAGTTCAACACCTCGTCGGCGACGTCAAAGTAGGAGGCCAGAAGATCCTTCGTTAGCCGAATCTTGACGCTCGAGTCGTAGGCGTGCGTGTCGCGATCCTCGGGCAGCTTGCTCAGCAGGTCCAACGGGGTCCCCATCAGGTCGTTGACCGAATTCATGAACTCATGACGACTGAGGCGGCGATGGCGCTTGAGTTTCGGCGCGGGCTGTCGCGACGCCAGATGATCCAGCATGGAGAGGCGTTCGGCGGCCGATGGCTGGGGTTTGCCCTTTGGTGGCATTTTGCCGGTAATCAGATTCTCAAAGGGCAGCGTCCAGTCGGTGTCCGGATTGGCGAAGGAAGCGTCCAGGTCGAGTCCGCTTTTTGAGGAATCCTCGTCGTGGCAATCCATGCAGAAATTGCCGAAATGAGCGTCGGGAATCGCGGCTTCGGCAAACACACCGGCAATTAACGAGCTGATAACCACCATCAATCGAAAAAGATCGGGAGAGGACCCTTTCACCACGTGAATTTTTGGTTAACTCGCATCGAGTGTTCCAATTGGCGTGTGAATAACATGGCATTTGCTGGACTGAATCATTCTCCAGTTCAAGCGAAATCTGGATACAAATGTTGGGGCAATCATTTTGTTCAGTCGTTCGCGCGGAAAATCTTGGACGTTCGAATTCGATTTCTTCCATTGTGCTTCACTAGCAGCCTGTCGGACTTGAGTTTGCCGGTTTCAACTTTTGAATATGTACGGAGTCCACCAATATTCAGGTGGATGACTGCGGACGTTGATTTTCACTCGATTCTCGAGCTATTGGTGCGAAGGAGTCTGTCGGGGACAGCGAATGGCTGCTCATAGACCTAGGGAAAGCCTCTGCAGGCACCTTTGAACCGCATGCCCAGGTTGAAGAGGCGCTTGAGGTTGTAGCTGGCTGTCACCAGAGTCCATTCGATATTCACTTTCTCAAGCCCGCGCATCAGGAAGCCCCGAAAGCCCATCGCCTCCTTGATGATGCCGAACACCGGTTCGACCGTCTGTTTGCGCAGTCCGTAGAGTTTCTTGCCCGCCTCCGTATCGAGCCGGTGTGCCATGACCTCGCTGAACGGGGCCCCAGCTGGCGGCGGTGGGGGATCCTCACGCTTTTCGAGCTGCGGGACACTGCGCCCGTGCGGGTGGCGCTTCATCGCGGCATAGACGGTTGGCCCTTGGCCGTCCTCCTCCGCAGCGGCCACGGCCTCGGCACTGTAATAACCACTGTCGGCGAGCACCGTGGTTACGCTGCCGACGCTGGGACTGACCTCGGCCAAGGCTGGTTCCAACTGCCTTTAATCGTTGGGCGCGTCACTCACGTGCCCGCCCACCACCAGCATGGTATCGACTTCCACCACGGCCTGTGCGTTGTAGCATTGCTCGAAGCTTCCTCCATCTTTCATGATCCGGCTTTCGGGGTCGGTGAAGTTATACTGATCTTTGGGACGCGGGCCTTCCTCTGGGGCTTTGGGTTCCTTTCCCTTGGTCTTCTTCCCGGTGGTGTTCTCTGTGGCTGCGCGCTCGGCGAGCTTCTTCTCGTGCTCGACCCTCTCTTCCTCGAAGCGTTTCTTGGCCCGCTCTGCCATGGCTTTCTTGGCCTCCTTGAGCTTGGCAATGCGGTCCTCTCGTCGGACGATTTCTTTCGGGATGCTCAAGCCGTCGGCCAGCGGTGTGCGATCGGCGTCCTCCGCTTTGACCAGCAGTTCGCTGATCTGCTCCTGGGCCAAGATCATCTGCTTTTCGACGTGATCGTGACTCATGGCGCTATGCTTACTGGCGTTGGCCAGCAACTTCGTGCCGTCCACCGCGACGGTGAGTCCGCCCACCTGTAGGACTTCGGCCTCAGCCGCGAGTTCCAGCACTCCGTGAAAGGCGGTGCCGAGCAGTTCCTTGTTCTCCCGGCGGAATTTGCAGATCGTGTCGTGGTCCGGATGGGTGTCCGCGCACAGCAAGCGCACCGCTACGTTTTCGTGGGTCAGCGTCTGGATCCGCCGACTCGAGAACGTGCCGTTCGCGTAGCAGTAGATCAACAGCCCCAACATCATTGAGGGCGGATATTGGGCCGAACCGGTGCCACGAACGTTGACCTGGGCCCCGCTCAGATCCAGCGCTTTCACCGCATCCATTACGAAGTGCACCATGTGGTCCGGACCCACCCAGTCCCGCAGGTCGGGCGGCAGTAAAAGTGGCGTATCGTGATCGATGTTGACGAAGCGGGCTGCCATCTCACCAACTTCGAAGCCCGAATTGAAATTGTCATCGGCTAAGTCCGACAGGCTGCTAGGTGCGACGATTGCCGCGACAGTGTGACCAACGGGCGAATTATCGCAATTGGGGGACGAGTGTCCTCCCACGAACGCGGATAACTTCCGGATATCGGCGTCAAATGGCCCGCAATTCGTTCGTATCGGCTAGTGCAGGACGAATCTTGAACTGTCGACTACAGAACAGCCGCAGGGCTTGGATCACGCGGCTGGACTTTTCCTCGTTGGTCATGAAGGGGGCGCGGGAGAGTTTCAGTTGGATCCAGGGCATCTCCCGGTGGTGGCGCTGGGTGATGCAGCCGCCTTTGAACGGGGCGTTGGTCGCGATGGGGCACTCGAACGCTTCGGAGAGCTTTTTCATCCAGCCCTGCGGGAGGCTCTTGCCATCGAGATCGCCCAGGCAGACGTGGGGCCGTTCGACGCCCGGGTCGGGACCGACGGGCGTGCTGGTGTAGCACTCCACGATGTCCTTGAGGGGGGTGTAGATGCGGGCCGCGCCTTCGTCGCCGTCGGCAGCCACCTGATCAGGCGTGAGCCGGCAGTATTCGCGGACGATGCCGGGGAGGTAGAGACCGGCGTGGC
>JBLFYM010000248.1:0-5479 GCA_047608975.1 Limisphaerales bacterium | reverse complement strand
GTGACATGACCCGGTAATCGATCAGGCACATCGTGATCATCCCAGCAGTCCCGATCACGTACCAGATCACCTGCCGCCCGGCAAACCGGGTCAAGAGCGCGCGCTCCTCCCCTTCAGTGGTAAAACGGGCACTGTAAATGAACATGAATCCGAGCACCATCAGACACAGAACCGCCCCCATCACCGACCAGTCGATCGGGATGCGCTTGTTCGTTTTGGTGTGTTCGAGAGGATTCATTCAGTTTGCCTGCGCCAGCACGTTCTGCCGGTCGAATTCTTCGAGTTCCAAAAGTTTCTGGTAGATCCGGCCCGCGACCGGCGCGCAGGTTTTGCCACCGGAAGCGCCACTCTCCACCATGACCACCACCGCGTAGCGCGGAGCCTCAACCGGAGCGAAGGAAGTAAACCAAGTGGTTTTACCCACCTTCTTCCCGCCTTTCTCGATCTCGGCTGTCCCCGTCTTTCCGCCGATGGAAATATTGCTATTGTGGGCAAGCCAACCCGATCCCTCTTTGCGGTCATCGACATCAGCCCGCATGATATCGTGGAGGATCTGAATATTCGCCGGACTTACGCCCAAATGATCACGAATCCTCGCGGGTGGAATCCACTGGGGTTCAACCCCCGATTCCGGGTCGTTGGAAAGCACCTTCATCACCAATCTCGGCCATAACACTTTGCCACCGTTGGCCACCGCGGAAGTCATCACCGCCATCTGCAAGGGAGTCACCGAAACAGGCCCCTGCCCGATACTCAGGTTCACCGTATCGCCACTGCGCCAACCGGAGATCAGATCCGCCGGTTTGGGGAATTTCCCGGGGATTTCCTGAGGATTCCCCCCGGTCTCCTGATCCTTCCACACGGAGGTTTCCTCGCCCAGGTGAAGACGCTGGCCCAGTTGGATCATCTTCTCCTTCACTCCCGGACGTACCCCATGTTCGATGAAGTAGACGTTTGATGATCGGATGAAGCCGCGCCGAAGATTATAGCGCCCGGCCGGGGCGGTATCAGCCACCGGACGGGCATTTGGATGGGGCCGATAGGAGCCCGTGTTGACAATCTCCGCAGCGGGGTCGAGCTGGCCGGTTTCCAACGCCGCCAAAGCCGTTACGATCTTGAAGATCGAACCCGGATGATACTGGTGCTGTGTGCATCGGTTGACCAATGGACGCAGATCGGGGTTATTGTAGTAGTTGGTCCACGAGTGGCGACTGATTCGCCCGGTGAATATTTGCGGATTGAAAGTGGGCGCCGACGCCATCGCCAGAACATCCCCATTTCGCGGATCCATCACCACGACGGCTCCCTTCACCGCATCCCCAAAATCGGTCGAACGGAGGGCATGTTCTGCGATGCTCTGAATTCGCAGATCAATTGTCAGCATCACGTTGCCGCCCGGATCCGGATCGCGGAGAAACGCCTCGTCAACGCGATAGCTCAGATAGTTGACGGTAATGCTCTTGGTTCCTGCCAAGCCACGCAGCTGTTTGTCATACATCCGCTCCAATCCTGATTTCCCCTTCCAATCGGGCAGGCGGTAATGAAAATACGCATCCTCATTTTCCACTGACCTGTCGTCCCGAGTCATGTAGCCGACAATGTGAGCGGCAGTGGAACCGTGCGGGTAGATCCGCATGGCTTCGACGCGCAGATCCAAGCCCGGAATACTCTGTGGCTTTTCGGCGAAGCGAGCGACCTGTTCGATCGAGAGATCACGCATGATCGGCAACGGCAACGCCCGCTCGGTGGAGAAATGCTTGTTGAAATTGGTTTCAGAGATCTCGATTGGCTGATCCAACCAACGTGACACGCGCTCGGTAATGTTGGTGATCGCCTGATAACGTGCCGCCCGTTGCAGCCAGGGCCGCTGCTCCGGCAACGGCTTCAAAATCTTCTTGATCCGACTGTAGTTGGATCGGAAGTAAGGGCTCAGATCGGCAAGATACAGATCGAGGTTGAAAACCGGCTGATTCTGAACGATCGGACGGCCGTTCCGATCCAGGATCTTGCCGCGAACCGCTGGCACGCGAACGGTCCGCTGCGCCTGGGCGTGGAGATTCTCCTGATAGTGCCGTGCGGAAACGATCTGGATGTACCACAAGCCAACACACAACAACACGCAGCCAATGAACATGATGCCCGCCAGCAGCCGGAGCTGGTGGTCATCGCGTTTCAATTGGTCGAAAACAAACATGGGGTTCAGAGGTGCCGAACAGGCGTCACCTCAGGGCCTTTGCAACCAGCGAGGCTTCCCGCATGGATCTGAAAGTGAAGGTCCGGTGAAGCCGCGCAAAGATGCGGAACATGAAGGGAGTGAGAATCGCGGTGCTGACAGAGCAGAACGCAACACTGCCCAACTGGGTCAGGTTAAAAGCCGTGCCCTCCCAGATCATCGCGACCATGAAGAAGTTGAGGACGGGGACGAGTAAGCCCATCGCCAGGCCCAGGAGAATCCGGACAATGGGATGGTCGTGCATCAGATATTCCTTCTTGCGGTTGAGCAACATTCCCAACGCGAACATGGACGCCACCGACACCCCCAGCGGAGTTGCTGAAAACGAGTCAATCCAGAGTCCACCAACCACCGCCACCAACGTCACGCCCCAGATGGAATATCGAATCGAGGCATAGACAATCAGCGCCGGCAACAAAGCCAGCGGCGCACCGAACCAGGCCCGCGTAAAGTCAACGCGCACCTCCAAAAACACCGCCACGTAGATCGCCACCGCCAACGTGATGAATTGAGGCCGGTTCATGGGATGATGACAAACAGATGGTTGAGTTGATTGTAATCCACGGCGAGTCGCACGCGCGCCTCGTCGTAGAGCCCAAAGCCGACACTGCGAACATCCACGACTTCCCCGATCGGAATCCCTTCGGGAAAAATACCCCCCAAGCCGCTGGTCAGAACATCATTTCCCGGGCGCAGTTCCAAGCCGCTGGATACCACCGCCTGACCGGCACCGGTGCGGCTCCCGCGTGAAAGATAAGTCAGGATCACAATACCCGGATCCAGGGGAAAAGCCTTGATAACGCCGTTCTCGCCGGTGTCCTTCACCAGCGCCGCCGCCTGACAGAGCGGATCCCCCAAGAGCACGACCCGCGCCCGGCCGCCGCTCACCGACGAAACCTTGCCGGCCAATCCCGTGGTGGTGATCACCGCAGCATTCACACTCACGCCCTGCCGACGACCGACATTGATATCGACTGTACGCCACCACTGCAGCTTGTCCGGATCACGCGCAATGATTTTGGCAGGAATGATCTTCCACGGCACGCGGTCGGGCATGCCGATCATCTCGCGCAGTTTGGTATTCTCGTGATTCGCTGCCTCCACCTGCTGGAGCTGGATCTGGAGGCGACGATTTTCTTGCAGAAGCTTTCTGTTCTCGGCCAACACGTCGGCCTTGCTGGCAACAAGATTGCCGACCTGATTGACGGTAGCTTCACCGACCGAGGAGAGGCCGAAGATAGGGAGAAAAAAACTGCTGAGCACCAGTTTAGCCTGTTGGGTGAAACCGCTCGGCAAGCTGAGCAGCAATATCACCAACAGGCTCACAGCCGCTACAGCGGCAATATGTGGCTTCTTCAACATTCGTCCAGCCGATCAGGTCGGCGGGCGAACGCTACGGAGAACAAAATTATCAGTCGGCCGAAGCCGCGACGCGTTTCAGAAATGCCAGCTCATTCAGAACCCGTCCCGTGCCCTCGCACACCGCGGTCAGCGGATCGTCGGCAATATGGACCGGCAAGCCGGTTTCCTGCGCGACCAGACGGTCAATGTTGCGGAGCAACCCTCCGCCTCCAGCCATCACGATCCCACGATCAATCAGATCTGCCGCCAATTCTGGCGGGCAGCGTTCCAATGTGATACGGACCGATTCAACGATGCTTGAAAGGGGTTCTTTGAGGGCGTCGCGAATTTCTTCGGATTTGATCGTGATGGTC
The DNA here is from genome assembly GCA_047608975.1 of Limisphaerales bacterium. Lineage (GTDB taxonomy): Bacteria > Verrucomicrobiota > Verrucomicrobiia > Limisphaerales > JAYPXF01. Next base: position 1,531 of record JBLFYM010000248.1, on the reverse strand, counting down.
TTTGGCAGACCCGCACTCAAATCCCGGCCTTTGACTTCCAGAGTCAATTCTTGTTCCAGAGGAAATGCAGATCCTATCTTGATCTTGATTTCCTCTGCCGTGCGCTCACCTATCATCAGGTTATACGTGCGCTTCATGTGCCCAATGATCGTGTCATCGAATTCGTCCCCGCCAACTCGCAGGCTGCGGCTGAATACAATGCCCGCCAGAGAAATAATCGCTATCTCTGTCGTGCCGCCGCCGATGTCCACAATCATGTTTCCCGCCGGCTCATGCACCGGGAGACCCACACCAATCGCCGACGCCATGGGTTGCTCGATGAGGTAAACCTCACGGGCACCCGCGTGCGTGGCGGAATCTTTCACTGCTCTCCGCTCCACCTCAGTGATGCCCGATGGCACGGCAACCACTACTCGGGGGGCAATCAGCTTGCGATGATGAACCTTCTGAATGAAATGCCGTAACATCGCCTCGGTGATTTCAAAATCAGCGATAACCCCGTCCTTCATTGGACGAATGGCGATAATGTTTCCCGGCGTTCGCCCCAGCATGCGTTTGGCTTCTTCGCCAACTGCCAGGACGTTTTTGGTTCCCGCCTGAATGGCGACCACGGAGGGTTCACGCAGCACGATGCCCTGATCCCGAACATAAACCAATGAGTTGGCTGTCCCCAGATCGATTCCAATATCGTTGGAAAAAAGGGATTTTATGTTTGATAGCATGAACCGCGTAACGTTAAGGAAGCCTAGGTTTGGGCCATGTACCGGTCAAGATATTAAAAAAATGCCGGTTGCCGGGTGGAATTTCACGTAAGCATCTCATAACCAGCAACTTACAGATACAAAATCACGTCCTATATCGGTTAAACCACGGCCATCTCAGACGTTTGATTTGCAGTGGGAAGAAGATCTGGGTGGTGCCGGCGGCAATCGTGCCCCGCTCTTAGCAGCGATCGCTTACGTGCACTCCCCAAAAAGCCAGATTGGTGGTTCAACGCCAGTTTCCGTGGATAATGCGGTATCTGATCGCCACCCTGTTTTAGAACGGTGCCAAGTTTGGAGACTGAAACGTCGATGAGAAAGGGGCGCATTGGCCCAACGTCGCCGCCTGAGAGGTTGACTTACGCTGGGTTCGAATCCGTCTGGACCACGGTGAAACTGAAAATTCAACAGGGTGTTGCGCCTTTAAGGGTTACTTCACTCTTGGAACGTTGCCGGAACACCCGAAACTGCCCCGGATTTTCCGATCTAGACTGGCTGGCCGTGGGCGTGAGTCGGGGGCTTCGTGCCGATCCCAGCGGGCGCGCTTTCCTTCAGGCTCTGGCCGAGATCGCCCAACGGGTTCTGGGCCGTTCCAATTTCTTCGAATCCCTTAAAAGCCAGCGTCGCTTGAAGCTCCTGAGCAAGTTGCTTGAATCGGTTTGTGATCTGGCCCGCGACGAACTGGCCGATCCGCTGGCCCAGTACGAGGCCTTGAAGGATTTCGACCACAAGGCTCCTCTCAATCGAGGAGTGGTGTCCGATCAACTTGT
>JBLFYM010000247.1:0-5493 GCA_047608975.1 Limisphaerales bacterium | reverse complement strand
GCGAAGAAGAAGACCGCCGCCCGGAAAGCCGCAGCTGCCAAGAAGGCGGCGGCAGGATTGACCGACCCGAAAGAAATCACAGCCAAAAAGAAGGCCACGAAGAAAAAGGCGGCCGTGAAGAAAAAGGCGGCCGTGAAGAAGAAGGCGGCAACCAAAAAGACGGCCGCCAAGAAGAAGTCGGCCAAATGAAGAGATTTTTTGTCGCTCTCATGATTGCGATCGCGGTGCTTTTGCCGTCGATCGCGGGAGCGGCTTGGAAGGCCGGGGTTGCCACCGCGAAGATCACCCCACGCAAAATGATCTGGATGGCGGGCTACGCATCGCGCAGCAAGCCGGCCGAACGGGTGGAGCAGGAACTGTTCGGCAAAGTGTTGCTCTTGGAGGGCGAGCAAGGGAATCAGCTGTTCATCATCACGACGGATCTGATCGGCGTTCCGCGTTGGTTGCGTGATGGCTTGTTGGCGCGGGGCAAGAAAGCTTGGGATCTTCGACCGGATCAGTTGCTCATCAATGCCTCCCACACGCACTCGGGTCCGGAACTGCGCACCTTGAAGAAAGGCTCCTCCGGTGTCTCTGATAGCAGGGTTGAAGACTCCCTGAGATACGCCCGGGAATTGGAGGACAAACTCTTTGCCGCGATGGAGCGAGCCCGGGCCGATTTGTCGGAAGCGACGATCCAATACTCAAGCGCCCGCGCAGGTTTTGCGATGAATCGCCGGTGGCCAAACGCCGATGGCACTTACAGTAATCGACCTTATCCGGACGGCCCCATTGATCACTCAGTTCCGGTGTTACGCGTAATGGATGCCGCGGGCAAAAAGCTTAGGGCAGTGGTCTTCGGTTACGCCTGCCATAACACGACGCTGGGATTCTACTACTTCACCGGCGACTACGCGGGCTACGCGCAGGAATACTTTGAGCAGGATCATCCCGGTGTGACCGCCATGTTCATGATGGGTTGCGGAGGCGATCAGAATCCGTATCCACGTCGCAAGCTGGATCTTGCGCAGAAACACGGGCGGTCGTTGGCGACGGCTATCGAGGCTGCGCTGGAAGTCAAACCGCAAGCCGTGACGGGTGCGCTCCGGACCCGATTTGCCGATGTTCCAATCCGGTATGCGACTCAACCGGACCGAGAGGAATTGGAAAAACGGACCAAGGACAAGAATCGGTATGAATCTGCCTATGCCAAGCGGCTGTTGAGTCAACTGGATCAGGAAGGGAAATTGCCGACCGAGTATCCATGTCCTGTCCAAGTCGTTGGATTTGGGAAAACAATCACCTTCGTCGCAATTGGCGGTGAAGTGGTGGTGGACTATTCACTTCGCTTGAAAGCTGAGATCCCGGGAGAGGTCTGGGTCGCCGGATATTCGAATGACGTCTTCGCCTATCTCGCGAGCAAGCGCGTGATCCAGGAGGGCGGTTACGAAGGCGGCGGTGCGATGAAGTATTTCACCTCGTTCCCTCATCCCAGTGCCTGGGACGAATCGGTTGAAGACGTGGTAATCGATGCCGTGCACCGGCTCCGCAAGGAGTAGATTTACAGCTCCCGTTGGCGCAATTGAGGATACCAACTGTGGTCTATTTTAATTGAGCCAGCCAACCGCCTGGTTGATCCGTTGCGTCTTTTTGGGTTTCTGCGAACCAGGCGTTCAACTGCTTTGCCATACGCGATGCGTGCCCGGGTTGCTGCTTCGAAAGATCAGTCTTTTCCCCGGCATCGTTCGCCAGATTGTAAAGTTCAACCTTGGGGTTTTCGAATGTGCCGGGTCGGGCTTTCGGATGCTGCACAACGAGTTTCCAATTTCCATCCCGCATCGCTTCGGAACGCTGCCCGCGGTTGGAGAGCGAAGCCCAATAGAGTGGGCGGGGCTCAATTGATTTGCCGCGCAGAAAGACATTCGAGAAATCGACACCATCAGACGCCTTCCCGGTTGATTGAACTCCGGCGAGAGAGAGCAGGGTGGGCATGATGTCGATGCTGATGAGCGGTTCGTTCGACTCTGTCCCCGGCTTGACTTTGCCCGGCCACCACACAAGTGCCGGCACTTTGTGTCCGCCTTCGTAGACCTGTCCTTTGCCACTTCGCAATCCCGGACTGCCACTGGGAAAATCACCGGCGGGACCATTGTCAGAAAAGAACAAGACCATCGTATTTTTGGCAATCCCCAGATCGACCAACGCCCGCCGGAGATCCCCCATTCCCTTATCGATCGGCAACGTCATGCCCTGGTATTTTGCGATACGTTCCTCTTTGGAGACTTCCTTCCATTTCCAGCGATCCCACTTTTCAGTCGTGCGGCGGATCGGATCGCCCGGGACCTGCACGGGATTGTGAATCGCCTCGTGGGAAACGTACAGACAGAAGGGCTTGTCCGACTTCGCGTGTCGACGCACAAAATCGAGGGAGTAGCGGTTGATAAGATGCGTGGAGTAACCGTCCTCCGGGGTCTCATTTCGACCATGCCACCAATCGTGCACGCTGTGGTCTCCGACATGGCTCACGAAATCAATGTTACCGCTGTGATAGCCGATGAACTCATCGAAGCCGTGGTTCTGAGGATGGAAATCGTCCGAGTTTGCCGGATAACCTTGGTGCCATTTACCAAACATGCCCGTGACATATCCCGCATTTTTCAGAACCTCAGCAAACGTGGTTTCGGCGAGTTGTAGCCCTTTGCGATGTTCCGGATGATCGGAGTAGGGATGAATCACCGCTTCGATTCCCGCTCGCTGTTGATAGCGGCCCGTCAACAGCCCGGCACGAGTAGGGGAACAGACGGTTCCCGAGGAATGAAAATCCGTAAAGCGCATCCCCTCCGCCGCGAGCCGGTCGAGTTCAGGTGTCTTGAAGTAGGGATTCCCGAAGCAGCTGAGCCCGGCATACCCCATGTCATCGACCATTACCACGATCAGATTAGGCCGTTCGCTCAGGGCAGGCTGTACCAGGCTCAGGAGTGCCAGGGCAGCCGCGGACAGATAGTGTGTGATGGGTTTCATGCTGGCGATCAGTGTGTCTCACGCAGGGGCAATTTCAACCGCAGAGAACCGCAACCGGGCAGCGCCAGTCGGATTCGCTGTCGGCGACGGTTGACAATCGCATTGCGCTGATGCGCAAGATCTCGGATGGATCAGAACAGGGGCATCGATGAGTTCCAAAAATCGGTTCAGGACTGTCTGGATACAGGCACCTTCCTTCGCCTGGTCGCGGGGAAATATCGGGGGGGCGACGCGGAATTGCAGCGGGTGATTGTGCGCCGGATCACCCAGCAAAACGGTGATGAACTCAGCCTTCAGATTCAGTCGCGCACCAGCGATGAAACACGAAATATTCCGGTTCAGAGTATTGGGATGGAGCTACTGAATTTGATCGGGCAAGGATTCCGATCGGCGCATCTGTTCACTGAAACGGGGGATCTGCAACTGGTCTTCAACAAGCGCGGAAAACCCCGTCTGACCCGAGGCAAGGCGACGCAGACGACCCGCGAGGACTCCTCTCATGATCGTTCAAAACGGAGATTCGTGGATTCGTCACGGCGATACCTTCACGAGCTTGGTGTTACCGACGCCGATGGTCGCGTATTGCCCTCGATGTCAGCGAAGTGGAAACAGATCAACAAGTTCGTCGAGTTGTTCGATGCCGGACTGAAAGAGGTCGGACTCAATGAGGCCGCGCAGGTCGAGGTGATCGATTTTGGGGCGGGCAAGGGGTATCTGACTTTCGCAATGCACGATCATATCCGGCACTGCCTGAAGCTGTCCGCGAATGTGGTGGGAGTCGAACTGCGGCCCGCATTGGTCGAGAAGTGCAACGAAGCAGCCAGGCGTTGTAGCGCGGAGGGAATCGAGTTTCGCGCGGGTGACATCGCCGAACTCGCTGACCGCCGGATGGATGTGATGATCGCGTTGCATGCCTGTGATACCGCGACAGATCAGGCGCTCTTTTCCGGAATCAGCGGCGGTGCGACTCTCATCATGTGTGCCCCGTGTTGTCACAAACAGATTCGCCCACAGATTCAGATCCCGACCGTTCTCCAATCGCGGCTGCGTTATGGTGTTCATCTCAACGCGGAAGCGGACATGATCACTGACACATTGCGGGCCTTGCTACTGGAAGCGGCAGGATACTCCGTAAAGGTTTTCGAGTTCGTCGCGCAGGAGCACACGACCAAGAACAAGATGATCGTGGGAAACAAGTCCACCAACGGTGACGACGCACGGGTTGCCGAGGCGTGGAAACAGATCGCCGAACTAAAGGAATTCTACGGCATCAAGGCACAGGAATTGGAGCGTTTGTTGAAGACGATCAAGGATAGATGAGGCTGCTGCCAAGGAGCTTCGAGAAGCCTGGATGCAAGCATAATGTCCCTTAGCAATATTTCTGCCGCAGTGCGTCGTGAAGATCTTTTTCAATAAATGACTTGAGGAAGAATTTTGATCAGGAATAGTTCCCTTGTTGTTCGGGTCCATGCGACCTCTGTTCTTTTGACTTTTTGATTTAGCCCTAGCCCGTTCGTAACTCTGAGGCAAACTCCCTGAACCGTTCTATCAAATAGGGGTCTTGACTTCGGTGATTGGCCGTCAGGCCTTCGCTGGAAGGCGTAAAGCCACCGATTGGACCCCACCTGGTTTCCTTGACGTTCCAAGGGACCTGTCTTGTACGGCGATGCCGGGGCTATTCTTTCCAAGCCCGCCAGGATGATCCTGGCGGGCTTTTTTGTGCTCACCCCAAGGACGGTTCCAAAACGCTGAATTCGAGGTTGCAGGTGTCCATCATTGGTGGTGATTTCATTTTCGGGCTTGGTGGTGATTTGTTCTGTCCACTAGGTTTACGGCGTGCCTGACCAGACAGACATATCCGGGACCACCCGCTTCTGCGCAGTGTACGGTCATCCGGTAAAACACTCGGCTTCACCAGCGATGCAGAACGCCGGGATTGCCGGCTTGGGATTGGACTGGCGATATCTCGCCTGCGACGTCGATCCGGACGAATTGCCGAAGGCAATCGCGGGTGCTGCGGCGATGAAATTCATCGGACTGAATCTTACTGTGCCGCACAAGTTGCTCGCCTTTGATCTGGTAGATGAACTGGATGAAACGGCCCGGACTTGGGGGGCGGTCAACACCATTCGCTTCGAAGGGCGAGCTGAAGCCGGCGACTGGGCTCCGCTGGGGAGGTTGCCGATCGACTATGTTGGCGACATCCGGAGTCATGGCTTTAACACGGACGCGGATGCCATCATCCAGTCGCTCGAAGAGGATCTCGACCTCACCCTCGCGGGCTCCCGCTTGGTTCTATTGGGAGCGGGAGGGGCAGGGCGCGTGGCGGCGTTGAGACTGGCTGCTGCCAGCGTGGGTGAATTATTTTTGGTAAATCGGACGGAGGCGAAAGCCCAGCTGGTTTGTGACGAGATCCGCGAACGGTTCCCCGCAGTCAAGGTGGTCGTTGGCTATCCGACGGATGGAAGGGCTGACCTCGTGTTGAACGCCACT
>JBLFYM010000246.1:0-5541 GCA_047608975.1 Limisphaerales bacterium | reverse complement strand
GGCTGGCGTCTGGCGCTTTCACCCCAACCGGTTGAAGGCGGACAACTTCTTCGAAAAATCCACGGCCGGTGCCAACTGTTGGGGTGTGGCGTTCGATGAATGGGGCCAGGTGTTCCACAACACCGGCGACGCCTACGCGGCGTTCTACACCGTGCCCGGCATGATCCGCACGGATCATCCGCGCCGCACGATCCCACTGTTCACCGACAGCAAGAACATGTGCATCGAGATCATCGGTTCGAAGCACCTGCCCGATGAACTGCAGGGCGCGGTCGCCTTCGCCGGTTACTACAACAATTCCGTTCCGGTCTATCGGACCGAAGCCGACGGCTCCGGCATCAAGACCACCCGCCTGCCGGAACTGATCACCTCCACCCGCCGCGAATTCCGTCCGGTGGATATTCGCGTGGGACCCGATGGCGGAATCTACCTCTGCGATTGGTACAACGAGATCGTCGGACACTACCAGGCTTCCTACCGCGATCCTCGTCGCGACCAACGTCATGGCCGCATCTGGCGGATCACTTCGAAGAGCCGCCCATTGGTGAAGCAACCCAATCTCACTGCGATGAATCCCACGCAACTCGTCGGGCAACTGCGTTCAAACGAACGGTGGACCCGCTACCAAGCCAAACGCCTCCTCTATGCCGCACCCTCGGCCGAAGTCATCGAAGCCGCCGAACAATTCTCAAGCAGGCTCAGTGATCGTGAGCTGAACCTGCTTTATCGCGTCACCGGTGTGATCGAGGCACACGGTTCTCTTCCGCGTCAAAACATGGAGCGACTGCTCGACTCAGCCGATCCCGCCGCGCGCTGTTACGGCGTGCGCATAATTGGCAATTGGGCCGACCAGATCCCCGACGCCCACGAGCTGCTCGAACGATTCATCCGTGATCCCAATCCCCGGGTCCGCCTCGAGACAATCGTGGCGGCCACTTACGTCAATACGCCACGCGCCATGGAAATCGCAGTGCAGGCCTTGGATGCCCCGATGGATCGCTTCCTCGACTACGCCCTCCGCCAATCCGTGCACGCGCTGGCACCGCAATGGAAACCCGCCTTCACCAGCGGCAAGCTGACCTTCCAAGGCAAAAGCAAACACGCCGCCTTTGTCCTGCAGGAAGACGGCAGCAAAGACATCGCCGCCCAGTTAAAAACGCTCGCAGCGAACACCGACCTCAGCCGCGACGCCCGCGTGAGCCTGCTCAAACTGCTCGCCAACATTGGGAAACCAGCCGACCTGCGCCATGTATTCGACCAAGGCGCGCAAGCGGCTCCGTTGCTACACGAACTTGCAGAAGTCGTCCGCATTCGCGGCGTGAAACCCGCCGGCGATCTCGGTCCCGAGTTGGATCGGCTCGTCAGCCAAGGATCGGAAGCCGTGCGCGCCGGGGCAATCCACCTTGCCGGTGCGATGAAAATTGCCGCGCTGACTCCCCGAATCGGCGAACTCAGTCTCAAGCCCACCCCCAGTACACCGGTCCGTATGGCCGCCATCGAAGCCTATGGGCAACTCGCCGGCATTCGCGCCCTCCCCGATCTAGTCGCCTTGAGTTCCACAAATCAGGGATCAGAAATACGCCGCGCCGCTCTGAGAGCACTCACCAGGATCAACGTCAGCGCCGGCGCAACTGTGGGTGCGAGGATGTTGCGCGAAGTCGGCGACGAATCCTCCGTTTCGCAGATCCTTCAACCTTTTCTCAATCGTAACAACGGATTGAAAACCCTGGCCGCGAAGCTCGGCAAGAAACCACTGAAGCCAGACACCGCAAAACTGGCCTTGAGAATCTTGGCCGCATCCGGCCGGGACGCGACCGAGTTCCGCCACGCCTTGTTTGCCTCCCTCGGATCGGAATCCATCACCCCGAAATACACCCCCGATCTGGTCAATGAACTCAGCCAGAAAGTCCGCACCCGCGGAAGGGCAACCAAAGGCAGCAAAGTCTTCAAATCCCCGATCGCCAACTGTGTCGCCTGCCACAAGGTGAACAGTGAAGGCGGATTCCAGGGCCCCGACCTATCCGCCGTCGGCACCGGCATGACCACCGAGCTGATCATCGAAGCCATCCTCTGGCCCAAACGACAGGTCAAAGAAGGATACCTCGCGACCACGATCACAACCAAAGACGACGAATACCATCAGGGATACAAAACCAAAGATTCCCCCACTGAACTCACCCTCCGCTCCGCCGCCAACGGCCAGGAAATCCGGATCGCCAAAAAGGACATTGCGGACATCCGAGAAGCCGGAACCCTGATGCCAGAAGGCCTCACGGCCGGCATGACCCAACCGGAACTCATCGATCTCGTCGCCTACCTCTCCTCCCTGGGACGCCGATAAAGCTGCCCCTGATTCCGGCCTGAACATTGGGAACGAAAACGCGTTGGCTCAACCTATTGGCCGGTACCCTATTACCGTGGGATGATTGCTACGTGGCAATATACGAAACCATAGTTTCCCCCATCTTCAGTGCAAACACACGCCTTCGGACTCGCAAGCTCGCCCCTCCACATGGCACGCCGCCCCCCACCTGCAATCACGCCCGCGCGATGAAGAGTCACCGCTCCGACGGATTCTCCATTCTCACCATTCAGACGTCGGCTTCATCGGCGGGGAGCCGGAATCACGAGTCCACTTTCAAATTCACTCATCGCCGCCGATCGTTCCGCAATTGTTCCAGAAAAAGCTCTCTTCAGGTTGGTGGCATTCAAACCCTTCTCCGGACCTTTTTCCGTGTATTTCGAGCGCGCCGTCGCTATGAAAACCGCATGCCGATCAGACGTTTGATTAATTCTGTCTTTGCTTTCGTGATTTTCGCGGCCACCTGCTCGCACGCAGCCAAGAAACCGAATGTGCTGCTTATCTGCATCGACGATCTGCGCCCGGAACTCGCGAGCTTTGGGAAGTCTTACATCAAGTCCCCGAACATCGACAAACTCGCAGCCACGGGACGCCCCTTCTTTCGCCATTACGTTCAGGCTCCCACCTGCGGTGCTTCGCGTTACGCGTTGCTGACCGGTCTCTACGGTGGGCCGAGCAACAACGCGCTCTTCACTCGCGCCGCTGAACTGAAGAAGAAACCGGGTTCGCTCCCCCCCACCATGCCGGCTTGGTTTCGGACGCACGGCTATACCACCGTATCCGTCGGCAAGGTCTCTCATCATCCCGGTGGTCGAGGTGGCAGGGACTGGAACGACAACGCGCAACCCGAGATGCCGAACTCGTGGGATCGTCACCTGCTTCCCGCCGGCGACTGGCATCATCCCCGGGGCTCGATGCATGGCTTGGCTCATGGCGAGATCCGCGTGAAAGCGGGTGAGATGGATGTCCACCAATCCGTGGCGGGACCGGATTCGATTTATCCCGACGGACTGATCACCGATGAGGCGCTCAATCAGATGGATCAGTTTGCCGCCGAACCCGACCAGCCGTTCTTCCTCGCGGTCGGGATCATCCGCCCTCACCTGCCCTTCGGCGCACCGGCCAAATACATGGAACACTATCGCGACGTAAAACTTCCGAAGATATCACATCCCGGAAAACCCGCGGGCAAAACGACCTGGCACCGTTCCGGTGAATTCATGAAATACAATCGCTGGCAGAGGAACCCCAACGATGATGCGGCCTTCGCGATTGAAGTTCGCAAACACTACGCGGCCTGCGTCACCTACGCTGATGCATTGGTTGGCAAGGTGATGAAGAAGCTCGAAGCCATCGGAGCCAAGGACGATACCATCGTTGTGTTATGGGGCGATCACGGCTGGCATCTCGGAGAGCATTCGATCTGGGGCAAACACGCCTTGTTTGAGGAGTCCCTTCACTCACCCTTGATCATTCGCTATCCCGGCATTCCAAGCGGTGGCAAATCCACCCGCGCGATGGTGGAGACGCTCGATATCTTTCCCACCCTCTGCCAGCTGGCGGGAGTTCCCAAACCCAAGTTCGCTGACGGCATTTCGCTGCTTCCGATCCTTAAGAATCCCGAGGCTGTCGGACATTCAGCGTTCGGATACTTCCGCAACGCCCGGACCATCCGCACGCAGACGCATCGACTCATCGCCCACCAGACCGGCCATGTGGAGCTGTATGACCATCGGTCGAAGGAGAAGGAAACGAAAAATATCGCCGAAGAGAATCCGCAGCTGGTGAAACGTCTGATTGCGCAAATTGATCGGAAGTTGGGCGCGAAAAAGTAGCCGTCGACGGCCCGGAATGGTGAACGACTCGTAGCAGCCGAATGCGCCCGTGTCTGAACGCAATGTGGGAAGCGAAGTGACGCTACTCTTCCGGGGCCCACTGAAAAACACTCACGCTCATCGGCGGCAATGCGAATTCCGCCGAGTAGGCATGACCATGGCTCTCCCGTGGCTCAGCAACCTTGCCCCCCATATTCCCCGAATTGCTTCCGCCATAATTGGCAGAGTCGCTGTTCAGGACTTCCGTCCAGCGACCGGCAGCCGGCAGTCCGATGCGATAGTTCGTCCGGAGTTCCGGAGTGAGATGCAGGACTATCAGGAACCGGTTCTTCGCATCGCGCGTTTGACGTACGAACGACAGCACACTGTGCAGGCTGTCTGAACAATCGAGCCAATAGAATCCTTCCTCATCGTAATCACTTTCCCAGAAGGCGGGTTGCGCTTTGTAGAGACGATTCAGCTCCGAAACAAAGGATTGGACTCCCCGGTGAAACGGTCCGTCCTCCAGCATCCACCAATCGACGCCACGATTTTCGCTCCACTCCTGGGCCTGCGCAAATTCCCCGCCCATGAAAAGCAGTTGCTTACCGGGAAAGAACCACTGATACCCAAGCAGACAGCGAACGTTTGCAAATCGTTGCCACTCGTCACCGGGCATGCGACTGAGCAAGGTTCCTTTTCCGTGAACCACCTCGTCGTGGGACAGTGGCAGCAGGAAATTTTCGTTCGAATGGTAGAGCATCGCGAACGTGAGATCGTTCTGGTGATACTGGCGGTAGATCGAGTCCCGCTTGAAGTAGTCCAGGGTGTCGTGCATCCAGCCCATGTTCCACTTCAGCGAGAAGCCGAGTCCCCCGATGTAAGGCGGACGCGTCACCTGCGGCCAGGTAGTGGATTCCTCGGCGATGGTGATCACGCCGGGATATTCGGTGTGAACCAGATGATTGAACTCGCGCAGAAAATCGATGGCTTCCAGGTTCTCTCGGCCCCCGTGTTTGTTCGGAACCCATTCATCCGGCTCGCGCGAATAGTCCAAGTAGAGCATTGAGGCAACCGCATCGACGCGCAAGCCGTCAATGTGAAAGCGTTCACACCAGAAGAGCGCGTTGGCGATGAGGAAGTTCCGCACTTCATGACGGCCAAAGTTAAAGATCAACGTCCCCCAATCCTGATGCGCCCCCTGTCGCGGATCCTCGTGTTCGTAGAGCGCCGTGCCATCAAAATTTGCCAGCGCCCAGTCATCACGCGGGAAGTGCGCCGGCACCCAATCCATGATCACACCAATGCCCGCTGCGTGCAGAGTATCGACGAGAAACTGAAAATCATCCGGCGTACCGAAGCGCT
>JBLFYM010000245.1:0-5652 GCA_047608975.1 Limisphaerales bacterium | reverse complement strand
TTCTCCTGCAGGACACGCGCAAAGGTCAGATCCGTCGGGAGCAGCTGCCCGGCGCCGTTTCCTCGAATCCGCCCGTGACCGGTGTGCAATCCGGTGAGCAGAACACAACGGGAAGGAGCGCAGACTGTCGAGCCGGCGTAGTGACGAGTGAACCGCATCCCTTCGGCCGCCATCCGGTCGAGGTGGGGAGTGGTCAGCGTTTTCTGGCCGTAACAACTGAGATCGCCATAGCCGAGATCGTCGGCCAGCACGTAGATGATGTTCGGCTTCCTCGCGGCCTGCGCGTTGATGCCGACCGCCAAGGCCGTCAAGGCAATCAGCATGTTCGTGAATCTGTTCATAAAATCGCGGCGAGAGTTTCGGGAAGGCCTCGGTGAGGCAAGTCAAAGTTCATCACAGTCGCAAGGAGACCCTAGTTTCGTGCCTTCAGAATGAAATTCACGATCCGGGTCGGTGGGTTCAGGCTGTGCGGATGATGGCCGACACCAGGTTTGTGAATGACTTCGATCGGCCCACCCAATGCCAGATATCGTTTCTCCAGGACACCTGTATTTTCCTCCACCGGCACGACTTGATCGGCGTCACCCACCACATGAAGCAACGGAATCTTGGCGGTGGCGAGTGGTTCAAGTCCGTCGATCGGATTCACCTTTGCCGCGGCCGCCTCGGCGTCCGTCAATCCGTAAACCTTCAGGCATTGCTCCCAAGTGCCTTTGTGTCCCTTCCCGGTCCCCTTGCCAGCGGGCCAGCTTTTGAAGTCGCACACCGGCGCGTCAGCATAGATGCAACTCAGTTTATCCGGATTGGCCTTGGCCCAGTTGAAGATGATCAACCCGCCACGACTCATACCAATCAGCGCCGGACGTGGATCGAAGCCGTGTTTCTTGGTCAGCAACTGATAGAAGTCATCCCAGATCGCCACCGCCTGGGGCGCACCGAACATCGCGGATACATCAATGTAGGCCACGTGCCATCCTTGCTTGAGAAGAGCGATGTCCGTTTGCGGTTGGTGACCAAAGAACCGGGCACGCCAAGCCCAAGGCTTTCCGGGTGCCGTCTGGCGCGGCGTCACGAGATAACATTTGCGGTCGTGGTGCTGGAACTCGTAGCGGTCAAAGGAATGAAAGTCTGATTTTTTTCCCGCGAAGCCTTCGGCCGCCTGGGCGGCGAATGTGGTCACCAATAGCAGAATGATAAAACGCATGCGGCCAGTGTGCGGCGTCCCGGTGGGGCTTCCAGAAAAATGGTTCTTCAATGTTTGCAGTCGTAACTCAATTGCCCCACTTGAAGACGAGACCCTGATCCGGCTTCAGCCACTGAAATTGTCGAAGAACCAGAAGAATGAACTCGGCAAGCTCGCGGTATCCCGCTTTGCGCTTTCCTGCTGCGGATGACGCGGCACACTCAGACGCATGCGATATGCGATGTCTCTGCTGATCATGTGCCTGCCTTGGACGGCAACCAGTGCGGAAGTGGGTCCCGAGAACGGGCATCTGCTCATCGCGGGAGGAGATGCGCTGGGTCGCGCGATTCCCCAAAAATTCGTGGAACTGGCAGGTGGCACGAACGCCCGCTTGGTCATCATTCCTACAGCATCGGAGAATTGGCGGATCTACAACGGAGATGAGCTTCGATTCCAAAAACTCGGCGTCACCAATATCACCTATCTCCACACCCAAAATCGGAAAACCGCCAATACCAAAAGTTTCAACCGTCCACTCCAAACCGCCACCGGCGTGTGGTTTTCCGGCGGGCGGCAATGGCGACTCGCTGACGCGTATCTGGGCACTTCAGTGCAGACGAATATTCAAACCGTGCTGGATCGCGGAGGTATTGTGGGAGGCGATTCAGCGGGAGCGACCTTCATCGGTTCGTATCTCGTCCGCGGTGACACACAATCGAACGTCAAGATGATGGGCGATCACGAGGTGGGCCTCGGACTTTTGAAGAACGCCGGAATCGATCAACATCTGCTCCGCCGCAACCGTCAGTTTGATATGGTCGAAGTAATCGAGGCCAAACCCCATTTGCTGGGAATCGGGATCGATGAGAGTACTGCGATCCTCGTGACCGGAGATCGGTTGGAGGTGGTCGGTGCCAGCTACGTCGCGATCTACGATCACGAAACCATGAAGGCCACCAAGCAGCCCTTCTTTCTGCTGGCACCTGGACAAGCGTTTGATCTCGCGAAGCGCGAGGTAGCCCCTCCACCCCGATTCAGGTTTTCCAAGTGAGTTAAAAAAGCAGGCATCATCGATATGGCCGTTGCTTGCGCTGTCGAGTCCAGCTGCAAGATCTCGATAAATATCAGCGAGATCATCCGCAAGCATCCCGATCACCGGCTCATCTTTGGCTTCAAAAGCATGTGGATCGAGGACAACCCTGCCATCACGCAGAACTCTTCTGCTGCAGATCGAAATTGCACGACGGAAGGCTTATTCATTTCTTGAGCCAACGCGATAGCGCAGGCAGCGGCCTCGCAATCGTGGAAGACCCGTTCCCCCTTGCAAACCAAGACGGTAAACTGAACCAAAAAAAGGCCGTCCCTGAGGACGGCCTTGGTGAAGATATTGTTTTTGGATGCTCAGTTAACCTTGAGCAATTCGATCTCGAAGATAAGCGCGGAGTGAGGTGCAATTTTTGCACCAGAGCCGCGCGCGCCGTAGGCGAGTTCAGTCGGGATGAAAAGCTGCCACTTGTCGCCTTCCTTCATTAACTGAAGAGCTTCGGTCCAGCCTTTGATGACGCCGTTCACCGGGAACGATGCGGGCTCTCCACGACCATAGGAGCTGTCAAACTCGGTACCGTCGATCAGCGTGCCGCGGTAATGCGTGGTCACCTTGTCATCGACCTTGGGTGACTTGCCCTGGCCGGACTTGAGGATCTTGTATTGAAGACCGCTGGCAGTGGTCTTCACGCCTTCCTTTGCCTTGTTGGCCTTGAGAAATGCAACGCCTTTCTCGGCCGCCGCACCGGAAGCCTTCTGCTGCTTGGCGGCCATCTGCTCCTGAAGTCCCGACATGATCGTCTGGATCTCCTCTGGGGAGAACACCGGCTTCTGTCCGGCGAGGGCGGCCTTCAATCCGACCAACAGTTTGTCCGCATCCACGCTGAATCCGTCGCGCTTGATGCTGCTCCCGATATTGAAGCCGATGATGTAGCTGGCCTTGTGTTCGGGGGTCTTGAAATCCGCCTTGTCAGCCGCGGCCAGAGGGCCCACGGACATTCCGACGGCCAGTAGGGTGAGAATGTATTTTTTCATTGGAGTAGTGCGCGTCACCCACGGCAACGACGGTTGGCGACGGTAGCAGTGAATCAACTCGGGTCAATGGAATCCGGAAAAACGAACACCGCGCGAGGAGAGGTGGCGCGGCTTTGAAGGGGCGAGCCCCGGGGAGGGACTGGTCCTGTCCCGATTTAACCAGAGCAACAGCCTATCACTCAAGCCGTGGCAGGCTCTCTCCGGAATTGTCTACTGCAGATGAACCCTGCCCGATCGCCAAAACCGGCGTCCGCCCGCGATTCCTTACTCCGCCAGCAGAGCAATCCGATCCGCCAGCATCCAGCCCTGCAACTCGGCCCGTGGCAGCGCGCGACGATTCGAATAGCTCACCGCCTCACCGTCGACGATCCGGATTTCAACAACCTCGAATTCGACCGAACTGCCGCCGTTGCCGCCTGAATAGGTCGAAGAGCTGCGCTGAAGGACTTCGATGGTCTGTCCTTTTTTTAAGATCAGCGGTTTGGCGGCTGTGATCGGCCGCTGCTGAAAATCCTCGAACAGACCCGCGTATGCGGCCGTGCCCTCGATGGTCTGAAACGGAAACAACAAAGCTTCGTTATGCACAATCTTCCAGAATTGTTTCTTTGGTTGGGATTTTTCACCGGGCAGCACGCCGACCTTGTAGAAGTAGCCGTATTTCTTCAGCAGGGTCGAACGGACCTGCGCCATCTCCATGATGGCCGAACGCATTCGGAGCCTCACCCTTCGGCCGCGCTCGGACTTGGCGACGCCGAGCTGAATGCGCTGATTGGACCGCAGTCGCTCCTCATAATGGATCATGGTTTCGCAAAGTATGTAGGTGCGGGTCGCACTGGTCAGCCGGGCAACCAGATACGCCAATACATACTCCGGGGCTTCGAGTGGATTCTTTTCATGTAGCCGCGCGTAGTTCGCGGACTCCTTCTTGAAGTTGTCATGGGTGTCCAGAAGCGTCGTCCTGGTTCGCGCGCGGCTTTCGAGCATGATTTCGGATTTCAGATCGTTCTGCAGGTGGCGCACCGTCGACACCTCGTTCGCCAGGTAACGAAGCGCGGACATGCGCGCGCTGTCTTCGGTGGGCGTCGTGCGCATGATCCCGCTGCGAATCTTGCGGGCAAAGAACTCTGAGTCTAAGGCATAAATCTTGTGATCCGCCAACGGCCGGCCATCAACACCAAGGGTCTTGCCATCGGAATCACCGCCCCGTCTGTTGACCGGTTTGAAATCCGGACGACTGACGAGAATCGGTTTTGGAACCTTGAATTTCTGGGGGTCAATCTCCGCCGGCTCAGGCAGTTTGTTGGCTTCGGCACCGGGATTGTAGATGAACGCAATCGCATTCGGATCCGAGTCGAATTTGGAAACCGTGTTCGTGCGCATCTCCCGGACATGCGCGCGATAAAAGGTCAGCTGCAGAAAATCATCCACCTGGATCACCACGGAACGACGGCTGACGCGGAGGATTTCCCCTTCCACCTTGCGGCCGCTCGTGAGGATCAACGTGTCGGCCAAAAGAACGAGCGGGTTCATGAAAAGCAACCCGATCAGGAGCATGGCAAGCCCCTTCGCACCGCTGTTTTTTTGAAATTGTTTTCTACTCAAACCCGTTCGCTCAGGTTAATCGGGCGCGATTTCGAGTCAAACGCTAATCATTCTGCCTCGGATCAACCTGAGATGATTTGTGGATTGAACCGCGGAATGCCGAAGTGGAAGCTCCTCTCGATGCCGACACCGATCAAACGATCATTGCTGCTTGCGCTCACCCTCGCGCTTGCTCCAACGCGGGCTCCAGCCCAGCTCGATCTCCCGCCGCAGCCAGTTGAGATTTCACAACCCAGTATCCGCGAATTGCCGGACGGCCGCTGGATGGTCGGATCCATCGTATTGGACAAGCAAAAGCGGACGCTGGAATTCCCCGCCAAGGTGAACATGGTGGACGGCCTGGTGGAATACGTGCTGGTTCACTCAACTGGCAAGACCCACGAGAGCCTGCTGGTAACGGAGGTACAACCTTACCACCTGCAGGTGGCCATGCTCCTGCTGGGGGCCAAGGGAGCCGACCACAGCAAGCGAACCAATGCGCCCCCCAGCGGCCCCATTAACAACGCCGACCTGCTCGGGGTGAAGCGGCCGCCCATTCCGGGAACCGCTGTGAAGATCTCGTTCCGGCAGCAGCAGAATGGGGCCACCGGAAATCACCGGGCACTGGATGGCTTCATCTACGATCAGAAACAAGGGAAGGCAATGCCCGCGAAGAATTGGACGTTCACCGGTTCAGTGGTCTGGGAAGGGGCGTTCATCGCGCAGATCGAAGGTTCGATCATCGCGATGGTGACCGACATCGGCGCGATCTTTAACAGCCAGCTTCCCAACCGGGACGCGGACGACAG
>JBLFYM010000244.1:0-5666 GCA_047608975.1 Limisphaerales bacterium | reverse complement strand
CATCCACTTGATCGAGAACAATCATCGCGTTCACCGAAGTTCCAAGTTTGCGAATCGAATGCGCGAGTTGGCCCGCAACGGAATCAGGGGTCGGTGTCCAGTTCTTGAAATCCAGCCGACTCAGCTCTTCGGGCGCACCGTCTTCCCGCATGAGCAGGGGTTTGCAGTAAGTGAATGTCCGGCGTTCCGAAGTTTGCAGAAAATGATCCAAGTGCACCCGGTGGACCCTCTCCAGCGATGAGAGCAGTTCAAACCCTTCGGCATCATTCCCACAGAACCCGATCGGGAATATTTCCTTCACCCCCAGTGCCGATAGATTGTTTACGATCGTGCCGGCACCACCTGGCTGATACCGGACGTGGGTCACGTTGTGAACCGGAAGCTGAGTTTCAATCGAAGTCTCGGCGCGGGCCGGATCGATCTCGAGGTAGCGATCGAGGCAAAAGTCACCCACGACCGCAATTCTCAGTTCGGAGTAGGCCGAAACGATTTCGTCGAAGCGGTCAGGGGACATTGGTAAAACGAAACTGAATCAACGCAGTCGCCGAACCTCTACGACGAATGCGCCTCTTGGTTACCCACGGTGATGGCGGTCATCGTCGCGTCAATCGGGAACTGCGCCGCAGCGGGTTTCTGGCGCAGCGTGAACTCATATCGTCCGCTGGGCGCGAACTCGACCATCCAATGAACGACCATCCAATGAACGTTGACCCATTTCGCCTTGTTGAAGTGGGTCTGATTCCAAGGAATGTCGTCGGTGGTCGGCCCATGCAAATTCATGCCGGTCAACTGCGCCGGATTCTCCCGATCATCGCCGTAACCATGGTCATCCGTCATGACCAACCCGAAATTTGGCTGACGTGCCGGGTCGATAACACAGCCGAGAAGAAAAAAAACGCCCAAAAATACTCGGATCATAATCAGGAAAAGGTCAGTGCCAGCGGATTTTAGAAACAGCGATGCGCGCCTTATTTCTGCGGGCCATAGCCAGCCTTGGGTTTGCCATTCGCATCCAATTTGCCGCAGGCCCACAACAGACCGCGCGTCACCAAACCGAGATACGTTTCATTGTCCATCGTCTCGTTGTGATGACCAAGCGTCGTTCCAAAAGTACGCCCCTTACCATATTCGTTGATCCAGACACAGGGATGATCCTCCTTGGTGCGAACGCCATACGCGGATGCCAAGGGCGTGCAGGTATCCCAGACCTTTACAATTTCATAGAGTTCGCCGTTGGGCGTTTTCCAACTGGCCGGAAATTCTTTCATGATCGGATGCTTCGGCTTCAGATTCTTCACCTCCACTGAAGTTTTCTGCTGATGCCGCAGGGAAGAAACGCCCATCACCTTCCGCCATTCGTCCGTCTCCGCCCGTCGATAACTGTGGATCGAACAGTGAATGACCACTGCCGGTGTCCCCGCCTTGTGCGCCTGGGTCATTGCGTTGATGAATTTCACATCCAAGACCTTGCCGAAGCATTCGTTGTGCACGATCACGTCGTATTGATCCGCCCAGTTCTTCTTGCTGTAGATTCCGACCTTGTGATCCCCCGCCGTGCCACCTTCGTGAATGACGTCGAAACTGATATTGGCCCGAGCACTGATCCCCTTCGAGAGAATGAGTTTCTGATTCGGATAATCGTGACAACAACCGCCGGTGATAATCAGCGCCCGCAGCGGTTTGACGGACTTCGCCGCGTGAGTGCCGGCCGCCGAGATCAGGAGGAGAAGCGTGAGAACGATGCGGATAGATTTCATGATGATGTGCTGTGTGAAGTGGCGAGCGTAGCGGAATCGCCCACTGGGGGAATTCAAAAAGCCCCCGCTTCAACCTTCGCCCAATCCGATCAATTCGTGGGCCTTTGCCCGAATATCGGATTGGCGCATCAGGGATTCACCCACGAGAATCGCTTTGGCACCGGAGGACGTAAGACGTTCAACGTCGGCCCGCGTATGGA
Organism: Limisphaerales bacterium; assembly: GCA_047608975.1. Lineage (GTDB taxonomy): Bacteria > Verrucomicrobiota > Verrucomicrobiia > Limisphaerales > JAYPXF01. The sequence continues at coordinate 3,709 of JBLFYM010000244.1, read as the reverse complement.
TCCCACTCTCCGCCACGAACAGTATTTCGCCGGACGCAATCTGATCCGCAACCTTCCCGGCCAACGACACCGTCGTCCCGAGATCCACGGTGAAAGTCTTGAGATCGCGATTGTTGACTCCGATGAGCCGGGCACCGATTGCCAAGGCCCGATCGAGCTCTGCCGCATCGTGGACTTCCACCAAAGCGGTCAGCCCGGCACCCGTTGCGAGTTTATGAAAATGCGCCAACGTTTCGTCGGATAGACAGGCAATAATCAGCAGAATCGCATCCGCGCCCCACTCGATTGCTTCCAGGATCTGGCGCTCATCGACCATGAAGTCCTTGCGCAACAACGGAAGTCCGACCGCACCCCGAATCTGTTTCAGATAATCGAGCGAACCTTGGAAATACTTCTCATCCGTCAAGACCGAGAGACAGCTCGCACCTGCGGCTTCGTACTCTTGTGCAATCTTCACGGGATCGAAATCGGGCCGAATGATCCCGGCTGAAGGCGAAGCCTTCTTCACTTCCGCAATCAAACCGACGTCTCCACTGCGAGGGTTGGCCAAGGCGGCAAAGAAGTCCCGGGAATCACCCCGTTTGTTCACCGCCGCGCGAAGCGAATCCACCGATGTGTCTCCAACCGGCAAGCGCTCAACTTCAGTTTTTTTGAACTCAACTATTTCGTCCAGAATGCTCATTCAACGGCGCGGAGCGTAGTCGCTCGGACGAATCATGCTCAAATCAAAACCGTCGGGTTCCTAATTCTTCGCGGCGGTTTGCTTCAGCAGACGTTGAAGCTCCTTGCGGATCTTCGGTTCCGCCTGCTTTTCGAGCATGCTGGAACGAGCGCGCCAGGTCGTGTAGCCACCAAGTTCAAACTGATCCGGGGGCGGCAGATAGCCGGAGTAGCCATTCGCCAATCCCACCACCATCGTCGTCTTGAACGGACTGTCCTTCTTGATGCGCAGACCGGTGATTCCATACATCTCGCAGGGCGTGGCTGCGAAAGCAAAATCGCCGATGCGAAACGCCTGAACCTTGAAACGAAAAAGGTCCGGCCATTCGCTGAGCAAAACGGTTTCGCGGGCGTAGTTCTCGGTCCAGCTCTGGACCGGGCGGTCTTTCACATGTTCGGCGAGATACGCTTTGGCTTCGCGGGTTTCGGCATCGGTGGGTTTTCGAATCTTGAGGGCCATCTCAGTTTCAGCCGGATGCACCGGAACCCATGTGTGATACTTGATCTGCTCAACCGCATTGATCGCGGCGGCGACGACTGCATTCGCCACGATAAAGCGGTCGTATTTCTTACGGACCTTGCTGGTGACATCGGTGCAGTTGGCGTCTCCGCTGGCACCGTTGTTGATGAGCCCCACGAAAGGTGGATTCTGATTCTCCGCACCAAGGCGTTTCATGACTTCGTTGGCAAACACGCCAAAGTAGTCAGCCGAAACACCCGGAGCGCCGGCGTAGTGGGTGGAATAGTTGGCTAGCATTGAGATTGGCCTGCCGTCACGACCACGAACCATGAGCACGGTCACGTCCGGATCGGCCGGGCCGGTAGCGCGGATCTTGTTGACGTTGCCATTCCCGGGGTTCATCTGCGCGAGGTTCGTCTTGGCATCAGTGAAGGGAATGGTGAACGCCTTGCCGGGTTTCATCAGCCAACGGCGACAGAAGACAAACTCGTCACATTTTCCGACACCCCAGCCAATCTCGGCGGGCCGCTGATTGCGATGAGCCGTCACGATGGCCTTGGCGATCCCGGCGGTGAGAAATTCGCGGTAGTCCACGTGGGGTTCCGTTCCGTGCGCACCGCGAACCGCCGGCGCGGAATGCGCATGGGTTGCCGAGATAAGCATGTTTGCCGTGGGGATGCCGGTCGCCTGACTGGCCGTTGCCTTGGCTGAGTCGAGCATCTCACGCCCCATGATGCAGGTATCCACGGTGGCAATGACCGCACTGTTCCGCCCGTCGTTCAGAACGAGGCAACGGACATGAAGCTTGTCTGTGATATCGTTCCGCCAGGTCTCCCGAATGCTGCCGGCCACGCGCACGGGCATGTTGGTGGGAGTCACGTCAATGGCAGCCGCACCAGCTGTGAATTTCTGGGCGACAGCTGCATTGGGAATCAGCGGGGCAGCCGCCAACACGACGATCAGAATTGTTCGGGTCATGGTGGAATCCTAGGAGAGGAGATCACCCATCGCGAGCGGGAACTGAGACCGGAAAAACGGCAGCGGGCGTGATTCCAACAGTCAGGGAATGGACGGAAATCGGTTTCTGGCTCGCACTACCTATCTGCAATTGCCCCACTGCAGCGGCACATTCGGTCATCGAACCGAATGTAGCAGAGAGCGTGAGCGAGCAGTTTTGCGGGTGAAGAACCCGCGCTGACTACAGCTGCCAACCCGGATTTACGTCGCAGTCGAGTGGGGTTGTTTCCGGACTCAGTTGCCATTTGCGTTCGGCAAGCATCCCGACCATGGCGGCGTTGTCCGTGCAGAGTTTGGGTTGCGCGATCCGGAGATTGATTCCGAATTTTTCACATCGTTCCGCCAGCGAACGCCGCAGGCTGAGATTACAACTGACGCCTCCGGAAGCAGTGACGCAGTTCAGGTTCAACTGCTTGGCAGCGCGAATCGTTTTCGCAACCAGCACTTCCACAATCGCCGCCCGAATACTGGCGCAGAGATCTTTCACCGACTCGTCACTCTCCAGAGTCGCCGGGTTGTCGCGGAGAAAATAGCGGACCGAAGTCTTCAATCCGCTGAAACTGAAATCGAATCCGGGATTCTTTAACAACGGCCGCGGGAACTTGTAGGCGATCGGATCGCCCTCTTCCGCCAAGCGGTCCAGCACTGGCCCACCGGGATACGGCAAGCCCATGAGTTTTGCGGTCTTGTCAAAACACTCACCGGCGGCGTCGTCCAAGGTTCCACCGAGCACCTCGTGCTCAGCGATCGCCTTCACGTGCACCAGCAGGGTATGTCCGCCGCTGACAATGAGAGAAATGTTCGGAACAAAATCATCCCAGATTGCGGTGGCCGGATCGCCTTCGATCCAGGGAGAGTAAAGATGCGCTTCATGATGATGCATCCCGACGAACGGCCGCTGGAGCGCAAAGGCAAATCCCTGAGCCGCCCGGGCGCCCATCATCAGGGCCTGCGGCAAACCGGGTCCAACCGTGGCGGCGACCACCTCAACCTCGGAAGGAGTGATCTGCGCCTGTTCAAGCGCAGCGCGGGCAGTGGGGAGAAAATTCCGAAGATGTTCCCGGGTGGCCAGCTCAGGCACGACGCCGCCGTACTCGGCGTGGAGCTTGATCTGGGAAGCAACGACGTTGGCCAACACGCGACCGGCGTGGATCACCGCCACACTGGTTTCGTCGCAGGAAGACTCGACTGCGAGCAGCAAACCTACTTGCCTTTCTTGGCCGACTTGCGGGCCGGTTTCCCGTCTTTGCCCAGCAGCAACATCGCTTTGAGCATATCACGGGCACGCTCCATCTGAGGATCCTTGGCGGTGCGAACCTCTTCCTTCTCCGCTTCGGTGAGGAAATCCTGTTCGCCCGGCATGCGTTGAATGGCGACGAGTCGCTGAACCTCAAGGCTCATCGAAATCTTGATGTCCGGTGCAATTCCACGCTCGTGAATCACCTTGTGGCTGGGCGTGTAATACTTCGCTGTGGTCAGGCGGAGGGCGGAACCGTCATCCAGCGGAAGAAT
>JBLFYM010000243.1:0-5745 GCA_047608975.1 Limisphaerales bacterium | reverse complement strand
CACGCCGAGGCTTTCCAGTTTCTGTGCCTCCTGAAGTTCCCGCTCCGACTCTTCACGTTCCTTCATCTCCTGCACGATCGGCGTCTGGTCTCGCATGGTGCCCACGATCCGCCGTGCCGCACCGTTATCGTCACGGCTGATGAAGGCGCGATCCTGGATGAGGAGTTCTTCGCCCGACGCGGCCCGGAAGTGATAGTCTTCGGCCCAGAGGTCGACCTTGGGATTGTCGAGGGTTTCGCGCAACGACCGGGCGATCTGTTCGCGTTCATCCGCCTTGATCCGGGCTGTCCACCAGTCCCAAGACCCATGGGTTTCCTCCTGACGAATGCCGAACAGGGTGTCGTAGGCTTCATTCCACGAAACCTGTCCCGTGGGAATGTCGATTTCCCAGATCGGATCGCGGGTGGCTCGGGCGACCAACCGGTAGCGTTCTTCGCTGGCACGAACCTTTTCGTGCGCCGTGCGCCGTTCGGTGATGTCCTGCACGACGCCTACCAATCGCGCGGATTGATCCGCTTCGTTGTGTTCAACATTGGCGTGTTGGTGGAGCCACCGAATTTCACCATCCGGTCGGCAGATCCGGTATTCGACGTCGTAAGGTCTTTCTTCGCTGATCGCAGCTTCGGCTTCGCGCAGAACTTTGTCCCGGTCTTCCCGGTGCAACAGGGCGATGAACTGCGCTGGATCTGCGGTGAATCCGGCCGGATCAATTCCGAATATACGGCAGGTTTCGGCGGACCAATTCAACGGGCTGTCCGGTTCAAGACCCAGATCCCAGCTTCCGATGTGGCCGATCTCCTGGGCCTTTTCCAATCTACGCTGGCTCTCTTTGACCTCCGCTTCGGCCTGTCGCCGTTCGCTGCTGTCCATGATCACCACGACCATGCAGGCATTCGGGCCATCATCGATCGGCGGTTCGTAAGCGACCTCGAAATAGCGATCGTGTGCCCAATCCGGCCGTTTCGGCACGTGCAGTTCATAACGGATGCGTTCGCCCGCCAACGCGCGGTCAGCGCGTTCTTTGATCTCTTGTTCGAAGATCGGGCCGAGCACTTCTGGGCCGGTCCTGCCGATCAGATCATCAGTCTCAAGTCCCAGCACGGTGGCGTAAGCCTGGTTCACGAAGACGTAGCGGTAGTCGCGATCAACCAGGGCGAGACCGACCCGCGCATCCTTGGTGACTGTTTCCAACAGCGCCTGTTCCGTGTCTTTCTGCCGGGTGATGTCTTCGACCACCATGGTGGCACCGACTATCGAATCTGCCGCGTCGCGGATGACCACACCGGAAGCCCGGACGCGGATGGTTTTGCCATCCCTGCGAACGCATCGTTTCTCGACGCGATAGTCGGAGTCCCCCTGGAGCCAACTCTCAATTTTGCCGGCGTCCGCGGCACGATCATCCGGATGATCGAGATCGATATGGGTCAATCCGCCAAGTAGCTCATTCCGGCTGTATCCGGCCAGATCGCAGTAGCGATCGTTCACATGCACGAACGCTCCCCGCGAGTCGAGCTGGGCAGTGCCGCCAATCAGCATTTCGGCATCTGATACGTGAGTATCGGCAGACATAGGTGAACACGCTCCATACTACCGCCTGCAATGCACCTCAAGCAATTGTTTCTCAGCGAGGGTGGCAGGTCAGGGGAGCGTGAACTCCGCCCGGCGTCTGGTTCGCCGCGCCCATCTGCCACCACGCCCGGTCGGAGGAAGTGTTGATTGGATCGAATCGCTGCGGTCGAACTGTCAATGGCGGGATTCTCCGATCAAATGAGAGTACGAAGGTAGTTCGCGGTCTGGGTCGCTGATTCGAGCGGGGTGCCGCCCTGTTCGGGCGCGGACTGATGGACGGTGATAATGCCATCGTATCCCACCTGCCTCAATCCACTGAAGACGGCGGCGAAATCGATGCCACCGGGTTCGGGGATCTCGATGATGTCAAAGGAACTCGGACCGTGGGTCCAGGTGTCCAGCGTGACCTTGCCATCGGGATTGAGGCGTTGGTTTTGGAGGTAAACGTTTTTGATCCAAGGAGCGAGCCGCCGAATGGTCGAGGGACCGTAGTCCTGCCGGCATTCTTCCAGATTGGCGGCTTCGTAGATCAGACCGAAGTTGGGTCGGTCGATTTCACGGAGCCGTGATTCGATCTGTTCGACTGTTTCCAAGAGGCTTTGCACATGGCACTGGTGAACCAGTGTGAGTCCTCGTTCCGCAGCTTCGTCCGCCGCCGCCTGGGTGGCAGGGATGTCGGCTTCGGTCTTGATGCACACACGAATGAGTTGGGCTCCCAGCTGTTCGGCCAGATCCAGGTAAGGGGTGATGTTTCGGAGACAGTCGGGGCCGTGTTCGTTGTTGTACACGATGTCAAAGTCACCGGAGATCATCGTCACCCCGAGGTTTCGTTCGCGGATCGTCTGGCCTGCCCGGGCGATCTCTTCCGAGGGGGAATGGATGCCGATCTGTGAACCGCGCATGCAGAGCGCTTCATAGTCGGCGGCAACTGCCAGGTCACAGAGTTCGGTCAGGGACATGAGCGCCTCCTTCTTGGAAAGAAAGCCTTCGGCGATACGGCAGGAGATGGAGAGTTTCATGGAGCAATCATCGGTGGTGCGGATTCAACCCGCCGCTTTCAAGAGGCGGATGAATTCGCGGAGGACTTCAGTGTTTTGATCATAGCCACGGCCAGTGATGAGTTGGCCATCGAGAACCACGTCTTCGTCGACGTAGGTCGCACCGCCCTGTTCGGCATCCATGGCGCATTTCGGAACGGTGGTGACGCGTTTGCCCCGGATGCATTTGGCGGCGGTAAGGATCTCGATTCCGTGGCAGATGCAGGCGATCGGTTTGTCCGCTTCCGAGATCTCGCGAATACAGCGACGGAGGTCCTCGTCGTAGCGGATGTATTCGGGTGCCCGGCCGCCGGAGATGAACGCACCGGCGAAGTCTTCAGCCTTCAGATCTCGGAACGCGACGTTCGCCTGAAGGTGGTAGCCAGGGCGTTCCTGGGTAATGTCCCAGGGCACATTCGGGTTGGGCGGGATCTCATGAATGACCGTGTGATACAGGCGGGCTTCCGGACCGGCCACGACGACTTCGTAATCATCCTCCGGAAGCCGGTAATACGCGTAGAACGTATCGAGCGCCTCGGTGGCGTCTCCGATTGGCATCAGAATCCTGGGCATCGTCAGGTGGCTTTGCGATCCCCGAACAGACGACTGACGAGCACACCGATCAGCACGATGGAGCTGGTGCCCAGTATGATGGTCATGAATCCGTGCAGAGGATTGATCGCCCCCCCGACACTTGCCTTCCACCAATCGGTTTTGGACAGGGACAACCACATGATCAGCATCCCGCCCAAGACGACCGAAATGACAGCGTGAGGATTCTTTGCGCGTCGTGAGATGAGGCCGAGAATGAACAGTCCGAGCATGCCGCCGGTGAAGATACCCTGAAGATTCCACCAGGCATCCAACGCACTGCGAACCTTGATCATGGCCAGGGCTGTCAGCGTCCCGGCAATTCCCATGATCAACGTTGCCCGATGCAGGACGCGCATGGATTCAGCGTCATCGGCGTCGGGTCGGAGGTAACGTTTGTGAATGTCGCACAGGTAGAGCGTGGCGGAGCTGTTGAGGCTCGTATCCATGCTGCTCATGGCGGCGGCAAATATTGCGGCGATCAACAGACCCGCGATCCCCATTGGAAGTTTGTTCACGATGAAATGCGGCAAGACCTTGTCGCCGATGTCTGCCGGTTTGAGCGTGGCAGCTTTCGCCGCGACGGCGGCGGCGGTGACGGGGATGCCATCCTGCTGCAGTTTGGTGGTCGCCACCTGCGTCTTCACTTCGCCGAGCATCTGCGGGTTGGTCTCGTAAAGGCTGAACAGCCCCGTGCCGATGAAGAAGAAAATCGCGGAGACGAGGGGGAATAGCAGGGTCGCGAACCAGACGCTGAATTTCGCGTCCCGGTCAGATTTCGCGGCGATATAGCGCTGCACAAAACTCTGATCGATGCCGAAGTTCTGGATGTTGATGAACACACCATAGAGCAGGACGATCCAGAACGTGGGGGCGGCGAAGGTGAATGATTCAAAACTGAGATCGAAACTTCCGAGACTGAACTTGTCGTTTTGGTTGGCGATCTCCGTCAACTGGCCGGCGCCTTCCGGCATGCCGGACATGATCAGATAGGCGCAAAGCAGCGCCCCGGCGACGAGGACAATGCTCTGCACGACATCAGTCCAGATCACCGCTTCAATGCCGCCGATCAATGTGTAGATCGTCACCAGGATGCCGGTCACCAGAATGATCGTCTTTACGTTCCAACCCGTCAGCGGTGCGAGGGCGAGGGCGACGAGGTACAGGATTGTTCCGATGCGGGCGAGTTGACTGAGCAGGTAGCAGATCATCGCATACGTCCGCGCCCATGGGCCGAACCGCTTCTCCAGATGGTAATACGCGGAGACTTCCTGGCCGCTTCGATAAAGTGGAATGAACCAGCGGACGGCGATGTATGCGGCGATGGGGAGTGACAATCCAAATACCCACGAGTTCCAGTTGCCGCCGTAGGCTTTGCCCGTGTTGCCCAGGAAACCAATGCTGCTGACGTAGGTGCCAAAGATTGAAAGCCCCACGGCCCAACCCGGGAGGGAGCGACCGGCGGCCATGAATTCCTGCGGCTTGCCGCTCTTGCGGGCAAACCAACAGCCCATAGCAAAGACGCCGCCCATATAGATGAGCAGGACGATCAGATCGGTGGTACGAAGTTGGGCAGTCATAGTTTGCTCAAAGAATTTTCACGTTCCGTCAGCGGGAAGTTTACATGGGCACCGCCTTGACGGTGGGATTCAAAGACGCCGCAGATCATTTCAACCACCGTTGCGCCTTCGTGTATGTCGCAAAGTGGCGAACGGTTTTCATCGACCGCGGTGATGAGATCGCGAACGGCGAGCACGTGATTGTGTACGCTGGCGATCAGTTCGGGTTTTGTTTCCTTTTTCCCGACGCCGGCGCTGGTGATCGGGATGCGTGGTTTTGATCGGGAAGCGGGATTGAATGGATTGCCCGGGCTGAGCCAGGCAACGGGATCGCGATCGATGTGAATGCTGATCGTGCCTTTCGTGCCGACGAGATGCGTGGCGTAACCGGTCTTGTTCGAACCGTCGTTGGGAAAGGTGGTGTACGACGCCATGATGCCCTTGGACATGTGCCAGCGGGCGTGAATCTCATTTGCCGCGAGCGGACCCAGACCTTCCCCGCCGGGTTTCACGTCCTTTCCGACAACCGGCCTGCCGTCCTGTAGTAGAATTCCCGAACAGGATTTCGGATTACCACCAAAATAATTGAAGAGGTTGAAGATATGCGAACCGAGGACCCAGAGATCCTCGCCGCCACCACGCCGATCGCCGAGGCCGTGTCCGCGAATCTCCAGCAGTCGGCCAATCCCATCGCCGGCGATGAACGTGTCAATGATCGGAAGCACAGGGTGATAGCGATTGCGATGCGCGACGGCGATCCGGGTGCCGTGCTTCCTGGCCGCCCTGATCAATTGGTCCGCTTCGGCTGGCGTCCGGCAAAATGGCTTCTCCACATAGATCCCTTTCGCGCCGGAATTGATCGCCGCCAAGGTCATGTCAAAATGTTGATCCGCGTGCCGCGGCGCAACTGAAACAAACTCCGGCTTCAGCCTGGTCAGCATCTTTCGGTAATCACTGAAGCCCTGCCTGAGCTTCAGCTTGGCGAGGGA
>JBLFYM010000242.1:0-5787 GCA_047608975.1 Limisphaerales bacterium | reverse complement strand
AAAAGACCTCGGCCGCCGATGAATCCTACTTTGAGCAGATCAAAAAACTGTTGGAGGAATGGACCGATTCCACCAAGAAGCTCGGTTCCAAGAGCAAAGCGGTGAGCGAGCAGACCAAGAACTGGCTGCAGACTGATTTCAAAAAGATCGGGGACTGGAACTACAAGCAGGTTGCGGTGCCGCTCGAGGAGATCGCAAACCTTGAAAAGGTGCTCAACGAACACGGGGCTGAACGCTGGGAATGCTTTTTTGTGCAACCGCAGGGCCGGGAGATCCATCTTCTCTTCAAGCGTCCGTCAGTGAGCTACCTGCACAAACTCTCCCAAGTGGATTTTCTGCGAATGCTCTCCTCGGGCGGGGAAGTCGCAGCGGAAGCCGCCGAATAGCACGAGCGCAGAAAGGATTGGAGCTTTTCTTTGACAAACCGGCGGCTTCGTTGTGCGATCCCTCCCAGTTAATCCCTAATATGAAAAAGTACAATGTCGGAGTTATCGGCTACGGCTGGGTCGCCAGCGCACACATTCCTGCCATCAACGCGAGCAGCCAGGCACAGGTCACCGCGGTTTGTTCCGCGCGTAAACTTGATGCGGCGGCAGTCAGCGCCGAGCACGGCACGGATATCAAGGTTTACAACGACGTCGCCAAGATGTTGAAGGACCCGGATATTGACGTCATTTCCATCTGCAGTTTCCCCAGCCTGCACAAGAAACACTTCATTGACGCGGCGAAAGCCGGCAAACACGTCATCGTGGAGAAGCCGCTCGCCATGTCGCAGGCGGATGTGAATGCGATGGAGGCGGCGGCCAAGAAATACAAGGTGAAAACCTGTGTGTGTTTCGAATGCCGCTGGTCCAGCCAGTTCCTCACCACCAAGTCCCTGATCGATCAAGGGTTGCTGGGCAAACTGCACTACGGCGAGGTTGATTACTACCACGGCATTGGACCGTGGTATGGCCAATATCGCTGGAACGTGAAAAAGAAGGACGGCGGCAGTTCGCTGCTCACCGCCGGTTGCCACGCCCTCGACGCGCTGTTGCTCTGCATGGACAGCCCGGTTGTCGAGGTGACGAGTTACGACACGAAATCCAAGAGCAGCATCTTCAAACCCTACGAATACACCACGAGCAGCGTCTCCATCTTGAAGTTCAAGAACGGTGCGATCGGCAAATGTTCGGCCATCGTTGACTGCCTGCAGCCCTACTACTTCCACACCCATCTGGTTGGCAGTGAAGGCAGCCTGTTGGACAACAAGTTCCACAGCATGAAATTGGGCGGTCTCGACAAGAACCGTTGGAGTGAGACATCGATGAAGATGCTCGATTCCGGGGATGTCTCCGACCATCCGTACACCACGCAGTTCCAGGCCTTCTTTGACGCGCTCGACAAGGGCAAAGACATGCCTCTGACCAACCTCAAGGAAGCCGCTGTCTCGCACAAGGTGCTCTTCGCCGCGGACAAGTCGGCCGCTGCCGGTGGTAAGCCGGTGAAGATTAGCTGATCTCGCGGGAGACAATCAAGATCCGGTAGCTCAGGCGCTCTGACTGCAGGCCAGTGCGCCTGTTTCGTTGCTCGGCCCGTTCCAATCCAAATCCATGCCTGCCAAGAAGAAGCAAACCCAACTTGCACCAGCCAAGCCAAAGGTGGCCATCGCCATCGCGGCGCATCCCGACGACATCGAATTCCAGTTTGCCGGAACCTTGCTGCTGCTGCGCAAGGCTGGTTGGGAAACTCATTACTGGAACGTCTCCACCGGCAATTGTGGCAGTCTGGAAATGGATCCGGTGGAGACCGCTCGCGTGCGTCGCAAAGAAGCGAAGGTTGCCGCCAAACTGCTCGATTCGGTCTGGCACGCCCCGATCTGCAACGATCTGGAAATCGTCTACAACATGACTTCGTTGCGTCGGGTTGCGGGGTTGATTCGGAAGGTGAGACCCTCGATTGTCCTCACCCATTCGCCGCAGGATTACATGGAGGATCACATGAACGTTGCGCGTCTGGCGGTCACCGGCGCGTTTGCCCACGGTATGCCGAACTTCCGATCCACGCCGCAGCGCACGCCCTATGAAGGCGACGTCACGGTTTACCATGGGATGCCGCATGGTCTGATGGATGGACTGCGCCGTAGAATCATTCCCGGTGCGTATGTGAACACCGCCTCCGTGCACAAGACCAAGCTCGCCAGCCTCGCGGCGCACGAATGCCAGCAGAACTGGTTGGACGCCAGCCAGGGATTGAATTCCTACCTCCAGACTTGCGAGGACATGAGCCGCGAACTCGGTCGTCGCTCCAAGAAATTCCGTCATGCCGAAGGCTGGCGACGCCATTCGCATCTCGGATTCTGCAGCGAAGACGCCGACCCGCTGGCCGATGCCTTGGGCGTGAAGTATCTCGTGAACAAACAATACGAGAAAGATCTGCAGCTCGGCTGAACAGTTTGGTGAGAAAGTAGCCCGGCTCGCGAACGCCAAGCCGTTCCGGCAGAAACGCTCGGCGGAGTTGGAAATCCGCGATACAGCAGTTCTGGAGAGACTGTCGGGAAATTCATTTTACGATTTCCTGCCGCGGCAGTTTTCGTTTGATCCGCTTTTGAATCATGGGGATTCTGTGGAATTTGTTTTTTGGAGCTTGGAGCTTTCTCTTGCAAACTGGGTGACTCTGACTCGGGAATGCCCAGTTTTGAGTGATTCAGGGCAAGGAGCGGTCGGTTGGTTGGTGCGACATTTGGAAGCTTGATCGCTTGAGCCCGGCCAGACGGATCACACGGCGCTGAATGAGACGCCGCATGTTCCGAAAGCTGCAGCGGATTCGGCACCTTCACCCGAGTTTTGGAACGGTGCCGCAGTGGGTGGTGCCTGAAATTTTGAGGTTAGCAATTCTTGTCTGGTTGCCGACCGGAGAGGGAAAGCGGGCGGATTGCTGAGAGCCGATTCTGATGGCGGGTGGGGGTTTCAATCACGGGCAGCATCTTGCATTTGATGCGGACAACAAAATGGCGCCGGGCAACCTGTTTGTGACTATGCTCCAACGTCTGGGTGTGAATGCCGACCGGTTCGCGAGTGGTAGCGGACCGATGCGCGGGCTGGAAACGCGCGCCTGAATTTTGGGGGCGGGAACTAGTTCCGCTGTTTTGCGGTCGTATACCCGCGTTGCAATTCCTGCAGGGCGACCTGGTGGCGCCCGTTCACGTTTGCCTTCTCCAATTCCGAAACCAGTTCCAGATAGTACCGGTCGATCATCGGGCGAGTCACGAAGTCCTGGGCTCGCAGGGATTTCCAGCAGAAGGTCGAGAGGCGGGAAAGCGTCGTCTGGAGGATGGCTTCCTCGCCCGAACGCGCAAAGAAGAGCCCGGCGCGCAAAAAAAACTCGGTCGCCGTGGGAAAGTCCCGACTGTTCTTGGAGCCGATGGAGGCAAGGGCGCGATCGAAACACGCCCACCCGAGCACGCCCCCGGTATGGCGTTCCCACAATTGAATCGTGCCGGTGACCTGGCTGCTGATTTCCGCGTTGATCTGCTGGAGGTTGGTTTCCGAGATCCCGCCGGTCGCCTGGAGTCGCACATTCAGCCGTTGTTCCATGGCTCGCATCTGTTGGGCAAAGTCGCGGTTCCTCGTGCCCCCCTCGGCTTCCAGCTTTTTCACAAACAGATCGAAACCCTGATCATTGGACGTTTTCAGCTCGGCGCGGATCTCGGTCATGTCCCGCTGGTAGGACTCATGCCCCCCGTACCAGGCGAAGGCGATGAGGAGACCGGCAAATCCGATCAACGCGCCGTAGGCCATCTTCTGGCCGTCCCGGGTGCGCTTCTCCATCTCGGCAAGTTCTTCAACCCGGGCCTCCAAGGCCTCTACGCGCGCTCTTTTCTCGTTCGAAGAACTCATGTTTCCGGTTGGATAGCAAAAAATCCGCCCGCTGACGAGAGCGGGCGGATCAAAATAAGTCGTTTGCTATCAACGATGTGCGCGATGGCAGGCGGTGCAATTGAGCGCCTTCGAATAGGCCGCGCGAGCCTTGGCATCCGTCGGTTTGCGTTTCAGCGTTTCGGATGCGCGCAGGATGGCAACGGTCTTTAGCTTCCAGCTCTGGGAAGATCCCTTGGGCGGCTTCTGGTTGTAGAGGGAGCGATACATTTTGGCCAGAGCCTCCACCTGGGCGGGGCTGGCTTTGCCGGCTTTGGCCTTGTTTGCGAGAGAATTTTTCCCTTCATGAGCGGCTTTCATGATCCGCGAAATGGCCGAGTTTCCGCCCTTCATCGCGGCTTTGGATTCGGTGGGAATTGCGAGGAGCAGTATGCCGACGAGCAAAGCGACGGCCATGGGGATACGATTCATTTTCATGGTGATGAGGATTCTCATGACTGCCGGCGACCCTAGCAGGATTCACCTTTTTCAAAAGCCCCGTTTGCAAGGATGGGAATGCCCGGTTCTACTCGCGTGCCAGCCGTCGGATATACGCAAAGAACGAACCGATTTGCTTTCCCTTGGCGTCCCGGAAATCTCCGGTCAGGTTCGTCTGTCCCGGGATAGAGATCGAGCGTCATCACGGCGTCTTGACCACAGGATTGCCGTGGCAGCCGAATTCCCAGTAGCTCTGGTTGTCCGACCGGATGAAGACGACGTTCGGCTGCGAAAGCCGTGCATCCCAGAGAAGCCAGCAGGGACGGGATGAGTGACTTCATGGGGGGGCTTACTTCCCGAGGGGATGCAGATCGATGCGGCGATAGAAAAGCTCGGCGTTGTTGGACTGGATCAGAATCTTGCCGGACTGTGGGTCAGCCTTTTTGCCATCGACCATCACGCGGCCGTTCACGCTGAGTTTCACGTGACCGTTGCGGTTGATGATCTCGACGGTGTTCCACTCGCCGAGCGGTTTTTCGATTTCATCCTCACCGCGGAATCCGAGTCGGTTTTCCCATTCGCCTTTGCCGGGTCGATCGAACCGCTTCACGCCGCTGGTTCCGCGGGCGGTCAGGTCGGCACCACTGATCAGGCAGAGATCCCCGGTGCCACCTTCGAGCATCTGACATTCCTGGGATTTCATAAACAGCTTGTCTTCTCCGGTCGCATTGAAAAACAGCCCGGCGTCGCGGCCACGTCCCTTGCCATCCCAGGTCTTCTTGCCCCACTTGAATTCGGCGATCAGACGATAGTTGCCGTAGCCCTTCTTGGTGGCGAGGTACGCCATGTGTTGGCCGCTCACGCGGAGTATGCCGTTCTTGTAGGTGTAGACCTGATCGGGGTCCTTGTTCAGATCGGGGGCCACCTTGCGGTCGGATGAATTCCGAATGTAGGTGTAGAAGTTGCTGAGGTCCTTGCCGTTCAGCAGGTGGATGACCTTGCCTTTGTCCGCGGCCATGGCCTGCGGTGCGAGGTGGGCAGCGGCTGCAAAAGCGATGAGGGTGGCAAGGAATGTAAATACGGATGGCCTGTTCATGATAGGCCGGAAGATTGCGCGAATTCTGGCGATCGCGAAAGCCTTCACATCGGGAGACTTTCGAACGGTGTCCAAGAATTGACTCACTTCAAGCTGTAGATTCGTCGCAGTGAGGCCAGCGCCCGTTCCCAAGGGACTTCCAGGAACAGATGATTGCCCAGCCAGCGGATGAACTTCACCCCGCGCAGTGTGGCTCGCTGGACGTCCCGATACCATTGCGGTAACGGAGCTCCTTTCTCTTCCTGCTGGCCCTCTATTTTCGTGAGCCGTTTCTCCCGCCGCTGATTTTCGGGGGCATTGCAAATGGCGTGCTCCTCTTCCAGGCGCTGCTCCATCAAGAGCGCCAGGTTGTGCGTC
>JBLFYM010000241.1:0-5804 GCA_047608975.1 Limisphaerales bacterium | reverse complement strand
GGCGGGCGTTCACATAGAGCCGGGCGTAGCCGCCATCGGTCGTGCGGTTCACCGCGATGACCACATGTCCCCAACGTCCGTTGGCGAGCACGTTGGCGGGACTGATGATGTTGGAGTCGTCGGCTGCGGCCTTTCCGGTTGTCTCAAGCTTGATCCCCATCTCCTTGGTTTGCAGGAGACGCCATCCGGTTCCGCTCTCGTCTGTCTGCGAGAGAATGACCTGTTCACCTCCCCGGCGAGGCTGGACGAACAGGGCGATGGAAAAGCTGCCTTTTCCGAGTGAAGGCGCGCGCTCGGCGGGGATTCGGATCGAAGTGTCGCGACCGTTCAGACGGAGGTTTTTTCCGCCCACGGAGGTATCGGGGAAACC
Organism: Limisphaerales bacterium; assembly: GCA_047608975.1. Classification (GTDB taxonomy): domain Bacteria; phylum Verrucomicrobiota; class Verrucomicrobiia; order Limisphaerales; family JAYPXF01. The sequence continues at coordinate 5,434 of JBLFYM010000241.1, read as the reverse complement.
GGGTGAACCCAGCAGTTCACCATGCGCGGACTTGGGACTGGTGTCGTGGCCATTCCCATTGAATTGCCAGTGACCGATCAGGCCACGGGTGACCAGCGAGGCAGAGACGTCGGCAGCTGGCAGGCAGCGCGGCGATACGAGAAAAACAGCGAGCAGAATTACAGAGCGCATGGAGATTTCTGAGGTTACGGATGTGCGACCCCAAAACTAGGTCGACGTGGAGGGAGTTCTCTGTCCGGAGCCCAATTGCTTAGGGCTGCTGGGGTTTCATGGCCTTGCCATCATCGTCTACCGGATAGACGGCCTTGTGGCGTGCCAATTCCCGGGAAAGGTCGCGCATCAGGCGGCTGAGTTCTTGCGGGTGCGCTTCGGCCACGTTCGTGGATTCGAACGGATCCTCTTCCAGATTGAACAGCTGATAACGCGCGCCTCCAGACTGGGCTTTGCCACCCAGCGGTGCTCGCTCCGGGAAGTTGTGATAGATGACTTTCCAGGCACCGTCACGCCAGGTGGTAAAGTAGTCACTGCGGTGTTTTCCGTGCGGGTAGTGCATGAGGAATTGTTCTTTGCGACGACCGTCGCGTGTGCCACGGAGCAGGGTGTCGAGTCGTTCTCCGTCCACACTGTGCCCATCCGGTGTCCCTGAATCAGTGAGGGCGAGCAGGGTGGGGAAGATGTCAGTCACGTCAGCGACCTGGCTTTGGATTTTTCCGGCGGGGATGCGTAATCGCTTCTGGTGCGGGTTCTTGGGATTCGACTTGGCCCAGGCGGCGATGAAAGGAACGCGCATGCCGCCCTCGTAGTGGGCTCCCTTCTTGCCGCGCAGAGGGGCGGCGCAGGCGACGTCGTGCTGATGCCCGAGCGGTGCGTCGGAGCCGTTGTCGCCGAGAAAGAAGATCAGCGTGTTGTCGGCAATACCGAGTTCGTCCAACTGGTCGAGCATGTCGCCGAGGGATTTGTCCATGCCTTCAATCAGGGTGGCGAAGGCTTGCGCGCTCTTGGGTTTGTCCGAGTCCGCGTAGTTTGCGGCAAAGCGGGGATCTGATTCGAAGGGGCCATGCACGGCGTAGTGCGCAAAGTAGAGGAAGAACGGTTTACCGCTCTTCACCGTCGTGGCGACCTGCTTTTTGGCTTCAATGGTGAGGGCTTCGCTCAGAAAGGTCTTGGTTCCATGGTATTGGTCCAGATGAGGGACGGCGTGGTGGGCGCGTCTGGTTCCTTTGCCGTAATTCTTCTCGCCATAGTAGCTACCCGGGGCGCCGAACGATGCGCCGCCGACGTTTACATCGAAGCCAAGGTTGAGCGGTTCAGAGCCTTCGTGATCGTTGGGGCCAAAGTGCGCCTTGCCGACGTGGATGGTGTGGTATCCGTTGGCTCCCAGAACGCCGGGCAGCGTGGTTTCACCTTTCTTCAATCCGGCCCAGTTCCATTTCGGAGGGCCGTTGGAGCCGGCGTTGTCTTGTTTGGGATTGATCCAGTTCGTCGCCCGATGACGCGCGGCGTTCTGTCCGGTGAGGATGGAGATGCGCGTGGGGGAGCACACACTCATCGCGTAGAACTGATTGAACCGAATACCGCGATCGGCGAGCCGTTCCATCGCCGGGGTCCGGTAGTAATCGTTGAGTGGGTAACGTTTAGGTTTTCCCGCCTCGTCGGTCAGAAATGGCAACGAGGTATCCATGACGCCCATGTCATCCACGAGGAAGACGATGATGTTGGGTGGCTGGGGAGCTGCGTTTGCTGAGGTGGCAATGGCAATGGCAACGAGAACGGCGAGCAGTGAGACAAATCTGTTCATGGGTTAGTGTCCGGAAGAATTGCGGCAGGGATCGGAATGTCGAGACTTTGTCCGAGGGATCGCCCGCAGCCGCACCCTCGGAGCCTTGGCAGATGCCACGTTGCGACTAGGTTGGGCGTAGTTGAAATGAGGGAGAATCTACCATGGATTGAGAGTCCGATCGTCGAGTTGGACCATGACGTTCCGGCAAGCTCACGGTATCAGGCGATGCCGGAAACGATGATTGAGCTGGGACGAATATCTTACGATTTCCGCTACGTGGGTGCGTTGCCCGACACTACTTCACGAAGCGACGGCGGTATTCACCCGGCGTGATTCCGGTCACTTCGCGGAAGCGCTTCGTAAAATGACTTTGATCCGTGAAGCCGACGGCGGCGGCGATTTCTGCGAGCGTTCGCGAAGTTGTGGTGAGGAGACGGCGCGAAGCTTGGACCCGCACCGTGCGGAGGTAGGCGGATGGCGACATCCTGAGCAATTGTCGAAACCGTCGATTGAAGTGCGTGGATGAGAGTTGGGTCAGGCCGGCCATTTCAGCCATGGAGATCTGCTCAGCGTAGTGTTTCTCGATGTGGGTGACGACGGGCAGGAGTTCTTGAAAGTGCCGACTCATGGCTTCCGGTTCTTCCACGCGGTACATTGATCCGGCCAATCCGACGACGTTGCCGTCGATGCTGAATAACGGTGTCTTGGCGGAGACATACCAACGCGGATTGCGTTTCTGGTGCAGCACCAGCCACATCTGTCCGGCCAACGGAAGCCGGCTCCGCATGACGCGCTGGTCTTCGCTGATGTAGGCCTCTGCCAGTAGTGGGGGATGAAAATCGCGATCGGTTTTCCCGAGTGCCTCCGCCTCGTTCGTCAGACCATGGCTGTCCAGGAAAGGTTGATTGACCCGAACGAAGCGACTGTTGAGATCCTTCGCGTAGAAGTAGGTCTGGGGCAGGGATTCGAACAGCCACATGATCGATTCTGCCGTCGGGAGCAGCTTGAAGAAATCGCTTTGAATCGCCTTGCCGTCATTTTCAAGCATGGTCAAAACATACCAAACTTTGGGAATCAGATTCAATACATCACGCCCTTGCGCCGTCATAGTCCGCACTGTGTTGAATCACTTCCAACTCCGCTGGACAGTCCTGTTTGCCCTGACTTTCTCGTGTGGCTTTCACATGGAAGCCGCGAAGCCGGTGAGTTTCAGTCGCGAGGTCTTGCCAATTCTCTCGGACAAGTGCTTCAGTTGCCATGGTCCGGATGAATCGCATCGGAAGGCTGATCTGCGTCTGGATCTGCGCGATGAAGCGATCAAATCGGAGGCGATTGTTCCGGGGGACGCCGGCCAGAGCGAGGTTCTGGCACGGGTCGCGACCAAGGATCTGGATGACTTGATGCCGCCTGGGGAATCGCACAAGAAACCGCTCACGTCGGAGCAGATCGGGACCTTGCGGCGATGGATCAATGAAGGTGCGGTCTGGGGGAAGCACTGGTCTTTTGAAAAACCTGTCCGAGCCAAGCTCCCCGGCGATATTCATCCGGTAGATTTCTTTGTTCGGTCCAGGTTGGAGGAGCTGGGAATTGATCCGGCCCCGACGGCGGATCGTCACACCCAACGGCGGCGCTTGTCGTTTGGGATTACGGGATTGCCTCCCAGCCCGGCTGAATCGGATGCGTTTGGTCGGGACAATTCTCCCGGCGCGTGGGAGCGGGAGATCGATCGTCTGCTTTCGTCCAAACATTTTGGTGAACGGATGGCAATGTGGTGGCTCGATGCCGCCCGCTATGCGGATACGGATGGTTATCAGGGAGACCGAACCCGTGAGAACTGGCCTTGGCGTGATTGGGTGATCGACGCGTTCAACCAGAACATGCCCTTCGATCAATTCACGATCGAACAATTCGCGGGCGATCTTTTGCCCAAGGCCACACCGGAGCAGAAGTTGGCGACGTGTTTCCATCGCAATCACATGACGAACGGTGAGGGCGGGCGTGATCCCGAGGAATCGCGCATCGATTACGTGATCGACCGCGTAAACACGATGGGCACGGTCTGGCTCGGACTGACCCTGGGTTGCACACAATGTCACTCTCACAAGTTCGATCCCATTTCGCACAAGGACTACTACCGGCTGTTTGCCTACTTCAATAGCATTGATGAATCAGGTGGTGCGGGAACCGGTGCCAAACCGGCGTTGAAGTACAGGTCGCCTTATGCCGCCCGGGCGTTGAAGGAAGCTGAAGAATATCAAAAACAGTTGAAGCCCATTCTGGATTCAGAACGCGCTGCCGCGGAAACCCGGTTTGAAGGATGGTTGGAGAAACAGGTTCAGAATGTCGCCGAAGGATTCACACCGTGGCAGGTGTTGCAGGCCCGCAAACTTCATTCGGTGGAAGGCACCGAGTTGAATCAGGATTCTGCCGGCGTGGTCGCCGTTTCGGGTTTGAACCCGTTCCAGGATGACTACCACCTTCGCGCGGGAACGGATCTCAAGCGCGTCACGGGTATCCGCTTGGAGATCTTTCCCCACGAATCACACACCGGAGGAGGACTCTCCCGCGGCGCTTCCGGAAATTTCATCCTGACCGATGTGAAGCTGATGGTGCAGCAGATAGGGTGTTCCGAGGTTCGGGATGTGGAATTTTCCAGTGCCGTGGCCGATGTGGAGAAGCAGGCGAAAGGCCGGAACTACGGCAACATCCGCGACACGCTGGATGATGATCCGCGCAACGGTTGGACCCTGGCTGATGAAGAGTTGAACAAGGCGCATACCGGCGTATTCGCTTTGGCAGAGCCGTTGGAACTGGCGGAGAATGAGGAGCTGATCTTTGTGATGTTGCACCGGTCAACCGCCGGCGATTCGAACATCGGTCGATTCCGGCTCTCCGTCACAGATCAGGCGGGCGCATCGGTAAGAAGCCTGAAACCCATGCCGATGACGCAGTTGACCGGGCTCAAGGCGAAGGATGCCGCGGCTGTCTCAGGAAATCTTCGGAAATCCCTGTTCGAACAATTCCTCGTCGATGACCGAGGCTGGTTGCGCAAGAAGGCGGCCTACGATTCGGCTTCTGCTCAGGTGTCGGAATTCAAAAAGGCAATCTTAGATCAACGGGTGATGATTCTCGGTGAGCTAAAGAAACCGAGGGATTCGCATGTATTGGTAAGAGGAGTTTGGGATGCCAAAGGCGAGCAGGTGAAGCGGGGAGTTTTGCCGGCGGTTCTCGCCCGGCCCGCTGACAAGTCTGGAACCCGATTGGACCTGGCGAAGTGGTTGGTTGCGGACAACAACCCGCTGACCGCTCGGGTCATTGCGAATCATATGTGGACGCTTTTGTTTGGAGCCGGCTTGGTTCGCACGCCGGATGACTTTGGATTGCAGGGCGAACAACCGACCCACCCGGGTTTGCTCGATTGGTTGGCGCGCGAACTCATGGATAACGGCTGGGATCTGAAGCATCTCCTGAAAGTGATCGCCACCAGCGAAACCTATCGGCAATCGAGTGTGGTGAGCGCCGGACTCCTCGAACGCGATCCTGAGAATCGACTGCTTGCCCGAGCCCCCAGGTTTCGATTGCCCAGTTGGATGCTGCGAGACTCGGCTTTGAAGACGGCCGGCATTCTGAACCCGGCGATTGGTGGTCCGCCAA
>JBLFYM010000240.1:0-5844 GCA_047608975.1 Limisphaerales bacterium | reverse complement strand
ACAAGATTCTGGTGCAGACGGATAGAACCATTTCGCCCTCGCTCCTCTCCCGGCGTCTGCGGCAGTCCCTCCGATCGATCGGTTCGGATCAGGCGGATCAATTTCGGGTTCAGGCGCTGCCCAGGAAGACCCTCGACGAACTTCGCGGGCCGGTGCCCGATGGCGCGCTCGGCCTTTGCGAGTGAACCGATATTTGCAAGTCCATTGATGTTTGAGCCCTGTCAGCCGGGATATCCAATTTGCGCGTTGAACTTTCCCGTGCCCCCCGCAGAATCCGCGCGTGAATTTTTTGGTGACAGGTGGAGCGGGTTTTATCGGTTCCCATGTGTGTGAACGGCTGCTGAACGATGGCCATTCGGTCTGCGCGTTTGATGATCTGAACAACTTCTATTCTCCCGCCATCAAGCAGCGGAATATCGGAGATATTCAGTCCCTGGCCAAACCATTCACTTTTGTGCACGGAGATCTGACGGACAAGGATGCGGTGGAAGAACTCTTCGCGAGTGAACAGTTTGATCAGGTGATTCATCTGGCGGCCCGAGCCGGAGTGCGACCGAGCCTTCAGGAACCGGCGCTTTACCAGCGGGTGAATGTTGAAGGCACCGTCAACCTGCTGGAAGCGGGGCGGGCGCGGAATGTGAAGAAATTCACGATCGCAAGTTCCTCTTCGGTGTATGGCGTGAATTCCAAAATTCCGTTCAGCGAAAGCGACCCGATTTCAAAGACGATTTCTCCCTACGCCGCGAGCAAGCTGGCGGGTGAGGCACTCGGCCATGTGTATCATCACGTTTACGGCATGGACATTGCGATGCTGCGGTTCTTCACCGTGTATGGCCCCCGGCAACGGCCGGATCTTGCGATTCACAAGTTCGCCCGGCTGATCAGCGAAGGAAAACAGATCCCGGTTTTTGGAGATGGCTCCACCGCGCGTGACTACACCTACGTTACCGATACACTGCAGGGAATTCTGGCGTGCACGAAGAAAGAGTTTGGTTTTGACGTGTTCAATCTCGGCGAATCCCAGACTGTGAAGCTTTCCTATCTCATCGAATTGATCGAAAAGGCGCTGGGCAAAGAGGCTAACATCGACCGCCAGGAGATGCAGCCCGGGGACGTGCCCATCACCTTCGCCGATATCAGCAAGGCGCGGGAAAAGCTTGGGTACAATCCCGAGATCAAAATCGAGGAAGGTATTCCCAAATTTGTGGAATGGTTCAAATCGATTAATCCGTAATGCTGTCCCCCGAGAAGCTACTTCGCGAACTGATCGCGCTTCCCAGCGTCAATCCGGCGTTTATGCCCGACCAGACCGATTGGATCGGGGAACATCGGGTCAGTGAGTTTCTCGCGCACTGGGCGGAACGGCTTGGGTTGGAGCTCGAATTCCAGAAAGTCCTCCCGCATCGTTTCAACCTCTTGGCCCGGCTTATTCCGTCCGGCGGCAAACCCAAACAACGGATCCTGTTGGCTCCCCACATGGATACCGTCGGGGTCGTGAATGAAAGCAAGTTCAAGCCCGTGTTACGCGGTGATCGCCTGTTTGGGCGAGGTGCCTGTGATACGAAGGGGAGTGTGGCCGCAATGTTCTCCGCGCTTCTTCAGATCGCCGAAAGTGGGACGCGACCGGTTAGAACTGAGATTACCTTTCTCGCGCTGATAGATGAGGAGAACGGGCAGGCAGGATCGCGCAAGTTCGCCGCCTCCCGTAAGAAGGCAAATCTCGCGATAGTCGGAGAACCCACCCGGAACCGGTTGGTGACGGCTCACAAGGGAGGTTTTTGGCTGCGCCTCACCACCGCCGGCAAAGCGGCGCATGGGGCTGCCCCTCATCTTGGTCGCAACGCCGTGCATGAGATGGCCAAGGCCGTTGACCTGATCGAATCGAAATATGCGAAGGCTCTGAAACGCAAACGTCACAAGCTGCTCGGCAACCCGACCGTCAATGTCGGCGTCATGCGCGGAGGCCGTCAGCCAAACATTGTGCCCGATCACTGCGAGATTCTCATCGATCGTCGGACACTGCCTGGGGAAACCGAAAAAATTGTTCGTGGCGAATTGAACGAATTGTTCAGGTCCCGGGGTCTGAAGGTTGTGATCACCAATGCAAAGGACACGGTATTGGACGCGCTGGAGACCGATCCGGCCATGCCGCTGGTAGATCAATTCCTCCGCTCGCTGCGGCAGAAGGAACCGTTTGGTGTCGATTTTTTCTGCGATGCCGCACCACTGGCGGCCGGTGGAATTCCGAGCGTGGTGTTCGGTCCCGGCGATATCGCGCAGGCCCATACCGAGGATGAATGGATCTCCATCAAGTCGCTGAACCGGGCGACTGAACAGCTGAAGAAGTATCTGCGGTCGCTTCCATGAGCAACCAGCGGCCGACCATTTCTGTGATCGTGGCGGCACCGCCGGGCAAGGAGGACATTCTCTCCGTAGCCACCGTCCGAGAGTTTTCGGCCGATCTTGAGATCATCATCGCCCGTGGCCGACAACCCTCGGTGCAACGCAATCGCGCGGTGGCTGAGGCAGAAGGGGAGTTTATCTATTTTCTGGATGATGACTCGGTCCCTCTGCCGGGGAATCTGAAACGTGCCCTCAGACATTTTGCCGACCCGAACGTGCATCTGGTCGGGGGACCCAATCTCTGTCCCAAAGATGCGCCCCCGCTCGAACGTGCGTTTGGAGAGGTAATGGGAAGCTGGCTGGCATTTGGTCCGAGCGCGGCTCGCTATCGCAAGCTCGGAGAGGCCCGCGAGAGCGGAGAGAAGGAACTCATTCTCTGCAACATGATGATCCGCAAATCGGAGTTTCTGAAGCACGGCGGTTTCGATGAAGCGCTCTATCCCAACGAAGAGAACGCGCTGATGGACGCGCTTCAGGATGACGGCGGAATGCTGATCTACGACCCAGAGTTTGTGGTGCATCGGCGACCCCGTTCGAGCATGGGCGCGTTCGGGAAAATGTTGATGACCTACGGACGGGGCAGGGCCGAACAGTTCCGGTTGCATCCGACCCTCGGCTCGGCTCCGAATTTTGTGCCGCCGTTGTTCTGTCTCTATCTCGTGCTGACCCCTTTTCTGCCGCTCTGGATGTTGTCGCCGCTGGCGCTTTACGCCGTGGTCGTGCTGGCACAGGCGGTTGCGCTGAATTCCTGTATCGTCTGTTCGTTGCCCCGGTTGGTGCCGTTGATCGTGATGTGTCATGTGTTCTATGGACTCGGGTTTTGGAATGGATTGTTTACCTCGCTGGAAACCGGCGGAGGCTCTCGTAGCGTCCGGGTGGAGTTGGAGAAAGTGGCCCGTTCATGACTGAAGACAGCAAGAGTTCCTTCTTCCGGCAAAGCGGCTGGATGATGATCGCCACCTTCGTGACCGGCGTACTCATGTGGGGGGTGCACCCACTGTCCAAGATTATCCGGCCCAGTGAATACGAGGTCATGGGCACGATGCTTCGCTTCATTGTGCTGATGACGATTCCTGCCGCCGCAATCCAGATCATCGTCGCGAGGCACACTTCGGCAGCCATCACCGAAGACGAGCAAGCCAAACTCGCAACTGAGGCGCGCGTCATATTGAAGGCCGGAACGGTAATCTGGCTGCTGGGCGGAATTTGGGTGGCGTTGAAGTTGGAATGGATCTGCGTGACGTGGCAGGTCAGTAATCCGGCCGTCGTGTGGGTGACCTATGCCGGCGGTCTCGCCCTGGTCGTTTGGGCGGTTTTCATCGGGGTTCTTCAGGGGCGACAGAATTTTCTCTGGTTTGGTTGGGCTCAGATCATCAACGGATTTGCGCGCGTCGGGATTGCCTGGATCGTCGTTGTCTCCTTGGGGATGCAGGCTGCGGGGATCATGACCGCGGCTTTGGTCGGATTCGGCGCGAGCGCTGCCTCGGCCGGCTGGCAGGTCCGCGACATCTTTCGAGAAAAGCCGGTCCGGTTTGAATTTGCACCCTGGGTGAAGGAGTTTCTTCCACTCGCGCTGGCCGGGGCGACGATTCAGATCTTCATGAGCGTTGATCAGATGATCGTGAACAGCCGGTTTCCCGAAGGGAAAACCGGCGCGTATTTGGCGGCTGTCACCTTGGCCAACGCGTTGGTCATTTTCACAGTTCCGATCGCTCTCGTGATGTTTCCGAAGATCGTTCGCAGCAACCGACTCGCGACCAAGAGCAATATCCTCCCGCTGACGTTGCTTACCACGCTGGGTGTGGGGATGTTTGGCGCGCTCTGTCTCACCTTCCTGGCACCGATTGCGATCAAGCTGGGCTTCAATGAAAAATTCGCCGCGATCGCGCCGCTGGTGCCTTGGTTTGCCTGGTGCATTCTCCCGCTCGCTCTGAGCAATGTCTTTATCGGGCATTTCATCGCGCGGGGACAATTCCGCGTTACCAGCATCCTGGTGGTCGTTGCCGTTGCCTATCTGTTCACGCTGATCGAAACCGTTGCTCCAGTCACGATCCCGGTGGACACGTTGGATGAAGGGGCTTACCTGATGCCGAAGTTCAAGCAGGTCGTCAAAACTCTCGGCGTGTTCAACCTTATTCTCCTCGCAGTGGCGTCCACCGCGTATCTTGTCACGCGTGAACGGGACCCCGCCAAGTCCGCTGTCTGATACCTCTCCCGTGACGGGCAAGGCTCGTGGGCAATCAGGCTACGACTGCGCTCACCAATTGGCCGTGCACGTCGGTAAGGCGAAAGTCGCGGCCGGCGTAACGATAGGTCAGGCGCTTGTGGTCGATTCCCAATAGGTGAAGAATTGTCGCGTGGAGATCGTGGACTGGAACCGGGTTTTCCACGGCCTTGAAACCGAATTCATCAGTCGCACCGTAGACGGTTCCGCCCTTTATTCCGCCGCCGGCCAGCCACATGGAAAATCCCCAATGGTTGTGATCGCGTCCGGCGGTGGCCCCGCCTCCAGAGGGACCCAGTTCGACTGTGGGGGTGCGGCCGAATTCGCCCGAGCAGACGATCAGTGTTTCATCCAGCAGACCGCGCTGTTCAAGATCGAGGATGAGTGCGGCCAGGCCTTGATCGCAGGCATTGGCGACTCTTCGGTGGGCAGATTTGATATTGCCATGACTGTCCCAGGGCTGCCCCTTGCCGTGCCAGGTCTGGACGAAGCGAACGCCGCGCTCGACCAGGCGGCGGGCCATCAGCAGTTGGCGATTTTGTGGACCTTCGCCGTACATTTCCTGAATGTGTTTGGGTTCCCGGCTGATGTCGAAGGCGTCGGTGGCCTCAGCCTGCATGCGGTAGGCGAGTTCGAAGGATTGAATGCGCGCCTCCAGTGCCGCCTCGTCCGGTCGGGCCGCGAGGTGGCGGGCGTTCAATTCGCGCAGCAGCGAAAATTGTCGGCTCTGTTGCTCGCCGCTGAGTCGTGAATTCTGGATGTGGGCGATGAGTTTATGCGGATCGGCCTGGGCGCTGTCGATGAGCGTCCCCTGGTACACGCCGGGCAGAAACGCGGATCTCCAGTTGTCGGTGCCGCCCACGGGAAGACCGCCCGGACACAGAACCACAAAGCCCGGCAGATTTTTGTTCTCCGATCCCATGCCCCAGTTCAACCAGGAGCCCAGACTCGGCCGCACGGCTCGCTGGTCGCCTGTGTTCATCAACATGAGCGACATTCCGTGGGCCGGAAGTTCCGCGTGCATCGAACGGATTACCGCCATCTTGTCGACGCATTTTGAAAGGTGTGGGAACAGATCGCTCACGGGAATACCGCTTTGCCCGTGATTCCTGAACTCAAAGGGAGAAGGCAACGCGACTCCGGTCCGCCGCTCCGTTTGTAGGTTTTCATACGGCAGTTCTTGTCCGCCGCGACGGGTGAGTTCCGGCTTGGGGTCG
>JBLFYM010000239.1:0-5849 GCA_047608975.1 Limisphaerales bacterium | reverse complement strand
ACCCCAACTCCTGCTGATAGCCTGCGCGCTGATCGGCACGTCGTTTACTATTTCAGCACGACCCCATCGAACCGCGATGCTGCCGAACGGAAACTATGTACCTCCGGGAGCATCTACCAGTTGCCAAATCTGCCATATTTTCCTTACGGGCGGAGACCGTAACGCGTTCGGACTCGACGTTGAGCAGTTCGTCACCCCAAACGGTTCCGAGGATTTCTGGCCCTCCGTGTTCAACCTGGATTCAGACGGAGACGGCGCGAGCAACGGGCTCGAACTGGGCGATCCCACCGGGACCGGCGTCGCGCAACGAATCACCGGCCTGTCAGCACCCGGTGATCCAAATAGCCTGCCGGTCCTTCCCAACCAGGCACCTTCAATCACATCCACTGCCCCGACGGGCGGCACCATCGGCACGGCCTATCAATATCAAGTCGCAGCGTCTGATCCCGAAGGCGGTTTACTCATCTTCTCACTTATCTCACCACCTGCCTGGCTCTCCATTTCCGCGAGCGGACTGGTCAGCGGCATCCCGCCCGACAATCAGGCGGGCGGGCATACAGTCAAGGTTGAGGTGTTGGATAATGGCGCCCCCCCTGAATTCAGCCTGCAAACCTATTCCCTGACCATCGTTGCGAGCTTCGACGGATGGAAGAATCTGCATTTCAGCCTGCCCGCGGAAGACGCGTTGGCCGCTCCCGGTGCCGATCCGGACAATGATGGAATACCAAACCTCCACGAATACGCGACGCGCCTAAATCCACGCGGGCACGACGAGTTCACGGCTTCCCCGTTAAGTTTTGTCGGCAACGGTCAGGTGACATTCACGCTGGATGTGCGTGATGACGACCCGGCGCTAGTCACCCAAAGTGAATTATCCACCACCCTACCGTTCACCGCGATAACGACCCTTACTCCGTCCGAATCAGACCCGACTCCCGGTGACGGAATGAAACGCCTGACGTTCACGGACAGCGCGTCGAATGAGATGGCGCGGTTCATCCGCTTGAAGATCACGCGCTGATCTCGCTCGCAGGGAATTCAACTGCGTGATGCTACTCTTCGGGTCGGGTTCGGTCGGCGGTACTGTGCTTGCGCGCGAGCAAATTCTGCGGCCAGGGGAGAGTCAGCGTGGCGAAGATTCCGTGGGCAGTGTAGTCGTTGATGCCGCCGGCCGTGGGTTCATCGTATCGGTAGAACGCGTATTGGAGATTCAGCGAACGTCCCTGACCCCAGCGCCGGAGGATGCCTGAGCGCCAGCCGTGCAGGGAATAGTCGATGCCGGCGGGAACTCCGGCGGCAGCATTGGCCTGCGCGAATTCGGATTGGGAAAAGGAATAGGAGGTCTGCAATTCCGTGCGTTTGTTCAGATGGTATTGCGCGGCCGCAAACAGACTGAGTGATTGCCCCTGCCATGGAGCGACCTCTGCGCGTCCGTTCTGCGCGCTGACTGTGCGAGAATCATTGAGCGTCACCGAGGTGTTGAGGAACAGTTGGTGATTGGGCGTGAACGTATTGCCGAGGCTCAAGCTGTGACTGTCCGAATTCGCGGCAAAGATATCTCCACCGGGCGCTCCCGGTGCGGCATCCGTCCGGGTGCGATAGTCGCCAGCGGTGAACTGATACGTCAGATTGGCCCGCCACCAGCGTTGCAGTCGGGCGACGATCCGGGCGCGGGCCTCATCCACGGATTCTTCCCGCGCGCGGATGAATCCGGGGAGCGACCAGAGCTGCGCCCCAATCGGCGAACCGATGAACAGTTCATTGTTCAGATATCCGGTCTTCTCCTTGCGGTGTCGCAGATGCGTGTTCACCGACCAGACACGGTGAGGTGTCCAACGGGCGCCGATGCGGAAGTCCTTCTCATCCACCTCACCATCCGTGTCTTGCAGAAAAGGCGGATTCGAGGTGGTGAACGAATCGAATCCGACTGCCCCAGCCTGTTGGTCGAAATGTCCTTGAGCTTCCTGCGTGAGACGACCGGTGGCGTGCAACACGAGGTTGCGGAGCCGCGTATAGCGGAGAGTCAAGGCCTCGGTGGTGATCCGTTCGTCGTAGGAGGAACGAAGCGTCATGGGCACGGCAGTGAGTCCCACACCTACGAATTGCAGGTCCGCGTCTCCGAGGCTTTGACGACGATTCCATTCCATCTGTACCGAGGGGGAAAGTGTCAGGCCATCGAAGGGACCTAGCAGCGAGCTGAGGCCAAAGGCATGGGTCTGAGCATCGTGCGTGACGCCGTTGGCGATCCACTGGAAACCGATCCCGGCCGGTGGTGGTGCGGTGGCGAGGGACACCGCCGCATCAGCTTTCAGCCGGGAGTAGTGATAGCCACCAGATGCAAACCACCAATCCTTGATCTGCCGATCTAGCCGGAGCGAATTCGCTCCCAGCAACTGATCGCTGGTGTCTCGCAAAGTCTCCGGGGTATTGGAGCCGACGAAGGTATTTCCATGCCCCAAGCGGTTGTCGAGGTTATGAATTTCGAAGCGGGCCTGATCCTCGATTTCAAATCCGCGCCACTCATGGTTCAGGTCGAACTTGAGGATGTGCAGTTCCTCGCCAATCTCCCGAAAGGACGGCGCTATCCCCTTGCCGCCGCTGGGGCCGAATGCCAGTGAGGATTTTGTTCCGTTCTTGAATCGGTATTCGTATCCCAGAACCATCTCCGGCCAATCCGGCAGTGTGAGTCCGAGATCAATCCACGCCCGACCGAGATCGAGTGACAATTCACGATCGAGCGGCGCAGGAGCGGCGCTGCCGGAGTGAAAGCTGCCGCGGTTGTCGTAGAAGCGTCGCCACTTCCGGCCGCCAAGCCGGATGAAACCGACGTCGCGTGTCTCCAGGGTGAGATCTGTCTGGAAGTCCTCCTCGGCGGGGAGGGCATGCCCCGAGAGCGAAAGGCGGGTCTCGGAATCATACTGCTTCTCCCACGAGAAGTCGGCGACGCCCGCGGTGGTCTGATCGTCGAATCCACTGTGTTCTCGAAATCGCCGTTCGTTCCCGCTCACCCAGAAATTCCTGATCGTTGGTGAGATCGAGAAAGTCGCTTTTACCAAGCTGGTTGCTTCCCACGCTGCGCCTTGATCAATCCAGTTTCGAAGCAGCAACACTTCGGCATCGGACAGCGGGTCCCCCTTGCCGATCGGAGGCATCTCCAGATCGGGCTCCGCGTGAGTGACATAACGGATCAGCGGACTTTCATTGGCCTTCCCGGGAATGATCGCAGTGCCGATGTCTCCACCGGCAAGGCCATCCCTGCGGTTGTCCAATCGATATCCGGACTTTGGTTTTTCAGCGCCATGGCAGCGGAGACAGGCTCGTTCAAAGATGGGTTTGATGTCGCGAGCGAAGCTGAGCTGTTCGTCGACCGCAGCAGCAGCGAATCCGTTAACGCTGCGAAGGATCAGTAGGCCCGAGAAAACGCGGAGACGCGCTGTCCTACGGAATCCAGATTCTCCACTCGGCGCACTGGTCATCTCAATACCTCAGCCGATGATCGACGTTGGAACCATGCACCGCGGCATGACAGCCACCCGTCCAGCAGCCGCCCAGCGCCAGTCGGGAGGAATGGTCGATGTTGCCAATCAAGAGCGCCGTGCCGGTCTGGACCTGGGCGTGACACTTCAGGCAAAGATTCGCATCGCGCGTGGCGAGCAGTTTGCGATTCATGGAACCGTGTGGCTCATGACAGGAAGTGCAGCCTTCACGCAGGGCTTCGTGCTCGAATACAAAGCGCCGCGCCTGATCGCGATGACATTCGGCGCAGGACTCGTTGATGCGACGGTGTGCCAAAGCACGCTTGGGATTGAATGCATCCCGACCGTGGGGATCGTGACAGTCCACGCAGTTCAGTTTTCCTTCGATGACGAAGTGATGATTGGGCAGGCGAAACTCCGCATGCGTCTGCAGGTGACAGTTGAAGCAGGTGTCCGGTTTCTTTCGCGGATTCACGATGAACTTGTCGGTTCCCTGCCCACCGCTCGCAACATGCCGGCTGCCGGGCCCGTGACACGATTCGCAACCGGTCTCGCCGAGGCCTGCTTTGCCGGGTTTGTGGAACAGTCCGTGCGGGCTGGCCGCGAACAGTCTGGTGTAGTCGGAGTGACAGTCTGCGCAGGCGGCGTTCCCGACGAAGTGGGCGTCGGCGACCTTCGGCGGGTTGATCGAAACCGGCGTCACCGTGGAACAGGACACCAAGGCCAGCATCACCAACCCGAGGGAGAAGGCGAAGGCGCTCGCAACCCTGACATGACGTTTTTGCCAATCCACCCGCATGACGGGAGCTTGCGCGTGGAACAGTCCCTAGACAAGTCTGTGCGACGGGGTGCCATCTGGAGGGGCGAGCTTGCGAGTCCGAAGGCGTGTGCATGCGCTGACGATTGGGGCAATAGGAGTTTGTGTGCCGGCCTGGAAGTTGCACCCACCAGTGACCCAGTGGGCACCATGGCTTGCACAATGCCAAGGACTCGCAAGCTCGCCCCTCCAAACGATAGACCAACCACTCGAAATCACGCTCAGTCGGGGCGTGAGTGCCAGCTCGCGGTTGACTTCACAGGCTCGAAGATGACACGTTTTCCGCCGTCCGAAATACTGATGGGAAACACGAATCAATCCGAAGAGACCGATGCCGCGGCAAGTTCCGTGGAAGATACTGCAGAGGCGTTCAAGACCCGGCGACAGGGCGAGCCCGGCACGAGTATTGAGGTCGCGGAACCGACTGAGCAGCTCAGTTTCCGATACTCCGAGATTGAAGGACGGGGAGCGTTTGCCCGCAAGGCCATTCCCAGCGGAGCGAGGGTGATCGAATACGTCGGCCGCCACATCACCAAAGAGGAATCAGCCAAACTCTGCGAGGACTACAACGAATACATTTTTGATCTGAATGATGACTTCGATCTCGATGGGAACGTGGAGTGGAATCCATCCCGCCTGCTGAACCACAGCTGCGATCCGAATTGTAGTGCCGAGCAGGATGAGGATCACATCTATATCGTGGCAGATCGTGACATCCGGCCGGGCGATGAAGTCACGTTCAACTACGGCTACAGTCTCGAAAGTTATCGCGACTACCCGTGCAAATGTGGAACGAAGAAATGCGTCGGCTACATCGTGGCAGAAGAGTATCACGAGCTGGTTCGCCGGGAGAACGGCCTGCCCGCCAAAGGCTGATCGCCAGCGTCGATTGTGCGCACCAATTGCGCCCGCTTCGGCCTCCGTTTCACACCCACGCTGGTGCCCGGCGAACGAACCTGGAGTGCACAACGTAATTCCCACGCCACGGTTCTTTCGCTACCCCCGAAGCCCTGAAGCCACAAACACCTCGGCATCCAATGGTTCCCAGTTCACCGACTGCTTTCGGAAACCCTTCTCCCATTCACGCACCATTGGCCTGTGCTCGTTTTGCAGCAACACCTCCGCGTTTCGGGCGCTTGCCGCAGCCCGTAATCTCTGAACGTCGCGTCTCCGAGTGGCCACCGGTCGTTAGATCTTGTGGCTGAGGGATTTACAGTCTCGGAACAACTGGTGACCTATTCTTTTCTGCAAAAAAGTTGACCCACCGAAGGTGTTGGAGTCTTGTGGTTCCCGTCACCTGCAGAATTGGAACCGAGGCAAGGAGTCGCCCTAAGAGCCTGTCTGAATAATATCCAAGTGTCGGAAGGCCGGAAAAAAAACCGAAAAACAAGGGTCAAGCATTGACAGTGTTGGCTTGCAAATGCCGACCATTTTTCGCGGAGCCAGATCAGAGCGATGAAAATCGCCAAATACGACTCCGATCTCACCGATGCCCAGTGGGAGGCACTGCAACCTCTGTTACCCTCGCCCAACAAACGCGGGCGACCGCCTACCGA
>JBLFYM010000238.1:0-5865 GCA_047608975.1 Limisphaerales bacterium | reverse complement strand
AGATGCGAAGTATCGGCACGCGCGCAGAATGCCGACAACGCCAGCCGGGATCAAAGTGTTTTGCCACGGCATCCCCGAATGTAGCCGCAAGCGTGAGCGAGCAGATGCCCACGCGGGTCATTGACGGCCCCGCGCGCTTGCTGGAACACTCACGCGCGGCAACGGAATTGCGCCGAAACAGTAATCTGAGCCACCTATCGACATGACTTCCCGACAACTCAAAACAGCATTCAATACCGCCGTCACCGCCGCCCGCGCCTCTGGGGAACTGATGCGCAAGCATCTCACGCGTCCCAAGAACGTAAATTCCTCAACCCAACACGACATCAAGTTGGAGCTGGATGTGCGCAGCCAAAAGATGATTGAACGGACCCTGCGCAAAGACTTCCCAGAGATCCCCATTTTGGGTGAGGAAGGCATCCTCGGCGACCCTGACGAGGAATATCGTTGGGTCGTTGATCCGATCGACGGCACCGTCAACTTTGCCTATGGGATCCCCCACTGCTGTGTCTGCATCGCGCTGCAGAAACGCCGGACCGGCCGCACGAAAAAGGGCGATCTCTACGGAGCAGAAACGCTGATCGGAATCACCTACGACCCCTTCCTCGACGAACTCTGGACCGCGATCAAAGATCAACCCACCCGCTGCAACGGAAAAAAGGTACAAGTCAGCGACCGGCGCAAGTTGAACGAAGCCATCATCACGATGGGCTTCTCCCAGAAGGCCAAGACCATCTCGGACGCTATGCCGACCTTCACAACCCTGATTCCAAAAGTCCGCAAGGTCCGCATGTTTGGATCAGCCGGATTATCCATGGCGTGGATCGCTGCGGGGCGCATCGACGCCTATCTGGAAGCGGGCGTCCGCATTTGGGACGTGGCCGCCGGCTCGCTCCTGATCCGCCAGGCGGGCGGAGAATTCTGGCATCGCAACGGAGAAGGTGAATACGCCGTGGAAATGATCGCCAGCAACGGCCGCCTCCGCCGAACCATTCAGAAATGCGCCTGAACCAGCCAGCCCCTACGACTCCATCGCAGGCACACCCCCAAAAAAAGGCGGACCCACAGGTCCGCCTTCGTTTTAAATCAAATGGGCTTCGTGCAGATCAGCTGTCATCCGACTTCTTCTTCTTGGCTGGCTTCTTGCCTTTGCCCTTGCCTTTGGTCCGGGGAGCGGGCTTCGGCTTCATGTAGACCGACTGTGCCACTTCTTTTCCGTCAACTTTCTTCACGGAACCGGTGACATAACCGCCGACCTTCAGATCGCTCGCCTTGGCTTTCTTGCCGTCCTTCGTGATCTTGGCACCTTCGCCAATAGCGATGGTTCGTTCGCCATTCTTCTGCTTGAACATGAACATATTGCCATCGATCTTGCTGATCGTTCCCCGGTAAGGATAAGTGGTCCGTTTCTTCTTGGATGGCTGGCCTTTCTTGGCCGCTTCCTTTTTCGCCGGCTTCTTGTCTGCGGCATCTGCGGTTGGAGTGAAACCCGCCACGAGGGCGGCCGACATTAGGGTAAGGATGATTCTTTTCATTTGAGTTATACCTCGCTCTATTCCTCAGCGAACGCTTTGGAATGTAGGTGAATTAGATTGGAGGTCGTTTCATTTGGCAAGCGCAATTTTCAACCCTGTGCCTGCGGCGGGGTGATTGCATGTGCAGGGGCGAGCTCGCGAGTCTGAAGGCGTGTATTTGCACTGAAGATGAGGGCGATTAGGATTTCGTGTATTGCCACTTACCAATCGCACCCAAAAGCCACCACGCCAGCACCTTTGGCTGGCAACGCCAAGGACTCGCAAGCTCATCCCTCCAGACGATATACAACCCACTTGGAATCGCGCCAGGCCGGCGAGGTAAAACACTTCCCGATTTCGCAATTCCTCAATCGCAACATCAGTTTCTCCATCGACATACAATTCGAACTTCGTTAACAGACCGCCCGCTATGGAAACCATGAAGACCGCCCGAGCCGCAGCCGAACGCGCGGGCGAATGCCTGATGCAGATGCTGGGCACGGCGGAGATCAGTCAGAAGGAAACCACTAACAACCTCGTCACGCAGGCTGACGTGGAAGCCGAACGTCTGATCACGGAAACCATCCGGGCCAAATTTCCGGATCATTCATTCCTGCTCGAAGAGGGCCAATCGACCGGAACTGCCGAAGCGGATCACCTATGGATTGTCGACCCCCTGGATGCCACCAACAATTACGCCCACGGCATCCCCCACTTCTGCGTGTCCATTGCGTACGCGGAGAAGGGCGTCCTGCAAGCCGGGGTCATTCTCGATCCCATCAGAAACGAATGCTTTCACGCCGAACGCGGCAAGGGCGCGTTTATGAACGACCAACCGATCCATGTGACCGCGAGCAACAACTTGGAGGAATGCATCGTCGGAACCGGATTCTACTACGACCGCGGCGCGCTCATGGAGAAGACGCTCAAATCCATCCACACCCTTTTTTCCCGGAACATCCGTGGCATACGCCGTATGGGCAGCGCTGCCCTTGATCTGTGCTGGGTCGCGAACGGAAGATTCGACGCGTTCTTCGAGTATCAACTGGCGCCCTGGGATTACGCGGCCGGCAAACTCATCATCGAAGAGGCCGGCGGCATCTGCACCGATCGTAGCGGGAACCCCTTGGTAATCGATTCACGCAGTGTGGTCGTAGCCAACCCACACGTCCACGCGCTGATTCTCGACGCGGTAAAATGGAATGACTGACAGCGGGCGTCGATCAGACCGACTTCACTGCATCTGCCAAGGACTTCACGAATGCCGCCACTTCGGTGACCAGATCCGGTGAAGAACCTTGCTCGCCGATCTGATTCACAATCGCGCTCCCGACCACGACGCCTTCCGCGCTCCGCGCAACTTCCTTGGCCTGTTCAGGATTTGAAACCCCAAACCCGACCGCAATCGGCAGGTCAGTGTGAGCGCGGATCTGATTGGTCATTTCACCAATCGTGTCGGACACCTTGGTTTGCATGCCGGTGACGCCTTCACGGGAAATGTAGTAAATAAAGCCCATGCCGCGCTTCACGATCCTCTCGATCCGCTGTTGAGGTGTCGTCGGCGCAATCAGGTAGATGGCACACAGACCGTTCGCCCGCATGAGCGCCTCGTATTTCTCTGATTCCTCAGGAGGCAAATCCAGCACCAACAAGCCATCAACCCCCGCCGCCGCCGCGTCCTTGATAAAGTTTTCCAAACCGGGCCGGTGCAAAAGATTGTAGTAAATGTAGAGCACGACCGGCACCTGTGATTCCTTGCGAATCTCCGAAACCGTCGCCAACACCTTGACCGGCGTGGTGCCCGATTCCAAACCGCGCTGAGCCGCCAGTTGATTCACCGGCCCATCGGCCATTGGATCACTGAACGGCACACCCAACTCCATCACATCGACGCCGGCCCGATCGAATGCCACCACCAGATCACGGGTCGCGTCCAGATTCGGATCGCCCGCGCCGATATAGGTGACCAACGCCTTCTTCCCCTGTTCTTTCAGTTTGGCAAAACGTTCTTCGATCCGGTTCATGCGGCGCGCAGTGTCTTGATTTGAAAATGAACTGGCAAGGCCGTTTGCCGCTTCCCGGATTCGTCCGGACGGCAGCGTCCCAACTCCTGGCCCCAAATCATCTTGTCTCCCCGGCAAGGTCACACTATAGCCCTGCGCATGAAACTCACTCTCTTCGCCCTCTTTGTGGCGATCACCACGGCGACCGCTGCGCGTCCCAACTTCGTCCTGATCCTTGTGGACGATCTCGGACGCCAAGACCTCAGCTGTGAAGGCAGCTCGTTCTACGAGACGCCGAACGTGGATCGGATCGCGGGCAAGGGCATGCGATTCGCCCACGGCTATTCCACCTGCCAGGTCTGCAGCCCCTCGCGGGCGTCCATCCAGACCGGCAAGTATCCCGCGCGCGCCGGACTCGCCATCACCGACTACATCGGTGGAACGCAGGGCCGTAACCAGGCGGAGCATTGGAAACGAAATACCCAGCTGCTACCCGCAAGATACGAAATGCAGATGCGCCTCGAAGAAGTGACGATTGCCGAAGCCATGAAGCGCGGCGGATACAAAACGTTCTTCGCCGGCAAGTGGCACCTTGGACACACCGGATTCGGCCCCGAAGATCAGGGCTACGACGTGAACAAAGGCGGCCATATCGCCGGCACTCCACCCGGTGGTTATTTTTCGCCCTACAACAATTCCGCACTGGAAGACGGACCTCCCGGCGAAGAACTTCCGGTCAGACTCGGACGCGAGACCGCAAAGTTTATCAGCGACCACAAGGACCGTCCCTTCTTCGCCATGCTGTCTTTCTATTCCGTGCACGGCCCCATTCAGAGCACTGAAGCGCGTTGGAAGAAATACCGTAACAAAGCCGAACGCATGGGGCTCACCGAACGAGAAGATCCGCGCTTCATCCTGGATCGAACCAAGGAGGTCCGTCAGGCACAGGACCATCCGGTCTACGCCGGCATGATGGAGGCCATGGATGAAGGTGTCGGTCTCGTTCTGGAAGCGTTGGACCAGCATGGGCTAGCCGACAACACAATCGTCATCTTCACTTCTGACAACGGCGGCGTCTCTTCAGGGGATGGATTTGCGACCAGCTGTCTTCCGTTGCGCGGCGGCAAAGGTCGGCAGTGGGAAGGCGGAGTCCGTCAGCCACTCTACATCTATTGGCCCGGCGTCACCCGTGGAACCACCACCGACATTCCGGCAACGGGCACGGATTTTTACCCGACCCTCCTCGATATCGCCGGCCTCCCCGCGATGCCCAAGCAGCACGTCGATGGAGTTAGTCTCGTGAACGTATTGAGAGGCGGCAAAATCGCCGAACGGTCCCTCTTCTGGCACTACCCACACTACGGAAATCAAGGCGGCGAACCATCCGCGATGATCCGTAAAGGTGAGTGGAAATTGATCAACTATTTTGAAGATGATCGCTCAGAGCTTTATCACGTCAATCGGGATCTGGGTGAACGGGAGAACCTCTCAAACCAAGAAAAGGAGCGAACCGCCACGATGCTCAAGGAATTGAAGCAGTGGCAAAAAGAAGTTGGCGCGAGATCCCCGATTCCCAATCCCAACTGGAACTCCGCCGCCTACGAGAAACAGATGGAAGCCCTGAACAAAAGCGGAATCCCTCGCCGCAATGCGCAACACTCGGAGATTCTCAATGCGGACTACTCACCTCGCGGCGGTTGGTGGCAGGACAGGAAACGCCAGCAGGCTGCGAAGAAAAAGAAGTAAGCCGATTGGATCAATCCAACAGCGGCTCACTCCGAATCGCCTGCACAGCGACACTCACCCGCTCGACAATCCCATCAAACATCACCCGGCCCTTCTCGGCCGAAGCAAGATCCGGACGGCCGGTACAGCCTTCCTTGGTTCGGTGCTTCATGTCCCGGGGCAGAAACAGTCCCTGAATATTATCGGCTCCGAGCTTGCCGGCATCGCGGAGTTCGTTGGTATCCACCAACTCGGGCCGGAGATGCATGATCATGGATGTCTCAAACTCGCAGGCGTGTCCGACGAACTTGTGATCCCCGTCCAAATTTCCCGCAATAACTTCCTCAGCGATCGACCAGTAGGACGCACCCGCAAGCAATGCGTCCGGAAACTCGGTCTGCAAATCCCGCAAGGCCAACTTCATCGGATCAATGTTCCCACCGTGGCCATTGAGAAACATGAAACGCCGATAGCCATCATTCAGCAATGGCCAGGCGATTTCGCAGAGCGTGGCCACGTAGGTATCCAACTCTGCCGTCACCGTCGCTCCAAACCGCAGATGATGCGCGCTGGCCCCCAACCACAAGGTCGGCATCAAAATCATCGAATCCGCGTTTCGTTGC
>JBLFYM010000237.1:0-5947 GCA_047608975.1 Limisphaerales bacterium | reverse complement strand
GGAATTCCCGATCGCGATATCCAGCTCACCATCCGCGAAAGCAAAAAGAAGAAGGCCACATCGAGAACCGTCACCCTGCGCCCCACCAGTTACTCCAGAGCCCGTTCGCTGCTCTATGAGAAGTGGATTGACGACAACCAGGCCGCCGTTGCCAAGGCATCGGCAGGCACACTGGGCTACGTACACATCGCCGGTATGAACATGACCAGCTTCTACCGATTTGAAGAGGAACTCTTCTCCGCAGCCGCCGGCAAAGAAGGATTGGTGATCGATGTCCGTGAGAATGGGGGCGGATCCACCACCGACCACTTGCTCACTATTCTGACCCAACCACGTCACGCAATCACCGTTCCTCGCGGCGGCGGGCGCGGATATCCGCAAGACCGCAAAATCTATGCCTCCTGGCACAAACCGATCGTCGTACTCTGCAATCAGAACAGCTACAGCAACGCCGAGATCTTCAGTCACGCCGTCCGGCATCTGAAGCGCGGCAAGGTCGTCGGCGTTCCGACCGCCGGCGGAGTCATCAGCACCGGAGGCAAGACGATCATGGACATTGGTTACCTCCGCCTCCCCTTCCGCGGCTGGTATCGCATCGAGGATGGGCAGGACATGGAACTCAAACCCGCCATGCCCCACCACGTCATTTGGCCCAAACCCACTGAGCTTCCGAAAGGCAAGGACACGCAACTGCAAAAGGCGATCAAGGTCTTGAAGAAAGAAGTCAAGAAAGAGCAGGCAAAGCCCGAGCTGAAACTCATCAATTCCAGCGACCGCTGACCGATGCGGGCGCAAACCGATTGGAGTTCACGCTTTGGCGTGCCGAGCCTGAAGGGCGCGAACAAGTTCGCGCCCACACACTGAAGCGTGGACTCCAACGAGCACCTGGCCAACACTACTCCGCCCCCTATTTTGAGGCTTGGCCTTTCACCCACGCCGTTCGATCTTCTCCGCGAAACATGCAAATCGTCAGAGCCATTCTCACTGCCCTCACTCTCACATGCGCCCTCCAGGCGCAGGCGGCCAAGCGTCCCAACGTGGTCGTCATCCTGACCGATGATCAGGGTTGGGGAGATCTCAGCATCAACGGCAACAAGAACCTGAACACGCCCAACATTGATTCCCTCGCCCGTGATGGGGCGCTGTTTGATCGCTTCTATGTCTGCCCGGTCTGTTCACCGACCCGGGCGGAATTCCTGACGGGCCGCTACCATCCGCGCGGCGGCGTCTACAGCACATCCGCCGGTGGCGAACGTCTCGATCTCGATGAAATGACCATCGCAGAAACGTTTCGTGCCGGCGGCTACTCAACCGGTGCATTCGGCAAATGGCACAACGGTATGCAGTATCCCTATCACCCCAACGGCCGTGGCTTCGATGAGTTCTACGGATTCTGTTCCGGCCACTGGGGGAACTACTTCAGCCCTCCGCTGGATCACAACGGCAAGGTCGTGGACGGCAAAGGATTCTGCATCGACGACTTCACCGACAAGGCGATGGGTTTCATGGAATCCAGCGCCAAGAAGGGCGAACCGTTTTTCTGCTACATCCCCTACAACACGCCGCATTCACCAATGCAGGTTCCCGATCGCTGGTGGAACAAGTTCAAGGACTTCGAGCTACCCATGCGCAATCGGGATGCAAAGAAAGAGAATATCCCACACACCCGTGCCGCCTTGGCCATGTGCGAGAACATCGACTGGAACGTCGGCCGCATTCTCAAGAAGCTCGATACACTCAAAGTCGCCGACGATACAATCGTCATTTACTTCTGCGACAACGGACCAAACGGCACGCGATGGAACGGCGGAATGAAAGGCCGCAAGGGATCCACCGACGAAGGCGGCGTCCGCTCCCCGATGCTCATCCGTTGGCCGGAAGAGATCGAGGCCGGACGGAAGATCACCCAGAACGGCGCGGCCATCGATCTGCTCCCCACCCTGGCCGACCTGGCGGGCATCAGGGTCGCCAGCACCAAAAAGCTGGATGGCATCAGCCTCAAGCCATTGCTGCTCGGCGACTCCAAGAACGATAAGAAATGGAAAGACCGTCTCATCTTCTCTCATTGGCGCAACCGGGTGAGCGTTCGCACTGAGAAGCACCGCTTGGGTTTCAAAGGTGCGCTCTTCGATATCACCAAGGATCCCGGACAGCACACCGACATCTCGAAGAAGATGCCGAAACTCACCGCCCGCCTGAAGAAAGCGGTCGCCGATTTCCAGGAGAATGTAGTGGCCGGCTACGATGACGATCAGCGCCCGTTCGTGATCGGTCATCCCGATCACGAATACACACAAATCCCGGCCCGCGACGCCAGCTGGTCGGGAAACATCAAACGCTCAAACAAATTCCCCAACTGTTCCTACCTCAGCAATTGGACCAGCCTCCAGGATACCATCAGCTGGAAAGCCAATGTGCCCGCCAACGGCACCTTCGAAGTCGAACTCCACTACGCCTGCAAGAATTCCGATATCGGTGCCTCCTTTGAGCTGACGTTTGCCGACAGCAAACTCTCGGGCAAAATCACTCAGGCCAACGAAGTCCCGGAACGCGGCGGAGAACACGATCGCACGCCCCGCATGGAGTCCTACGTGAAAGACTGGCGCAAGACCGACCTCGGGCGCATCCGTCTACGCAAAGGCGACGGAGAACTCAAACTCCAGGCGACGAACATCCCTGGCATGGCAGTCATGGACTTCCGTCTCCTGCTGCTCAAACGCGTGGGCGATTGATCGCATCCCACCGAATGAGGCACTTACTTCCGCCCGGGTGCAACGGACTTGGCGCCGCTGTGGATGCAACAAGTGATCCGACGCACGTCGGATTCCACCTCGTAGCAGCGAACGTGAGTTCGCTCATACTTCGTCCCGGACGCGCATTCGCCCCGGAACGGAACGCAAGAATTCACGGTAGATCTTTTCAAGTCGGTGAGTAGTCTGAAATCAATGCACAGATTTCCGTTCCTACCTGCGGTTGGCTTCCTCGTTTCTTTGTTGTGCCTGTCAGTCAACGGCGCCGAGGAGATCGCACCGCACCTACAATTTCGTTCTGAGTTGCGGATCGAGGCTCATCGGCTTTTGGATAGGCGCTTGAAAAAACTGGAGAACCTTCAGACTCCCGATCACATCCGCGAATACCAACAGCATCTGCGCGCCGAGTTTCTGACGAGTCTCGGTGAGTTCCCGGGACGAACAGCGCTCAACCCCGAACTCGTCGGCACGATCGAAGGCAGCGATTACCGCATCGAAAAACTGATCTACGAGAGTCGCCCCAATTTCTTCGTCACCGCGAATCTCTATCTGCCAAAGACTCCCGCTCCCCATCCCGCAGTGCTGGTGCCCTGCGGCCACACGGCGAATGGCAAGGCAGGTTATCAGAAGGTCGGCCTGATCCTTGCAAAACACGGAATCGCTGCGCTGATCTACGATCCTTTGGGCCAGGGTGAACGGGTTCAGATACTCGCAACGGACAGCGGCGGCAGCCGCACCAGCGAACCGCGCTTCAGGTCAACGGTGGAACATTCACTGACCGGAGTTGCGCCGATTCTGTTGGGACAAAGCCTCGCCTCCTATCGAATCTGGGATGGGATGCGCAGTATCGATTATCTCGTGAACCGAAAGGATATCGATGCCACCCGAATCGGCTGCACCGGAAATTCCGGCGGCGGATTGATGACCAGCTACCTCATGGCGCTCGACGATCGCATCTACGCCGCCGCTCCTGGGTGTTTCGTCACTACCACACGCATCAAGAACGAATCACCCGGTCCGGGCGATGCGGAACAGAACGTTTTCAACCAAATCCGCTATGGCATGGACCACGCGGACTACCTGATTCTCCATGCGCCCAAGCCAACCCTCATCTGTGCCGCCACCAAGGATTTCGTGCCCATCGAAGGTGCCTGGATTTCTTTCCGGCAAGCCAAACGGGTTTTCACGAAGCTGGGATTCGCCGAACGGATGGACCTGATCGAAGCGAATGAAAAACACGGATTCACCGAACCGCTCCGGGTCGGTGTCACCCGCTTCATGCGCCGCTGGCTGCTTGGCAAAGATGATCCGGTGACCGAGCCAAAACTGCCGACGCATTCGGACGAGGAACTTCAGTGCACTCCCCAAGGTCAGGTTCTTCTGCTAAACGGCGGACGTTCCATCATGGATATCAACGCCGACACCGCACAACGACTCCGCAAACAGAGGAAAACAGGGAAAGCAATCGACGCCAAACTCGTCTCGCAAACACTACGTCTGCAAAAAGAGAACACGACGCGAAAACTGGTTCACCTCCGGACGGAATCAACACCGTCTCACCGTGTTGAGCATTTCATCCTCCGCAGCAAGTCCAGCCTGGAACTGAAGATCGTCAACACGATTCCAAAAGCAGGATCTGACCACGCACTGCTCGTCTTTCCCGGCGAAGGCATCGATCAAACGTGGCAGAACCTGCTGCAGGATCCGGATAAGAAGCACCGCCAGATGATCGTAGTCGACCTACACGGTCTGGGACATACCGCGCCCAAGGTCTGGCGCTACTCCAGCGAACACTTCGGGAATACCGGTGCGGAGTACTTCATCTCCTACATGCTGGGGAAGTCACTCGTCGCCATCCGAACCGAGGACATCCTCTCCATCGCGAATGCGTTCAGCGGGCGCATCAAACAGCCCTTCAATCTCATGGCATCGGGTCTAGCGGCGATTCCGGCTCTCCATGCTGCCGCCGTCAGGCCCGATCTATTCGGCGAGGTGGAACTCCACGAGATGCGCGACTCATGGGAGTCGATGATCGAAGCTGAAGTTCCTACCAAAATGCTGGCAGACACAATCCACGGAGTACTGCGGCACTACGACATTCCGGACCTGGTGAAACTCACCGGTGCCGTCGTTCGCTGACTTCCGATTCTTAGCAACAATGAAACCCTTTCGACTTATTGGCGTCGTCCATTTGAAACCGCTCCCGGGCTCACCACGACACTCACACAGCATATCCGCCATCGTGAAAGCCGCGGTGACAGATGCCCTTGCCTACGAACGAGGCGGTGCTGACGCAGTGTGCATCGAGAACTTCGGCGATGTACCATTCACCAAGGGCAGCGTCTCACCGGAGACGATTTCCGCCATGGCAGTCTGCGGCCAGGCCGTTCGCGAGGCGGTAATGATCCCGATTGGATTCAATGTGCTGCGGAACGATCCTCGCGCCGGACTTGGACTCTGCGCCGCCTGCAACGGATCGTTCATCCGCGTCAACGTTCACACCGGCGCCATGCTCACCGATCAGGGAATGATCGAAGGCGACGCATTCAACACCCTGAGAGTCCGTTCCTCCCTCGCACCATCCGTCAAGATCCTCGCGGATATTCACGTCAAACACGCCACCGTTATTGGCGATCAGTCGATCGAAGAAGCCGCCAAGGACACTATCCAACGAGGACTCGCCGACGCCTTGATCGTCTCCGGCACTGGCACGGGCGCAAAAGTGGATCCCGGAGATTTACAACGTGCACGAGCGGCCTGTCCGGATGCACCAATCTATCTGGGTAGCGGCGTCACCGCGGCGAATGTCTCACAATTCGACCAACACGCCACGGGCTACATCGTCGGCAGCTCACTCAAACGCGGAGGAAGACTCGATGCCCCCGTTGATGTTCGGCGGGTGGCAAAGTTGGTCGGTCAACTCTAGCACCGTGGGGATGGCAGTAATTCCAAAACCTGACATCTCCGCCAGGTTTTGGATTGCGGCAGTCCTCTGCCGCTTTCGGGCGCGTGAAGGTTTCGAACAACTTTGAGCACTGGGCGTGAGTGTGGGTTTCGAGTTGGCGCAAGCCGATGGGTTTCCCAATTCGCGGCTCAGGTTGTCGAATGCCACAAGGAAAGCTGTAGAGGACTACAGCACTCCAAAACCTGGCGGAGACAGGAGGAACTTGGCAGGCGCACCAGCGAAATCTGCCCGC
>JBLFYM010000236.1:0-6003 GCA_047608975.1 Limisphaerales bacterium | reverse complement strand
TGGCTGTCGAGAATCGCCGCCGTGGGTCGACAGCGTTTACCAACCGATTTGCGAACCATCGCTCGCAGACGTGCGTTCAAGGCTTCCCAAGTATGATTGCGAGTCCACTTGCGAAAGATATGATAGACCGTTTGCCAAGCGGGAAAGTCGTGTGGCAACAGACGCCATTGGATCGCCGCCTTGGCGATGTAAAGGAGCGCGTCGATAACGAGACGCCGATCGGTAGGCGGTCGACCGCGTTTGCTGGGCGAGGGTAACAGAGGTTGCAGTGCCTCCCACTGGGCATCGGTGAGATCGGAGTCGTATTTGGCGATTTTCATCGCTCTGATCTGGCTCCGCGAAAAATGGTCGGCATTTGCAAGCCAACACTGTCAATCCTTGACCCTTGTTTTTCGGGGTTTTTTCCGGCCTTCCGACACTTGGATATCATTCAGACAGGCTCTAAGGTTCTTCGCAAAAAGAAAGGCGGTCCGAAGACCGCCTTTCCACACCCATAGGTTACACCACTTATCGGCTTTGTAAGAGGCGAAGCTTTTTGCCGTTCTCGTTCACGAGTTTCACCTTGATTCCGTCTTCAATATCCAATTCACCCAATATGCGGCGAAGATCATCAATCGTGGCGATGGGTTTGCCTTCCAGATTCGTGATGACATCGCCGGGCTCGATTTGAGCCTTTGCCGCAATGCTCTCGACGCGGACGTCCGTCACGATCACGCCGGAGGTTGCCTTCACGCTGTATTGCTCGGCGAGGCGTCGGGTGAGCGTTTCACACCGGAGCCCAATTTGTTCCTCGGGAGTGGCCTGAGTGCCGAACGCGAGCCGGTTCATGTCTTTGGGATCCGGTCGCGTTCCCGGTTCCATTGCGACGGTCAGGTTTTTGCCATTCCGGAAGACGGAGAGCTTGAGCGGTTTGCCGACCTTCTTCGGGCGGATCGCGTCTTTCAGTTCCTGAACGGTGAAGACTTTTTCTCCATCGACCGCCGTGATCACATCTTCCACTTCGAGATCCGAATCGGCGGCCGGTCCATTCTTAAGAATCCCGGTCACCACCACGCCATCATTCAGACCTTTGATCTCTTCGCGCCATTGCGGATTTTCCCGCAAAGACTCGATGCCGACGCCCAACCAGGCGCGGACCACTTTGCCGTTGTTGATCAATGTTTCAGAAATCTCGCGGGCCAGGTTGGCTGAAATCGCAAACGCAATGCCGCTGTGACTGAATTGTCCGGAGGTGGATCCGGTGCCCGTTCCGCGGATGATGGTGTTGATACCGATAATCTGTCCGTCGAGGTTGACGAGCGGGCCGCCGCTGTTGCCCTGGTTGATGAGAGCGTCAGTTTGAATGAAATCCGAATCGGTCAGACCGGGCATCCGCACTGCTCGTCCCTTCGCACTGACGTGCCCGATGGTCACGCTGTAATCCAGTCCCAGTGGTGCACCGATCGCGATGGCGTATTCGCCGACGCGGGTCTTGTCCGAATCCGCGAAGCTCGCGGTGGGCAGGTTCTCGGCCTCAATCTTGAGCACGGCGAGATCGGATTGTTCGTCGATGCCCTGGATCTTCGCCTTGTACTCCTTGCCGTCCCTCATGACGACGGCGACTTCCTCTGCGCCAGCAACGACGTGTCGATTGGTCAGAATGAACCCATTCGTGCGGATGATCACCCCGGAACCCTGGCCATACTCCTGCGGGCGGATTTCTCCGGGTTCTCCGCTGTCCGTGGGTTTTTGAAACTCGCGTTCGAACCAGTCGCGGAAGCGCTCTGGAATCTGGGACATGTCAGGGGCACTCGGGCGCTTGGAGACTTTGATGACCACAACCGACGGCGCGACGTCTTCGGCGACCTGAACAAATGCCTGATTCAGTTTGCGGGCCAACGAGAGGGGGGATTCGGCGGCCGCCAAGGAGGGCGACGTAAAGCTGATTCCGGCGACCGCGAGGGTTGTTGCGAGGGTGACTACCAGTGTTTTCATGATTTGTCGGTTTTATGTTTGAGCGTTTGATTTGCTGATGATTTGGAGTTTGGGCGCTTGGATTTGTTCAAAGAAAACTTCCTCGTCTGACGGCGCGTTCCAGGTCGAAGTTACGGATGAAGCGGATCAATCCCGACAATTACTGATTCGTATCCGTGTTCATTGACTTGCCAATGGGCGATAGTTAGTCTCCTCCGAAACCGATGTTAGAGATCATTGAGAAACTGCTCGTTCTACAGGACCGTGACCGCCAGATTATTCGCGCCGAAGCAGAATTGGAACGGGTAGACCCCGAAAAACAGCTGTCCCAGCGCAAGTGCGCGGGGACCGTAAAAGCGCTGGATGATGCCCGTGAACAGTCCAAAATCGTTGAGGCGGCCCGCAAAGAATTGGAACTGGAAGTCGAGTCCTTCAACGTGAAGATTGCCAAGTATTCCAATCAACAGCTGCAGACGAAGAAGAATGAGGAATATCAGGCCCTGACGAACGAAATCAACGGTTGCAAGGCGAAGATCAGCGATCTCGAGACGGGGATTCTGGAAAACATGGATGCGGCGGAAGCTGCCACGGAAGCCGGCAAGGCGGCCAAAGCTGAGGCTGAGAAGGTTGTCAAAATCGTCGCAGAACAAGTGGTTAACCTGGACGCTTTGGGTGCCACGTTGGAATCGCGACTGGTCGAACTGGACGGTGAACGTGACAAGCTTGCCGAAGGTGTGGAGGCACGGCTGCTACGAAGCTACGACCGCGTTCTTAATTTACGTGGTGAGAACGTCGTCGTCGGTATTGAGCACAGTGTCTGTGGTGGGTGCCACATGAAACTGACGGCTCAGGTGATCGTTTCGGCCAAAGGCCAACAGGAGATCGTGAACTGCCCCCACTGCAGTCGGATTCTCTTTTTCACCGCCGACATGGACATGGAGGCGGCTGCGGATGCAGGTCCGGGCAACAGTTTCTGAACTGCCCGATTTTCTTCGTTACCCTTCGTTTACTTTGGGCTCGGATTTGTCAATCTGCGGCCGATTTCAAAAAAACACGATTCCGATTGCCGCCTTCTCCGGTGCGCACTAACGTTTCCCTGATTTCGGAAGGGCGGAGAATCGCTGCCGCTTTGGCGACAGAGGAAAGTCCGAACACCATAGGGTACGGCGCCGCGTAACCCCGTTTCGGCGGGGATATATGCGGGCGGAAAGTCGCGAGACTTTTTGACGGAAAGTGCTGAAGAAAATTAGACCGCCGCCGGCTTGCCGGAGGTAAGGGTGAGAAGGTGCGGTAAGAGCGCACCGCTCGAAGCGTGAGCGACGAGGCATGGTAAACCCCGCTGGGTGCAAGGCCAAATAGGGGACATTAGGATAGCCCGTCCTGTCCCGGGTTTCGGCCGCAAAGTCAAATGGTTCTCGTCCCGCAAGGGAAACAGAATTCGGCTTACAGCCCTTCCGAAATCACCCCCCGCTTCCGCGGGGGATTGACTTCCGAAATGACAGATCCAACGACAGGACCGATCGGTCCGATCAGGCTTTCGAGGTCAGCTTCGAATTCGGGTAGCGGATCATTTCCACCTGCCGCTGCACTTCTGCCGGTGGGGCAGGAGTGAATTTCGAGATGGTCAGCGTGACCGCGAAGTTCAACAGCATTCCGATAGTTCCGATTCCTTCCGGGCTGATGCCGAAGAGCCATTCGTCGGCTCCGGCTGATTTGTTGATGAACTTGAAGTAGATGATGTAGCTGAGGGTAAACAGGATGCCGGCAACCATTCCAGCGACCGCTCCCTGCATGTTCACGCGCTTGCTGAAGATCCCGAGGATGATAGCCGGGAAGAAGCTGCTCGCCGCCAGACCGAACGCGAAGGCCACGAGTTCTGCCACGTAAGCTGGGGGGTTTATGCCGAAGTAACCGGCAATCACAACGGCGACGCCGGCGGCAACGCGAGCCCAGATCAGTTCCTCTTTCTCGGACATGTCCGGTTTGACAATCCGTTTCATCAGGTCATGCGATATCGATGAGGAAATGACGAGCAGCAGGCCGGCTGCGGTCGAAAGTGCGGCGGCCAAACCACCGGCAGCGACAAGGGCGACAACCCAGGCGGGTAGCTTGGCAATCTCGGGATTTGCCAGAACCATGATATCCCGATCGACATAGAGTTCGTTCGGATCGCTGCTGGCATCGTTGGTGACCAGGCGTTCGCCATGCGTGCCTTTCTTGTCGCCATCAAAGACCGGCTTCTTGCCGGCGAAGGCCGAGCCTTTGCCGAACTGAATCTTGCCGTCGCCGTTCTTATCAACCCAGGCAATCAGGCCGGAGGTTTCCCACTTGGTGAACCACTGCGGCATCTGCTCGTATGATTTGTTGTGGGTGGTCTGTAGCAGGTTTGCCCGGGCAAATGCGCCCACGGCGGGAGCGGTGGTATAGAGAATACCAATGAAGATCAACGCCCAGACGGCGCTCCAGCGGGCGGCACCGACGGTTTTGACGGTGTAGAAGCGGATAATCACGTGGGGAAGGCCGGCCGTGCCGACCATGAGTGCGATCGTGATCATCAACACGTCGATCTTACTCCTCTTCCCCTCGACGAATGCGGCGGTGTATTCCGGCAGGCCGAGATCCGTGTGGATTTTGTCGAGTGCTTCGAGGAGGTATACTCCCGCGTTGTCTCCTGAGATCACTTTGGCTCCGAAACCGAGCTGGGGAATCGCATTGCCCGTCATCTCGTAAGAGATACCCACGGCGGGGATGACAAAGGCGCAGATCAGGACGCAGTATTGCGCGACCTGCGTGTAGGTGATGCCTTTCATCCCACCGATAGTCGCGTAGAAGAAAACCATCCCAATACCTACAAAGATCCCCATTTTAACATCCCAGCCGAGCAGATTTGCAAACACGATCCCGACCCCGCGCATCTGGCCGCAGACGTAGGTGAATGAAACGAAGATTGCGCAAACCAGCGCCACGACCCGGGCCGTGTTTGAGTAGTAGCGGTCACCCACAAAATCAGGAACGGTGAATTGTCCGAACTTCCGCAAATAGGGGGCCAACAACATGGCCAAAAGCACGTAGCCACCGGTCCAACCGATGAGGTACATCGAGCCGGTGTAACCCATTACCGAAATCAGCCCGGCCATTCCCATGAACGAGGCCGCGCTCATCCAATCGGCACCGGTTGCCATTCCGTTCAGGACGGTGGGCACCCCCTGGCCCGCGACGTAAAAACCTTTGGTGCTCTTCACCCGGCTCCAGATTGCGATGCCGATGTAGAGCGCAAAACTTGCGATGACGAAGACGAGATTCCAAGTGGTCTGATCCTTCATTCGTGTCCCCCCATTTCGTCGTGCCCCTCGTCTTCAACGCCAAATTCCCGGTCAAGCTGTCGCATCCGAAACGCGTAGATCAGGACCAGCACGATAAACACCACGATGGTTCCCTGTTGGGCAATCCAGAACCCCAGTGGAAAACCGCCGAGCATGATTTTGTTCAGCGATTCGACCGCCAGAATGCTGAGCACGCAGCTGAACAGAAACCACACGACCAGCAGAGAGAGCACCAGACGGATGTTCTTCTGCCAGTAAATCTTGTGAGCCTCGCTGATCTCGCCTGTGGCAGGCTGAGGAGCGGCATCACCCGAGGATTGCTTTTCTTCTTCCGACATAATGGGGAACGGGACGAATTAAACAGGAGCCATGGCGGGGGGGCAAACGTCAAAACGCGCAATGGACGAATTGGGCACGATTTAATTTTGGGGGCGCCTTGGCAGTGAGTCTCCCGAACGGCCACAATTGAACTGCGCCCGAGGTGGCAACGGGACCCATTGCCAGCGTATTGGTCCCTCGCCGTGGTCACATTTTTGGACTTCGTTCAATCTTTGCTCTGGATTGTCCGCGCGTGCTGAGCACACTTCCACTTGCCATCGCATTGTCATGAAATACCCAACTACGCTTTTTCTCGCCCTCGTTATCTCTGCCTCGGAAGGCATCTGTATCGAACCAAGTGAGATCCTGAACATCTGGTCTGGGAAAGCGCCCGGCGTGCAAATTGAGG
>JBLFYM010000235.1:0-6163 GCA_047608975.1 Limisphaerales bacterium | reverse complement strand
ATCTTATGTGCGAACAAACACTCATGCATCCAACGTCCGATATGAAACGACTTGTGCCCGCTATCTTTACTGCCACTCTGATGCTCCTGCTCGGGTGCGGTGACAAACCGTCCCAGACTGCTTCTGCCGAACCTCCAACCAGTGGTGGCGCCTCATCCTCAGCGAATGATCCGACCGCGGTTTGGACGGCGGCTGCGACCGGCGATCTCGACACTCTGAAGCAAGGTGTCGAGGGCGGTGTTGACTTAAACGAGAAGGAGCCTGCGGGCGGAACTACGCTCCTCCATGTGGCGGTGTTTGCCGGCCAAACCGAGGCAGCCCGTCTGCTGATCGAGGCGGGCGCGGAACTGGAAACGAAAAACAATGAGCAGACGACGGCGCTTTTCAACGCGGCGTTCTTTTGTCATCCGGAGACGCTCAAGCTGCTCATCGAAAAGGGGGGCAATGTCAACGCGACGGACAAGAGTGGAAATACAATCTTCGATGTCACCAGCAGTCCCTGGAGCGCTGAACTGGGCGGAGTCTACACTTTCATCGGCGAGATTCTGAAAACGCCGATGGACCTGAAGCGCATCGAATCCACGCGACCCGAAATCGCCGGGATCCTGAAGAAGAACGGCGGCAAGAGCGCAAAAGATCTGTGATTCTTTCGGGATACTGATCAGGGATCGAGGGACTCTTGCCCCACCGACTTTTGAGACACTCCCGCGTTTATGATTCCCGGTTTTCCCAATTCACAATTCATCGCGTAAAATTCTCGATCCCCGGGGCGGCAGAATCCAAGGTCGCCCGGGACTACGAACCGAACGCAAAGGAAGGGATAACCATGCCCAGCAAGAAACCGTTTGATCGTATCATCGTCGTCATGTTCTAGAACCAGTATCGCAGCGATGTGATGCAGGATCCCTTCATGAAGAAACTGGCGTCGGCCGGTTGGATGTCCAGGTCCATTGAGCGCTCATTTATTATCGCCAAATGGGAGATGCGCGGCGGAGATTGCCCGTAACACATTTATGCTGTTGCGGAGTTAAGAGGTCGAATGAGCGGATTGAATTGGATCAGTAATCGTGGACGCGGGAGCGGTCTCTTCGTTGTGTGCGTCCTTTTGCAACTTGGCGGTCTGTCAGCCTGGGCGCAATCGGGCTACGACACCTCGAAGGGGCAGTGGCCTTCCTACGGCGGCGATCTGGCGAACAGCAAATACTCGCCGCTCGATCAGATCAATCGCGACAATATCAAGGATCTGCAGGTCGCCTGGATCTGGAATTCGCCCGATGACTTCATCAAGCCGCAGCTCAAGGCCGGGCTCGATCGTTTCAAGGCCACGCCATTGATGGTGGACGGCGTGCTGTATGTGCGCACGTCGCTGAATATCGCGTTGGCCATTGACGCGGAAACCGGCGCCACGTTGTGGGGCTTCAATCCGCAGAGCTACAAATGGGGCCGTCCGGCCAGCTATGGCTACACCACGCGCGGACTGGCGTATTGGAAAGGGGAAGAAGACCGAGCTGACAAGGCGGGCCAGCGTCTATTTCTGGCGACCGGAGATTCCAAACTTTTCGCCATCGATCCGAAAACCGGCGCTCCGATCCAGTCCTTCGGCGAAGAGGGATTCGTCGATCTGAAGGAGGGCCTGCATCGAAGCATCGAGGGCATGGAACGGATGATGAACTATTCCGGGCCGCCGGTGGTTTGTCGGGACGTTGTGATCCTGGGCTCCATCATCTCCGATGGCATGGGGTTCTTTCGCGGGAAAAAGTATCCCTTCAAGATGCCGCCCGGCGATGTGCGCGCCTATGACGTTCGCACCGGCAAGTTGCGGTGGCGTTTCAATACTGTGCCGGACAAGGGCGAACCCGGCGTTGAAACTTGGAAGAACGATTCCTGGAAATGGGTCGGCGGCGCGAATGTCTGGTCGATCCTCAGCGCGGATGAGGAACTGGGCTATGTCTATCTGCCGGTGACCGCGCCTTCGAGCAACTACTACGGCGGCTTTCGACCGGGCGATAATTTGTATGGCCAAAGCCTGGTCTGCGTCGACGTCACGACCGGTAAACGCGTCTGGCACTTCCAGACAATTCATCATCCGGTCTGGGATCTGGATCTGCCCGCCGCGCCCAATTTGGTCGACATCAAGGTCGACGGAAAAACGATCAAGGCCGTCGCGCAGATCAGCAAGACGGGTTTCACCTACGTGTTCGATCGCGCGACCGGCGAACCGGTTTGGCCCATCGAGGAGCGGCCCGTTTCGACGAACGGCGTGCCGGGTGAAGTTCTCTCGCCCACGCAGCCCTATCCCACCAAACCGCCGCCTTTTGACCGACAGGGGATCACTGATGACGACCTGAACGACATCACGCCGGGCATCAAGAAGGCCGCCCGTGAGTTTGTGAGCAAGTATCGGACGGGCCCGATGTTTACGCCGCTTTCGGAGAAGGGCACGATCATCCTGCCGGGCATCGGCGGCGGGGGCGACTGGCCAGGAGCGGCCTTCGATCCCGAGAGCGGTTATCTCTACGTGACCTCGAAGACACTGCCGACCCTGATCAAGTTGATCAAAGAGGGTCCGAACAGTCCGTGGCCGCTGAAGTATCGCGAGGAGTATTCGTTTCCGACGGTCTATGGACTGTCGATTGTCAAACCGCCCTGGGGCCGAATCACGGCGATCGATTTGAACAAGGGTGAGATCGTGTGGCAGAAGGCGAACAGCGATGGCGTTCGATATTACCCGACGTTGAAGGCGTTGAAACTTCCGCCGACCGGCAATCCGTCGAAGTTTAATGTGATGGCGACAAAGACGCTCTTGTTCTCGCCGGTCACCGGAGGTCGCGGTGTGCTCAAACCGGATGGCAAGCCGGCGCCCTCCAGGCTGCGAGCGCTGGACAAGAAAACCGGCGACATTATTTGGGAGCATCCGCTGACGCCCTCCTACAATGGCGGCGGCCCGATGACCTACATGTGGAAAGGCCGGCAGTACGTCGTCGTCCCGACTGGCGGCGCCAATCAGACATCGCATCTGGTGGCCTTTCGACTGAAGCGGGAAGGGGATCCGGAGCTGACTGCCAAGTTGCCGCCCGCGCCGGTGTTGAGAAAGATTCCCACGGAAGTGATGGGCAAGGTGTCGGCCTCGGAGGCGAAGGGTTTTGAAATCTTCCAGGCTCGTTGCCTTGGCTGCCACACGATCGGCAACGGCCCTTTGCTGGGGCCTGATCTGTTCGGCTCGGATAAGAAGCCCGCAGTCCTGCTCAAAGTCATGACGGGCTTGATGCGTCTGAACCGCGGGGTGGAGATCACCGATGAAGAAATCGAGCAGGTCGTGGCTTTCCTTAAGCGCGAAGACGCGGCTGCCATCCTTTACGCGAAATAAACCAATACAGAAGAATTTTTAACAACCACGGAAGGCACGGAATACACGGAATCGAACCGCCATTCAAAAATGCATTGTCCGAACTTTGAGTCTGTCCGAGTAACGAATCAACCTGTATGCAAAACTCAGTTATGAAAGCGAAACGACTCCTCCGCCCCGGTCCTTGTGTGTTCGGCAGTCTCGCCATCTTGATGATTCTGTGTGCCAGTTCCGGCAACGCCGCGCCGCAGGGCAGGACGCAGGCTCAGGCCAAGGCGCAAAAGTATCCGAAACTGCCGGACGATGTGGAACGACGTTCGGTAACCATCTGGAGCGACGGCGCTCGCATGGCTGGCGATATCTACCAGCCCAAGGATGTTGAAGAGGGCCAGAAGCTGCCGGTCATCGTCTTCATTCATGGAACGGGCGGTGTAAAAAAAATGGGTTGGTCCTGCCGGATCGCAAACCACTTCGCGCAAAGCGGCTATCTGTTCCTGAACTTTGACTACCGTGGCTGGGGCGAGAGCGACAGCAAGCTACAAATGCTCGAAGCCATGCCGAATCCGGATGAGAACAACGAAATCACCGTCAAGGCGCGCGCCATTCGCTGGCAGATGGATTTCGCGGATCAGGTTGCCGACATACGCAACGCCATCGCCTTCATGTCTGGAGAGAAGAACGCAGACTACAGCCGCATCGGCATTCTCGGCACGAGCTATGGCGGCGGGTTGGTGACGTATGTCGCCGGGCATGATCCCCGCGTGAAGGCATCCGCCGCGCAAGTGCCCGGCATGGGCGGCGGTCGCGGTCGCCAATTCGAATATCACCAGTATGTCCAACAGACCCAACGCGCCCGCGGCGACATCGAACCCGTCCCCTTCAAGACGGGGGCTCCCGGCGGCAAGATGTCGAGCTACGCGCACATGCGCTACAACATCGCCAAGGGTATCGGCTACGACGTGTTCGAAGCCGCCGGGCGGATCAAGACCCCGATGCTGATCATCGACGCCGGCAAGGAGGAGTTGATGGACATCACGAAGAACGGCGGCAAGGTCGCGGGCATTCTCAAGGCGAACGGCGTGCCTGTGACCTATCACATCTACGAGGACATCAATCACTACGGGATCTACGGCAAGCGACTTGTCGACGCCGCGAAGATGGAGATCGAATTCTTCGATGAACATCTGAAGCCGAAGAAAGAAAACTAACGGCCTCGAATTTGCATTTGATGGTTCCGGTTTTTGAAACAATTCTCCTACGAAGTATGAACCGAAAGTTAGCAATACTGTTTGGCGTCGGTTTGATTGGGCTCGGATGTCTGTCCGCCGATCTTCGCGCGGCTGAGACCGCCAATCCCAAGGTGCGTCAGCTGAGCCAGATCTTCGGCGATCAATCCGCCTCGAAGAAGGCGCTCGCGCTGGTTCGCGACCAGCGGGCGAACGTGGACGATCGCCGCAACGCCCTGCGCGCCCTGGTCAACCAGCGAAATGCCGGGTTGACGGAAACTCTGAAATTCTTGCTCGATGACGACGCGCTGGAAAGGGGTCGGGCCGATAATTAAAGAACGCAAGGTGTGGCCGGAGAAGCCAGCGCCAGGTCATCAACTCCAATATCCACTTGCGGGATTGGCCAGCTGTTGTCGGTTTCTGGTTCGATCTGGGGACGGAGTTGTGTCCGGTAGGTGGCGAGCATCTGGTTTCTTGT
Source organism: Limisphaerales bacterium (assembly GCA_047608975.1). Taxonomy (GTDB): domain Bacteria; phylum Verrucomicrobiota; class Verrucomicrobiia; order Limisphaerales; family JAYPXF01. The sequence goes on along the minus strand of JBLFYM010000235.1, from coordinate 1,113 downwards.
GCTTCAACAATCTGCGGCTTCCGTGATCTGCGGTTCACCGCGTCGTCGAACACCGGGTATTGCGTGGCGGGTCGTGTCGCGGAAGCCGCTCTTGGCGACCAATCGTTCGAGAAGATTGCCCAGGACGCCTTGTTTCGCCCCCTGGGGATGAATAATACGAGTTATGCGCCCACGTCAGCACGCCCCTTCATCCTGGTGGGTGGATCGCTGATATTCCAGGGGCCGAACGAGAAGCGGTATGTCGTCGGGGATTTCATTGCGTTCATCGTCCCCCCGCGTCGCCCGTTGGACTAGTGCTCTGAATCCGAATACTGTCGCTTTTGTCTCAGGGTGTCGCCCCTTTCGGTCTGCAGCCCCTTGCGGAACTCACGCGGAGTCTGGCCCCAACGTTCGCGAAAAAGCCGGTTGAAGTGGGACAGGTTTTGAAACCCGGCGCCAAACGCGGCTTCGGTGATGCTGGACTTGCCCTCGACCAGCAGGCGACGACAGTACTCGAGCCGGAATTGCTGAAGAAATTCCGTGAACGATTGACCGGTGAACTGGGGGAAGTGACGGGAGAAGGTGGCGCGACTCATGGAGGTGTGCACCAGCACGTCCGGCAGGGTGATGGGTTCTCGAAAGTGAACGCTGATGAAATCGATCGCTTCCGAAATGATCTCGCTGTAGCTGCCCGCCCCCGACTTCCAGTGAATCCGGTGCGACAGACTGCGGGCCGAAGTGAGGGACTCGCCGATATCTCCGAGCAACCCGAGGATGACGCCCAGCCGGCTGGTTGCGGAAAGCGAAACTGCCTTGCTCAAACCGGCTGCCACTTTTTCCGAGTGCTTGCGATTGAGAAGCAAACCCTCGCCGGCCCGCTTCCAAAGGTGATCCAGGTTTTGCAGTTCCGGAATCCCCCCGAAAACGGAACCCGGCCCCACTCGAAACTGCAGGACAATGCCGCGCGACTCGCGTACCTGCCATTGGTGAGGAAGCAGCGAACCGAGAAGGACCGTCTCGGGCGCGTTGACCGGCCGGATCGAATCCCCAACCAATCGGATTCCTTCACCAGCCGAAAAATGGGTCAGTTCAATCTCGGGGTGGTAGTGCCAACGGTCTCCCATTCCCCCACCA
>JBLFYM010000234.1:0-6223 GCA_047608975.1 Limisphaerales bacterium | reverse complement strand
GTAGCCCACAGAGCTAGGAGCGCAGTTGCGGTAACCTTTCCGATGACTCCTCCGTTTTTCACTTAATGCTCGCCCAACAATTAGTATCAGGTCGATTTGCCCTGATAACCTGATATTGGCGGGGTTTTCGGGCGAATTTTCCTTTTCATTAATATCACTGAACTCTACGGTTGCGACCGTTAACGCGAGGTGTCAATGGGAAAGGAAAAGAAACTTTTGGATGAAGTGCGCGATGTCATGCGAGTGGGGCATTACAGCTTGCATACGGAGCGGGCGTACGTGGACTGGATTCGACGATACGTGAAGCATCACGGGATGCGCAGTCGGGCGGATTTAGAGGGCGGAAGCGCGAAGTAAAGGGGTCAGTCCCGGAATGCTGAATTTAATTTGGAAGGGGTCACGTCTCAACATTCAACAAGTCCAACGGTTAGCGCAGGAGAGTTCGAACGCCATACCTGGGGAAAATCCGCATCGACCGCGCCGTCACGCCTCCTGCGGTCGCTCCGCTCCGGGGGATGCACAGATCGTACGATTTCCGGGGACGGGTGGGTACTTGTGCCGAGCCGTTGGAACGGCTTCTGGAGGTCGATGTTTGTGACCGTGGCGGAGCTTTGAGGTGTGCCTGAAGATAAGCGGCGACGACCAGGGTGTTCTGCTTTTCGGTCGTTCGTCTACGACGCGGTGATTTCGGTCATGGCCTGATGGAAGGTGAGGCCGAGGATCTGCATGCCGAAGTCGATGTTGTTGCCACTGAGCTTACGATCGGGCCAGTTCGAGTAGCTGTCCTTGATGATGTGACCGGCTCGAAGTTGCCTTCACCTCGTTCGAGGAGATCAAGTTGGTGCTTTTGCAGGAGGGGCAACAAGGGGGCGAGTCGGGCGGCGCGGATCTGTTCGCGGGTCCAGCGGGGTTGATTGATACGATGATCAGAGGGGGTTTTGGGCATGTTCTTTTCTCCAGTGGGGTTGGGTGAGGACGGCGTTGAGGTGCTCCAGATCGACGGAACGGGATTGATCACGGACCGCTTCGATCAACGAGCTGAGGCAGAGGTTGCGGGTGTGCCGCAGGATGCCTTGGCCGGAACGGATGACGAGAGCGAGGGCTTCGGGGGGAGGTGTTGTGCCCGAGGCCGGCACGGTCGAATTGGTCGAATTGGTCGAATTGGTCGAGGAGGAACTTTTCGATGTCTTCAGGTGCGAGTCGCGGCAACACGACGGAGGAGGTGATGCGGGAGCGGATCTCCTCGTGGATGGTGAGGCTCAGGGATTGCATGAGCTGGGGTTGGCCGATGAGGGCATGGTTGTGTGAGCGGGGGAAGTCTTCGCAAAGCAGCCGGAGTTTGCGCAGACAGTCGCCGGGCATGAGATGAGCGTCGTCGATGATGGGCACCTCTCGAAGAGGTCTCCCGTCGGCCTGAGAGTGGAAGACGGCTGGAATCCGTTCAGAAAAACCGGCAGAATCGATTTCGCCTCGCGATATGATAGCGATAATCACAATGAACATGACTCGATCCAGATCACTGCTCACCCTGTTGCTGACCGCCGCGATGACCGCCGCGATGACCGCTGGTGCCTCGGCCGTTGACCGTCCGAATATTATCGTCCTGTTTGCGGATGACCTTGGTTATGGAGAGCTGAGCTGCCAGGGGAATCCCGAAATTCCCACGCCTCATATCGACTCGATCGCGGCGAACGGGGTGCGGTTCACCGCCGGATACGTCGCCGGTCCCAATTGCAGTCCCTCACGCGCGGGATTGCTGACCGGGCGGATTCCGACCCGCTTCGGCTACGAATTCAATCCTACCGGACCGCTCAATGAAGAACCCGGCTTCGGCCTGCCGGCCGCGGAAGTCACCATCGCCGAGACGCTGCAGAACGCCGGTTATACCACCGGCCTCATCGGCAAATGGCATCAAGGTGGCACCGCAAAATATCATCCCTTCCGTCACGGCTTTGACGAGTTCTTCGGCTTCACTCACGAAGGTCACTACTTCGTGCCGCCTCCCTACGACGGCGTGACCACCATGCTGCGCCGTCGGAACCTTCCGGACGGCAGCAAGGGCCGTTGGGTCGGAAAGAAAAAACTGATCTATACCACCCACATGCGGAACGCCGAACCGGACTACGACGCCGACAATCCGATCATGCGCGGCGGCCAACCGGTGGTGGAAACGGAATACCTGACCGACGCCCTGACCCGCGAGGCGGTCGACTTCATTGATCGACACGACGACAAGCCCTTCTTTCTTTACCTCGCCTACAACGCCGTCCACAGCCCCCTGCAGGGAGCGGACGCCTACATGAAAAAGTTTTCCCATATCGAAGACATCCACCGCCGCATCTTCGCCGCCATGCTGGCGAACATGGACGACAGCGTCGGAGCCGTCCTGGCGCAGTTGCGAAAGTCCGGTCTCGAAAAAGACACCCTCGTCTTTTTCCTCAGCGACAATGGCGGACCCACCCGCGAACTGACCTCCAGCAACGCTCCGCTGCGAGGCGAGAAGGGCCAGATGTACGAAGGCGCATTGCGCATCCCTTTTATGGCGCAGTGGAAAGGAACCATTCCCGCCGGTCACGTCTATGACAAAGCCGTCAGTTCGTTCGACATCTATGCAACGGCGACCGCCAACAGCAAAGGCGTCACCGCGCCAAAACAAGTCGAGGGCGTCGATCTGATTCCGTTCCTCACCGGGAAGGACGCCGGCACTCCACACCAGACCCTCTTCTGGCGTCAGGGCGGCAAGACCGCCATCCGCCACGACGACTGGAAGCTCGTGCGCATGGGCAAACGGTTCGGACCGGGGAAAGCGAAGTGGGAGCTCTACGATTTGTCGAAAGATATCTCCGAGGAAACCAATGTCGCCAACACCCAACCGGCCCGCCTCGCTGAATTGGTTGCCATCTGGGAAAAGATGAACGGCGAGATGCGGGAGCCGTTGTTCTGAGTGGCCGAAGGTAGCTTCGATTTGCTATCGAAACCCCAAGCCGAAGAATTCTACCGCCATCATTCTGCCAACCGACATGCTCTCACGTCTCACCATCTCCTTGTCTCTCTGCCTCCGCGTCTGGTTCGTCGCCACCGCTTCGACCGCGTTCGGTGGCGACCGGCCGAATGTCGTCCTCCTCCTCAGCGATGATCACAACTACCGTGCTCTGGGCTGTGCGGACAACGACGTCCTGCGCACGCCGAACCTGGACCGGCTGGCCGCCACCGGGGTTTATTTCAACCGCTGCTTCACGCCGAATCCGATCTGCATGCCCAGCCGGGCCTGTCTCTACACAGGGCAGGACAGCTGGTCCAATGGCGTCACCTTCAACGGCAAAGCAATCAACCCGGACTCTCCATTGTTGCCCAGATTGCTTGCCGACGCCGGCTACGAAACCTGCTTCATCGGCAAGTGGCACAATGACGGCAAGCCGTGGACGCGCGGATACACCACCGGCGGACGGTGCTGGGCCGGCGGCAGGTTCGATCACTTCGAACTGGCGCTCACACCGTTCGGAGGCGGTCCCGAATCCCGCCAGACCGCGAAGGATTATTCGTCGACGGTGTTTACGGATGACGCGGTCAAGTATCTCGCCGGCGACCGCCAGCGCCCGTTCTGCATGGTGTTGGCCTACACGGTGGGCCATGACGTGTTTCGCGCGCCACCGGGTTATGAAGGCAGGTATTCGCCAGCCGAGGTGCCCATCCCGCCGAACTTCATGACTAAGCCGCCGTTTGAGCAGTTCAACCCGAAGATTCGCGACGAAACCGTCCTGCCTTTCCCGCGCACGAAGAAAGATGTTAGGGAAGCCACCGCGGAATACTATGCGATGTTCGAACACCTCGACGGGCAGATCGGCCGAATCCTGAGGGTATTGAAGGAGAGCAAGCTGGATGAGAACACCCTCGTCATCTTCGCGAGCGTAAAGGGGATGTCGATGGGCTCCCACGGTATCATCGGCAAGCAGACCCTGTATGAGGAAGGAATCCGGACTTCGCTCATCGTGCGTCATCCGACCCTGAAACCCGCCGCTCACAAATGCTCCGAACTCGTCAGCACGATGGACATCCTGCCGACTCTCTGTGAATTCACTGGTGTAACAATTCCTGAAAGCGTGGCCGGCCAAAGCCTGTTGGGACTGTATCGGGGAAATCGCAAAGGACGGGAGCGATTGTTCTTCAGCTATCACGATCCCCGGCGGTCCACCGTCACCCGTGCCATCCGCACCCGACGCCACAAACTGGTGGATCATCTTGTCACCGGCGAACGCCAGCTCTTCGATTTGTCGGCCGATCCTTACGAACTCAAAAATCTCGCAGGCTTTGCCGAAACGAAAGGCATCGAGGCGAAGCTGTCGCAGGAGCTGCTTCGTTGGCGTCAGGGACCGGAAGGGAAGTAGCTCCCTTTTCTCATCAGCATTGAATCACCACGGTGAACATGATCCCCACCCAGTTCTTCCTCGGTTGCATGTTGACCGCGAATCTGTCCGCAGCCACTTCGACCGACTCCTGGCTGAAGACGAGGCCGCGGTGCACCTCTACGTTCACTCTCTGCTTCCCGGGAATTTTCTCCGCCGGTCATTTGCGACGAAGACCGATCAAATCTTCGTCGTCGAAGTCGGCCCGGATCACGCCTTTGGCGATCTCTTCATCTGCCACGAAACAAAATATCTCCATGGTCTTTTCCTGCATGCTCCCGCCGTCACAGTGACCAACTCCGGTTTCGCCCAGCAGATCATCCATTCGATCTTCGATTTCGTGTCGCTTCTCCAGATCGGCATCGCCCACGATATCCGGGCGCGGCACCACGACGTGAAGCTTGATCAGCTCGTCCTCGGCAATCTCCTCGAAGCCCGACTTCGCCGCCGGCTCAAGCAAGGTCTCCATAATCTTGTCCTCATCCGCGCCCGCCGGGATCGGGTGGCGATGAAAACTGCCTCGCGTTCCGGCAATGCCGAAATGCTCGATCACGGAACCGTCCTCTTCCCATACCTCGTGGTAGTTGAGGACACGGCCGTCACGTTTGTAGAGTTTGTACACTGGCTTAAGATTAAGGTTCGACGTGTTGCTGGGCCATGATCCGCGCCATTTGCCGCACCAGCTCCGGGTGCTGCGCCGCGACGTTGTGCTGTTCTCCAACATCCTTTGACAGATCAAAGAGTTCAATGGGTGCGTCCGGGTTCTTCACGATGTTCAGCCGAACACCTTTCCATTTTCCTTTTACCACCGCGGCTTTGCCACCGCGTTCGTAGAACTCCCAGTAGAGATGGGGGTGGGCTTTCTGGGATCGCCCGAGAAGCGTGGGAGCAAACGAGATACCATCCGTTTTTGCCCGTGTCTTGATGCCTGCAAGTTCACAGACGGTCGGGAACACATCTTGGAAACCGGAAATGTGTGAACTGTTTTTTCCCGCCGCGATCTTCCCGGGCCAACGCGCGATGAAGGGCACGCGAATACCGCCTTCATACAGATCCCGTTTCATTCCACGGAGCGAGCCGTTGGAATCGAAGAACGACATTTTGTGGCCCCCTTCCTGATGCGGTCCGTTGTCACTGCTGAACATCAGGATCGTGTTGTCATCGATGTCGAGTTCCTTGAGCACACGGATGATGTTGCCGATGTCCCGGTCGATGTAGTGGATCATCTGCGCGAAACCCTTTTCTTGGTTCGGCCAGTCACGTTTTCCGAATTCGCCCCAACCGGGCACGCGCATACCGTCGCGATCAATGCGCGCTTCGCCACCACCCTCGTTGTTCGCATGAGGGATGTTCAGCGCGTAATACATGAAGAACGGCTTCTCCGCGTTCTTCCGAATGAACTTCAGTGACTCATCCGCGATGAGCTGCGGCAGGTAGTCCACCGCCTTCTCTGCAATACCGGCCCCGTCACGCGCGCCGTATCGCTGCTCATACCAATCCGCGTAGAGCTTGTTTCGCAACGGCACCTTCTTGCCGTTCTTCACCACAAACTCGGGGTAGTAGTTGTGCGCGTGAAACATGTTGATGTAACCGTAGAATTCGTCGAAGCCGTGCACCGCCGGATCGTTGAGGGGCGGCGGATTGCCAATGCCCCACTTGCCAAAGCAGCCGGTGGTATACCCGTTCTCCTGCAAGACACGCGCAAAGGTCAGATCCGTCGGGAGCAGCTGCCCGGCGCCGTTTCCTCGAATCCGCCCGTGACCGGTGTGCAATCCGGTGAGCAGAACACAACGGGAAGGAGCGCAGACTGTCGAGCCGGC
>JBLFYM010000233.1:0-6270 GCA_047608975.1 Limisphaerales bacterium | reverse complement strand
GGTCCCGCTCTACCTCCCGATGACTTTGGATGAAGAGGACCAGAGCGCCGGCACACCGATCTTCTTCACCGGAATCAACGTTTACCTCGAACAGAAGATTCCGCTCTTTCGCCGCGCACCCAAGTGGTTGCACAAACTTCTGGCCTCCCCGATATTGCTCAAGCTCGCCGGCACGCAGGCTGCGAAGACGCGCGCGGAAGATGTCAGCGATCTGACCCTTTCGATGTTGCGCGGTGAGGAAGGCAATCAGGCGCGCGAACTCGAGGAATTGATCGCCTTCCTGAAAAGCGATCAGAAGCCTGATGTGGTCTGTCTGTCGAATGCCATGCTGGTCGGCTTCGCCCGCCGCCTCAAAGCCGAACTCGGATGCCTCGTTGTCTGTCAACTGCAGGGCGAAGATGCCTTCCTTGATTCGATGACGGAACCGGATCGCTCGGCCGTCTGGTCCACCCTGACCGAACGCGCTGCGGATGTGGATCTCTTCATCGCCCCCAGTCGCTACTTTGCCGACAACATGGCCCGCCGACTATCGCTGCCCATGGAACGCATGGCCGTCGTGTTCAACGGCATCAACCTCGACGGTTACCTCGTTGAAAATCCAACCGCCAATCTCGAAGCGCCCGTCCTCGGCTTCTTCGCCCGCATGTGCGAGGAGAAGGGACTTCATCTGTTGGTCGAAGCCTTCATCAATCTCAAACGGCGGGAGACAATGAAGAACCTGAAACTCAAGATTGGCGGCGGGTGCGGACCCAGCGATCAGAAATACGTCAATCGGCTCCGAACGTATCTGCGCAGCGAAGGCCTGCTTGAAGACGTCAGCTTTCATCCGAATCTCGATCGTGCGGAAAAGCAGGAATTCCTCAAATCACTGACCGTTTTCTCCGTCCCCGCGCTTTATGGAGAAGCCTTTGGTCTCTACCTCGCTGAAGCCATGGCCAGCGGCATACCGGTAGTTCAGCCGCGCCATGCCGCGTTCCCGGAAATCATCGAAGCATCCGGCGCCGGCCTCATCGCGGAACCCAACTCAGGGGCCTTGGCTGACTCGATAGAGCAACTGCTCACCACCGAAAGTCAATTTCGTGCCCTGCAAAAGAACGCCGTCCTGGCCGCCAAAGAAAAGTTCAACGTGCAGGCCATGGCCGGGGCCATGATCACCGCGTTTGAAAAGGCCATCAAAAGAACTTCCAAATCGATCCCTGCCTGAACCATCGCCATGCCTTACGAATTCAAGATCACCCGCCGCGTTGAGTTCTCCGAAACGGACATGGCCGGCATCGTTCATTTCTCGAACTTCTTCCGTTACGTCGAATCCGCCGAACACGCCTTCTTTCGTTCCCTGGGTCATTCCATCGTGACCCAGACCACCGATCCACCCGTCGGCTGGCCGCGGGTTCACGCCTCGTTCGACTATCAGGCTCCGTTGAAGTTCGAGGACGAGTTCGAAGTCCACCTGCTCGTCGCCGAAAAGAAGACCCGCACCCTTACCTACCAGTGCCACATCCGAAAGCTCACCGAAGCCGGGCTCGTGAACTGCGCGGTAGGCAAACTCACCGTGGTCTGTGTCACCAGGGACTCATCCGGAAAAATGTCCGCGAGCCACATCCCCGCCGCCATCGCCGATCTGATCGAAGAGGCGCCGGCTGATTTGTTGCACGCCTGATCCTGGGAGTTTCTGCATCACGGGTTCTCGAGCTTGCGAGTCCGCACTGCGATACCCGTTGGTAAGAATACTCCCGGCAATCCTCCCGACTCGACGAACCCGGATCGCACCGGCACGATCCGTCCCCATGAATCTGCTGCGCACCAGTTTCCTCACCCTCTGTCTCACCGCCGCCGTTACCGCCCAGCCAGCGGAACTGCCGCATGCCAAACCCTCAGCCGTAGGATTGTCCGCAGCCAAGCTGAAGCTCGTTGATCGTGAAGTCGAAAGTCTGATCGAGAAGAAGCGCCTGGCCGGAGCCATCGTTGCCATTGCGAAGAACGGGAAAGTCGCCCACTTCAAGGAATACGGAAAACGGAATCTCGAAACCGGCGAGGCGATGACCAAAGACTCCATCTTCCGGATCTATTCCATGTCCAAGTCCATCACCACTGCCGCCGCACTGATGCTGTTCGATGCCGGCAAATACAAACTGGACGATCCCATCGCGAACTACCTGCCTGAGTTCAAGGATGTCCAGGTCCACACGAAGGACGGAGCGCGCAAACCCAGTCGGCCCGTGACGGTTCGTGATTTGATGCGCCACACCTCGGGATTGACCTACGGCATCTTCGGCAACTCACCGGTCGATCAGGCTTACCGCAAGGCGAACGTTCTGAATCCGCAGAGAACGATCAAACAAATGACCCGAACGGTTGCGAAACTGCCACTCGCCTTCGATCCCGGCACGGACTGGACCTACAGCGTTTCGACGGACGTGCTCGGACGACTCGTCGAAGTATGGTCCGACCAAACCTTCGATACGTTTCTGGAACAACGCATCTTCAAACCACTCGCTATGAAGGACACCGGTTTTCACGTGCCGGCCGACAAACTCGATCGCTGTGCGACGATCTACAATTCGGATGGCAAAGGCGGCCTCTCCGCAAACAAACGCGCCTCCGCCAACCAGGTCACCGAGAATCCCCAGATGTTATCCGGTGGCGGCGGACTGCTCTCCACCACCCGCGACTACCTCCACTTCCTCCAGATGATCGCCAATGGCGGAGAGCTTTTCGGCCACCGCCTGCTAAAGAAATCAACGGTGAAAATGATGACCCGCAATCAGGTCCCCACCGACGCCATGCCGATCGGCGTCGGCGATACGCGGCCCGGCGTCGGATTTGGTCTGGGTTTCTCCGTCCGCACCGAGATGTCCGAGTGGGATCCCCATGGCAAGGTCGGCGAATACGGCTGGGGCGGCATGGCGAGCACCCACTACTGGATCTCCCCAAAAGACAAACTTGTGGTCGTGACCATGGAACAGACCTTGCCCTACTCCTTCCTCCTGGAATTCAAGCTGAAGGGAAAAATCTACGACGCAATTCAGTAAGAGCCTGTCTGAATGTTGGCATGAAACTCGCATACAAGCCGAAATGCGTTAACGCGTTTGTTGAATGTTGAGACGTGACCCCTTATGGCCCTTCAGTGTAAATTCCGGATTCAGGGACTGACCCCTTAACCTCCATCACAAATGCGTCAAAAACGCCTCAATCTTCGCGCTTCCGCCCTCTAAATCCGCCCGACTGCGCATCCCGTGATGCTTCACGTATCGTCGAATCCAGTCCACGTACGCCCGCTCCGTATGCAAGCTGTAATGCCCCACTCGCAAGACATCGCGCACCTCATCCAAAAGTTTCTTTTCCTTTCCCATTGACACCTCGCGTTAACGGGCACAACCGTAGATTTCAGTGATATTAATGAAAAGGGAAATTCGCCCGAAAACCCCGCCAATATCAGGTTATCAGGGCAAATCGACCTGATACTAATTGTTCGGCAGAAATAGAAGCAACCTTGGACCATCTATGAAGAAGACAGAAGCATGCCCAAAGTGTCAATCGTCGGAGATCGCCAAGGTCTCAGGTGATAATCAATCCAAGATCGGCGTGCCCGTTGGTCCCTTTGGGTGGGCGCCGGTGACCCGCTACATTTGCATGCAGTGCGGTTTCACTGAACAGTATGTCGAAGGTGCAGACAACCTTCAGCGAATCGCTAAGCGTTATCTTAAGGGCTCGTGATCTAATATCTGGCGGTCATGCGGTGCCCCGACAACGGTTTAACTTCCAAATTGCCGAACAAGACGTCGTACCGAATCGCGGCCATAGCTGCTCTTTGTTCGCGAGACGCGTCAGGTTGCTCCTTGGTTTTTAGGCGCGAATCGGTAGACTCTAACGTTATGCGGAAAGAAGAAGACGCTGTGAGCATTCCGGAACGCACATTGATGGCCATGCACAGGCTGTGGTATATGGTAGCGATCTACTCGGGAATTAGAGCCTTTGCCAATCGGGTGCTCAGCGCGTTTCGTCATCGGGGTGTTCAAATTGCGCCGCTTCATGGCACACTGGTTTCATCCAAGAAGCTTGGAAACGTTGCGATATTTGTGCATTCCCGCGGACGCCCTCCCTCAGGCGCCAGTGAAGTCACATATGGAATGATTTCGATTCGCCAGGAGCGCCCGAGAATATCTCGGTTGCTTTATCAGTATTTCTGCCTGACCAGCCACTTTGGTTTGGGGCACATGGAGGTCGCATTTTATGAACAGGGGCGCAGGATTACCTATTATGGGGTGCGGAACATTGCCCGATCAAATGCACGTCGTCTGGGATTTACGCGGCTTGCGGACAAACTACGGCTAACTAAGCGAGATGAGGAGCTCCTGGTGATATCCGAAGTCTCCCTGTTGCTAGAGACCCATGGTTTTGTGGCGCAGTTTGCGCGATCCGATGAGTGTGTGAGCCTTTCGGTTTGCGGCAGCCTCTTGCATCCGGCCACGCAAATGCGGGCACTGGATGCTATCAAAAGTAAGTATGACCGCCTCCACCGGAAACTACGTCAACGGGCGCATAACAAGGCGTCGATCCTAACGCCTGACCCGCCGCGAGTTCAATCCTCCATGACCATTCAACCATCAACCCAGAAGTCGGAGCGCGCCCTCGGTCAGGCGTAGGATGACTACGACGGTTAGGCGGCTTCACGCTTTTAGCTGCAACCAACAACAACAAAAAGAAAGACAAAACATGAAATGGTATATCAATGTATTAAAAAACTACGCCGTCGGCAAAGGACGAGCGAGACGGAAAGAATATTGGATGTTTGTCTTATTCAATTTTATCATCGTAGTCGTGCTTGGATTTATCGAGGGATTTCTTGGCGGTCCCGGAATCATTGCACAGATTTACAATCTCGCCGTTCTGGTTCCGAGTATTGCAGTTGGTGTTCGGAGGATGCATGATACCGACCACAGCGGTTGGTTCCTACTGATTCCGATATACAATCTGATTCTCGCGGTGCGAGAAGGTCAGCGAGGCGACAATCGGTTCGGTTTTGACCCGAAGGTTGAGATTGCACCAGCCGCCTAACAAGTCGCCGGAGCCAACCGCCGTTGGCGCTGGCCGTTCCGCTATCGCGGTTCACGCCGCGAGTCGGCGGTGGCTCAGCTTTTGTCGTTCGGCAAACTACCATGAAGACATTACACAATCTAGCAGTAGTGTGCGTGTTGGCGTGCCTCTTAGCGGGGTGCGCTTCGACAAGCCAGTACACAGCCTCAATGGGGGCGCCAGAGACGTTTGCGGCGCCGGACTTGGCGCCCCCAGCGGGGATGGCCCGGATTATTGTCATGCGTGTCTATGCCTTTACAGGTTCGGGTGTCGGAATTCGAATATCCGACGGAGGTCGCCCAGTTGGGCGTCTCGGTGCCAAAGGTGTAATTCAGTGGGACCGTGTTCCAGGTACGATTGTTGTAGGGGCGTCCGCGTCAAATGAAACCTCGATTACGATCAGCGCCAATGAGGGTGAGATCTTCTTCTTTGAGGCACGAACCAATTGGGGTGCGGGTTTCAATTCCGCCGCGTGTGAGCTTCGCATGCTCAGCCGAAACGACGGGCTCATAATGCTTCGAGGGCTTCGGAAATAGAAGGGCCGAACCAGGCGCTACAGACAACCCGGACCATCGCACCTTGAAATCTGAAAAGTCCTCATCAACCCAACGCACCCAGCCGGGTGTCTGAGCTTGGTCGTTCGGCTGAGGAATCATCAAATAGAACGATGCGAACATTCTCATTATCGATTAACCCAACACCAGAAGACGGGATAGGATTTTCGTCATGAATGAGATTACAGGCGACACACAGCGAAGATTCCGTTTTTCGAAGATTTTCTGGATCGGCGTCGGACTTTTCGCTGTAGGCAGTGGCCCTCTGCTACTGGTCATCTTATTCGCCAGTTTAGGTTTTGGTGATCCGAATCCCAATCCCGTTGGCTTCGGGATTTTGGCCTTTTTCACATTTTTGCCAAGCATAGGGCTTATTGTCGCGGGCTCGATCGTTTCCTTTGTTAAGTGGCGAAAGAACTCCAAAGCCGAACAAGACGCGGCCGAGGCTACTTAACATTGAGCGTTTCATACGGCCTTCACCCCCGGATGATACGACGACGCTTTTCAATATTTACCCCCCGAGTCATGCCGCGAATCGGGATGTGATGATACGACGGCCCCTAAAGGGGGGCCGTGCCGTCGGATCATCCCGTGGCAATCCCATAAGGGATGTAGCGGCCTCTGTTTTATCCGCCGTCGT
>JBLFYM010000232.1:0-6327 GCA_047608975.1 Limisphaerales bacterium | reverse complement strand
CAAGATTTGGTAGAATCCGGCGTGAGCCGGATCAAACTGTGCGTAAACACGTGGCCTCCCCCCAAATCGTCCGCGAGCGTGGTTTGATATTCAACCCGGCCTTGAAGCCTTGAACTCATCCGGAGCCGGTGTAACCGGAGTCGCGGGTTGAACTGGTTCCGGAGCAGGCTTTGATTGGGGTGCCGGAATCGATTCGTTTTGTGGTGTCGCTTTTGGCGCTGCGAAGTCGGGCGGTTCCATCATCCCGGTGTCTACCTCATCTTAGGTGGAGGCCATTCCCAGCCGTTCGAGCAGTTCTTGCGCGAGGACTTCGTATGCCGCGGAGCCGGCGCTGTAGGGATCGTAGTAGATGATGGGTTTGCCAAAACTGGGGGCTTCGGCAAGGCGGGTGGTGCGCGGAATGTGGGTCTCGAACACCTTGTCATCAAAAAATCCTCGGACCTCTTCAACCACCTGTCGGGAAAGCCGGGTTCGGCCGTCGAACATGGTCATGATCACGCCCAGAAGGTTGAGGTCCTTGTTGATACCGGAATCTTTTACCTGATTGAGAACCTTGGTGAGCATCGAGATACCTTCCAAGGCGTAGTATTCACATTGGAGGGGGACCACCAAATGGTCGGCCGCTGCAAAGACGTTCAGTGTCAGAATTCCGAGCGAAGGACCACAGTCGATGATGATGACATCATAGCCGTCGGAATCCTTGATGGGCTGCAGTGCCATCTTAAACCGTTGGAGGTGATCGTCCAGTTTGGCCATCTCCATCTCTGCCCCACACAGATCCACCTCTGAGGGGATCACATCGAGGTGGTCATAGTCGCTGTGTTGAATCTTGGAGGCGAGGGTGCCCTGGCCAAGCAAAGGACCGTAGGCACTGGCACCGACGGTCTTTTCCAGACCCACACCACTGGTTGCGTTCGCCTGCGGATCGAGATCGATCATCAGCACCCGCGTTCCGAGCGACGCGACGCAGGCGGCGAGGTTGACGGCGGTGGTGGTCTTGCCGACGCCGCCTTTTTGGTTGGCAATCGCGATGACAGTTGCTGGCACAAAACGATTTAATGCGAGCGCAAGGTTCAGCGCAAGGGAGGAAATGATTTCCGCGGACGCACATTCTTTCGCTGGCCGCAAATACGTGGTTTCATTCCGTCTCAGATGAAACTGATGCCGCTCTTGATTCTTTGTGGAATGCCGGGTCTTCAGCCCATGGACGCCGCCCCTAAAACAACGCCGACTCACCGGGATATCGAATACGCCCGCGTGGGTGAGCACTCTCTTCGTCTGGATCTCTATCTTCCGAAGCAGGCGGATCGGGCACGCCTGCTGGTGTGGATTCATGGTGGGGCCTGGCGGGCCGGGTCGAAGGCACGCATGCCGGTGGCGGCGCTGTTGAAAGAGGGTTTCGCGATTGCCAGTGTGGATTATCGACTTAGCCCGGTGGCCAGGTTCCCGGCGAATGTTCATGACGTCAAGGCGGCGATTCGGTGGTTGCGAGCGAAAGCGGGTGGCTATGGGTACGACGCTTCGAAGGTTTCCATTGCGGGGGCCTCAGCCGGTGGGCATCTCGTCGCGATCGTCGGGGTGAGCAATGGTCATCCGGAATTGGAAGGAACTGTGGGCGGGCATCTGGACGAGTCCTCCGATGTGCAGGCGATTGTTTCTTTCTACGGCGCGAGCAATCTGACGACGATTTTGAACCAGTCGACGCCTCATGGCCTGAGTGTCCGGGTTCCCGCGCTCGATCTTCTGCTGGGCGGACACCCGGACAAACATCCGGAGATCGCACGTTTGGCGAGTCCGGTTTTTCACGTGGAGAAGAGCGATCCGCCGCTCCTGTTGATTCACGGGGACCAGGATCCGCAAATGCCGATCAATCAATCCCATGAACTGCACGGCCGCTATCTGGATGCCGGTCTGCCGGTTGAATTTGAAGTGATCCACGGCGGCCGACACGGCGGCGCGGAGTTCTACGACGAGAACCGGATTGCGTTGGTGAAGAAGTTCCTTGATAAGCACCTCAATCAACCATGAACAAACTCTTAGCCCTCCTCGTGATTGTTGGCAGCACTGCCTTCGCTGCCAAGCAACCCAATATTCTTTTCATCCTGGCCGACGATGTGGGGCGTGAGGTGCTGGGGAGTTATGGCGGCTCCAGCTATCAGACTCCCCACCTCGACAGGCTCGCAGCTGACGGTATGCGATTCACGCACTGCTACAGCATGCCGGTCTGTCACCCGACGCGGGTCTGCCTTCTGAGCGGCAAATACCCCGCTGCCTTGGGGAATCCGAAATGGGGTTCCTATCCAAAGAGTGAGGAAGGGAAGACCTTTGCCGCCACGATGAAGCAGGCTGGCTATGCGACGGCGGTGGCGGGCAAATGGCAACTCAGCCTGATGAAGAAGGATCTGCTGCAACCCCGGCGAATGGGTTTTGACCAATGGAGCGTGTTTGGTTGGCACGAAGGCCCGCGTTATCATGATCCCATGATCTACGAGAACGGCCGGCTGCGGGAGGATACCAAAGGCAAGTATGGCCCGGATCTCTATGTTCAGTTCCTGATCGACTTCATGAAGGCGAATCGCGCCGGGCCATTCCTGGCCTACTACTCGATGGCGCTTGCGCACGACGTTACCGATGACATCGGCAAACCTGTTCCTTACGGCCCGGGTGGCCACTGGCCTACCTACGTCGAGATGGCAAATGACATGGATGTGCAGGTTGGAAAACTGATCGCCGCCCTGGATAAGCTGGATCTCCGGCGCAATACGCTGGTGCTTTACACGACTGACAACGGAACCGCCGCCGCCTCTTATCTGATGGTCGGGCCGAATGGGAAATACCTTCGCCCACCGGTCTATTCTCGTTTCAACGATCGGACCGTTCGCGGAGGCAAAGGAAAGCTGAACGATCTCGGTACCCGGGTCCCCATGATCGCGAACTGGCCGGGGCGGATTCAGCCGGGGCAGGTCGTCGATGATCTCGTGGATTTCAGCGACATTCTGCCGACCTTCGCTGAAATCGGAGACGCGCCACTGCCGTCGGGAGAACTGAACGGTGTCAGCTTTGCCGGCCGATTGCTGGGGGGGGCGGCATCTCCTCGAAAATGGGCTTACTCGGAAAGCTCTCGGGGCGGACAGCACTGGGTTCGAACCGCTGATTACAAGCTCTACAACACTGGCAGCTTCTACGATATGGTGAATGACCCCGGCGAACGCAGCGCGTTGAAAGCTGTTCCCGCGAAGGCGAAACGCGTTCACCGGATGCTTAGCAAGGAACTGGTCCGGTTGCGTGATCCCAAACCTTAGGCCCGCTGATTTTCGCCAGCATGGAATTGCGACAATTGGGAAACTCCGGGCTGAAGACGACCCGGATCGGCTTGGGACTCGCCGCGCTCGGGCGTCCGGGATACATCAACCTCGGGCATCAATCAGATCTGAGAGCGAGGTATGACATCGCCGCGATGGAAGAGCAGGCACATCAGGTGCTCTCCGCAGCGTGGGACTCGGGTGTTCGCTATTTTGACGCCGCGCGTTCCTATGGTCGCGCCGAGGCCTTCCTCGGTTCATGGCTTCGGTCGCGCGCCCGCGACGGTGTCACCGTGGGCTCGAAATGGGGCTATACCTACACAGCGGATTGGCAGATCGAGGCGGAGCATCACGAGGTGAAGGAGCACTCGGTGGAGGTTCTGCAACGCCAGATCGCGGAAACGCGCGATTGTCTGGGCACCGCTCTGTGTCTCTATCAGATTCATTCAGCAACGCTGGAGAGCGGAGTATTGGAGAATCGTCAGGTGCTGAATCGTCTGGGTGAATTGAAAGCTGCCGGACTTCGTATCGGTTTGTCAGTCAGTGGGCCGAATCAAGCTGCCGTTATTCGTCAGGCACTTGCAGTGGAGATCGCGGGAACGCCGTTGTTTGACACCGTCCAGGCGACCTGGAATCTGCTGGAACAATCCGCCGGGACAGCACTTGCTGAAGCGCACCAGGCGGGTCTGGGGATCATCATCAAGGAAGCCCTGGCCAATGGCCGACTTACCAGCCGCAACGATGATCCGGCGTTTGCCGAAAAACTCGCAGCGCTCTCCCGCGTGGCCACCGATCTCGGTGCCGAATTGGATCAGCTCGCGCTCGCGGCGGTGATCAATCAACCTTGGGTCGATACGGCATTGAGCGGAGCGGCCACGGTCGCGCACGTCGAATCGAACGCCGCTGCAGTCAGTGTCGCGTGGACGGCGGACGTTGCCGGGCAGCTGTCGGAAATGCGGGAAGAGCCAGCGGTCTACTGGCTTACCCGGGCTGGGTTGAAGTGGAACTGAGTTCCTACTTCACCTGAATCCAGATGTTCCGGAACTGCATTGGGTTTCCGTGACCCTGCAGTTTGATCACCCCCGGTGTCCCTTCCGGATCCCGCCTTGCGCCCCCGGTCTTGCCCTTGATTTCCAGGTCGTCATGAATGACGACACCATTGTGTTTCACTGTCATGCGTGCGTTGCGGATTTTTTTGCCGGCTACGGAGACGGCGTTTGTGAACTCCACATCGTAGGTCTGCCAGGTGAGGGGAGGGAGGCACATGTTTACCTTGGGATTCGCTTTCGTGTAGACGCCACCGCATTCGTTGTTCAGACCTTCGAGCCCGAACGAATCCAGAATCTGAACCTCGAAGTGATCGACCTGATAAAACCCGCTGTTGCCACGACCCTGCCCGCGAGCGTTGGGGCGGTAGGGGAGCATGAATTCGATGTGCATCGTGTAGTCGTTGTATTCGTCATTCGTGCGAATGTCCTTTCCATCGGTGTTCAGCAGTTTGGTTTTCTCATCCAAACGTCCGCCGGAAAAGGCATCCGCGTTGCTGCCATCAAAAAGAATTTGTGCTCTGGCAGGTGCCTTCAGGCCCATGGTCGAGCTTTTGCGAACCGTCCTCTTCAGAACGATCTTTTTCGAATCTCCAGCGCGGATCACGAACCTCTCGCCGTTTGCCGATCCGGAGAATTTGGCGTGACCTGCCGGTGGATATGTCTTCGACGCTGAAAACTGAGCGGCTTCCTGTGCCAGATACCTGCGATCCCCATCGGCGGGTTTGAATTGCGCCTGGCCGTCCTTCAATACCCCGTGCATCAGGCTACGGTGCTCGCCGTCCCACCCCGCGCCCGGCAATCCGCCGGGATACAGCACCGCTTGAAATTGGCCCCCACCCAGTGCAATCACCTGCGCCCCGTGACTTTCTCCCACGTATTCGCCCTGAATCGTGAAATCGGCCGGAAGCGTGGAATCGGCGGCGTCGGTCCAGACCTTTGTTTTGGCTTTGGCTGCGCGAGCGTCTGGATGCCCGATAAGGACGGCAGCGGCGAATAGGATCAGTGAAACGGATTTCATGGCGAAGATTTTCCAGATCAGGCTCGTGTCAGCAATTCAATTGAGTTGAAATAGCCCCGAATTCGCCCGTTCAAAGGTGCTGAGACAGGTGAGATAGGCTCGACCGGACGGTGTCCGCTGATTTTGTCCAGTTTATCCAAAGTACCTATTGACTAATCGATCTGTTTTGATAATTTCCGCCTCCCTTTTACGGGGATTTCGCATGAAAACATATTTGCCGAAAGATCATCTAAACCAGCGTAAGTGGCACATAGTAGATGCCGAAGGACAAGTGCTGGGACGACTCGCGTCGCAGGTTGCCGACGTGCTGCGCGGGAAGAATAAGCCCAATTTCACCACCCATCTCGATTGCGGCGATTTTGTCGTCGTGATCAACGCCGAGAAGGTGAAACTTACCGGCAAGAAGGAATCGGGTAAGGTCTACATGACCTACTCCGGTTGGCGCGGTGGCGAAAAGCACACCAAGGCCTCCGATCTCCGCGAACGCCACCCTGAGAAGATGATCGAGCGCGCTGTAAAAGGCATGCTTCCGAAAAACTCCTTGGGACGCAAACTCTACACCAAGCTCAAGGTTTACAAGGGCGAGAAGCACGAGCACGAGGCGCAGCAACCCACCGCTCTGGCAATCAAGTAATTTTCATTATGGCCGCAACTGAAGAATTTATCGCCACCGGTCGCCGCAAGACGGCTGTCGCTCGCGTTCGCATGTCCTCTGGATCTGGCAAGATCACGATCAACGGTCGCGAATTCGCCAACTACTTTCCTTCCGACGAACAGCAGTTGCTGGTGAACCAGCCGCTCAAGGTTCTGGACTCCACCGGGCAGTTCGACATTCGTGTCAACGTGGTCGGCGGTGGGCCGATGGGCCAGGCGACCGCCACCCGGCACGGGATTTCCCGCGCATTGCTGAAGATCAATGTCGAACACCGCGGCGCTCTCAAGTCCGAAGGGTTCCTGA
>JBLFYM010000231.1:0-6553 GCA_047608975.1 Limisphaerales bacterium | reverse complement strand
TGAATTCGGCCGGCGAGTTGAATCTCTTCCTTGACCGTGAGCAAGGGTTCCTTACAGGCCTCGCTGAGGTAGAGGCGAAGTGCCGAGTCGCCCGTGTACTGCTCTCGCTCGCGAGCTTCGGCGGCGCTGGTGGGGACCGCTACCTCCTTCGTAGAAGGGACGGGTGCCCGGCGAGCTGATTTGCCGGTGGCCCGGGAATTTGATCGACGAGGAACTGTTTCAGTGGGTTCGAGTAAGTGGATCATCTTAGTAGTTGTTTAACGTATGTCTAACAAATGTCACATATCTACTAATTGTCAAATGTTTGTTTAACACAAATATGGCAATATTACAGATTGACAGCCAACTAACTGCCATTAATGGCTTTTAAGTGGCTTTTTTATTAATTTTGCTTTGTCTCATTTTTGTTTAATATTGTCGCAATGCAGGACCTGACCTACTCAATTAAAGCCGCCGCGTTGAAGACCGGCCTGAATCCACACGTGATTCGGGTATGGGAGAAACGATACGGAGCGGTCACGCCTGCGCGGACAGACAGCAATCGCCGACATTACTCTGAGGCAGAGATTGACCGACTGGGCTTGTTGAAGGCGGCAACGATCGCCGGTCATGGCATTGGGCAGGTGGCCAATCTGGGCGACCAGCAGCTCCGAACGTTGCTCCAGCAGTCGAAGCCAGAAAAGTCATCGGAATCCATTCGCCCTCCAAGTCCACAACGTTTCATCACCGATTCACTGGCGGCGGTGCAGCGCCTGGATTCAGCCGGACTGGACGCCATTCTGGGCGAAGCGGCGGTGACGCTGGGAACCCAGGGCCTCCTGCAGAAGATGATCGTGCCGCTTACCTACCGAATTGGGAATTTGTGGCACAACGGCGATATGACTGCGGCGCAGGAGCATTTCGCCAGCAGTTTGATCCGTAGTTTTCTGGGAAATCATGCCCGGCCCTATTCCATTGATCCGTCGGCACCGCTGCTGGTGGTCGGCACGCCGATTGGTCAACACCACGAGATGGGCGCCGTGATCGTGAGCGCCGCTGCGTCGAGCCTCGGTTGGCGCGTCGCTAACCTGAGCGCGAGTCTCCCAGCCGTGGAAATTGCCAACGCAGCGGTAAATGCGAACGCCCGCGCGGTCGCTCTCAGTATCGTATTTCCCGAAGACGACCCCAATCTGCCGGCGGAATTGGAGTGCCTCCGCCGCCTGCTTCCCAAGGAGACAGAGCTCTTGGCAGGAGGACGCGCGGCCCCGGCCTATGCCCAAACCCTTGAGAAAATGGGTGCAACGATCTGCTCTGATCTCGATCTGCTTTCGAAAGCCTTACAAGAACTCCGCCGGGGGAAATAGTTGGTTAGTGCGGCACTTTAACGAACCTGCCTTTGGGGGGATCGGAGGGCAGATGGTGATCCGCGACACTCATGAAGCATTCAAAATCAGCAAGCGCTGGAACCCATCGATACTGCACCCCATTTGCCGGTATCGGAAGTGAAGCTAGTTTCAGTTCATGAACGCCAAGATTGTGACCTGTGGATCTGAAGACAGCGGTGCCTGTGTCGGAGACTGGGCCGAGCTAAGTCCGACCGGTGATCGGATGATACGCTACTGCTCGGAATGTATGCGGGCGGTTTACTGCTGCGAATCGGAGGATGAAGTCCAGTCCCGGCAGGCCGCCGGTCAGTGCGTGGCTCTGGCATCTTAAAGCCCTCATTTGTGGACCGAAGCCCTACGATTCCAGGGTGCGATCAGAGGCCCAATGCCTTCTCGACGGCAGCGACCAGTGTCTTCCCTTGTGGCTTCGTCATGGAGCCGAAACGATCGACCAATATGCCGTCGCGCCCGATCAGGAACTTGTTGAAGTTCCATGAGACTTTGCCCGGCTTGGGTGAGACCTCGCCCGTCAGATAGGTAAAAAGTGGGTGCTGGTTGACGCCTTTCACATCGATTTTCGAAAATATCGGAAAGGTGACGCCGTATGTAGTCTGGCAGAAAGCGGCAATTTCCTTTTCGGTGCCGGGTTCCTGTCCGAAGAACTGGTTGCACGGGAAGCCAAGCACCACCAGTCCTTTGCCCGCATACTTGCGATACACCGCCTCGAGTCCTTCGTACTGGCCGGTGAAACCGCACTTGGAGGCGACGTTCACAATCAGCAAAACCTTCCCCTGATACTTCTTCAACGAAGTTCGGTTGCCATCAATATCCACGAGCGGAATACCATGAATAGGGGCGGCGTCAGCCGTAGTGGTCGTCATTAGTAGTAGTAGAACTGCAATCAGGCTTTTCATGTGCGACGTTATCAAACTAGTTTTACATCTTGGACTGTCAAATGGCCCGCCCAGAAGTGGACCTGGGGAATACGGAAAGAATTCCTGGCCGGTTCCGGTCAGAGATTCGACAACGATTTGGACTGGCTGCGAATGCAGTGGATCGCTTCGGCGCTACGGATCAGGAGGGCACCCTTGACGACGGCAGGCGTCGACCAGAAGAGACCTTTCAGTTGATTGGTTCCGGTCACTTCAAAGTCCCGTCCGGTGGGAACAACGAAGGTCTTCCCACTTTCATCCATGGCGAACAGATGGTCACCGGCAATCCACAAAGAAGCGGCCACACTGGCCGCCCCCGGGAGGCGTTCCTTGTAAACGAGTTCGCCATCCGCAGTCTGGTAGCAACTCAGGATACCGTTGCCTCCGGTCACGTACAGTAATCCTTCGTGCGCCACCGGCGACGAAAGTCCGGGGCCCGATCCGGCGCGGGTCCACGTGATCCAACTGTCGCCCTGGCCGAGTGTCAGTGGAAGCGTGCCCTTCGCGAGGGCGGAGACGGCGGCGAGCGGCCCGCGACTGCCGGGGCCGCTGTTGCCAAAAAAGATGTGATCTTCGGTCACCGCCGGGGACGACGAGAAGGAGCCATCAAATTCGGTGACCTTCCAAACTGCTTTTCCGTTTTTCGGATTGTGTCCTGTGATCATTCCCGCGCTGCAGGAGACGATCACCGTGCCGCCGGAGCTGTTCCAAACCACTGGCGAGCTCCAGCTGGTTCGGCTCTCCCGCGGCGATCTCCAAACATCCCTGCCGGTCTGGGCATCAAGCGCGGCAATGAAGGATTCGCCATCGTTGTCGAACTGCACGATGACCCGTGAACCATCCACCGCAAGTGAGGAACCGGAGCCAAAACCGTTGCCCGACTCGAAGCGGCCAATCTCCCGGCTCCAGACGGGTTTGCCGTCGAGCGTGAACGCCGCCACGGTTCCCGCCGCTCCAAAGTAGGCAAACACGAGACTCCCATCCGTGGCTGGTGACTCGGTGGCGTAGGTGTTTGAAGGGTGAATGATAAAGCTCGGAGTTTTACGCACGATCTGCCGTTGCCAGAGCTTTTGACCAGTGGCCAGATCTAGACAATGCAGCTCGAAGCTTGTCTGGCGACGGTTCTTTTCACCGTCCTGCCGATACGTGCGCATCGAACTCACGCCGCCCCGGAATCCCTTTGGACCGGGCTGCTGATCGAAAACTGCGGTGGTAACGAAAACCTTTCCAGCAGTGCTGATGGGAGAGGACCAGCCTGCTCCCGGGATCTTGGCTGTCCAGGCCACGTTCTCGTCGGCCGACCATTCGGCCGGAAATTCCCTGACCGGAATTCTGCCCGACCCATCGGCTCCTCGGAATCGTGGCCAATCGGAATCGTTGCCTTCGAGCAAACCGGCTTCGCCGAATAGCAACGCGACCAGAACCAGGCACAACAGAGAATTCGTGAAACGGAAGTGGACGCTCATTGAAGAGGCGTTGGTATCGTAGGAGGTATCAATCATGGGCTCAGATGCAACGAGCGGAAGCTGTCCCCAGATCAGTAACTGTCAAATCTGAGTACAAAAAAATGAGGCCCGCCACCCGGCGGGCCTCGATGTTCAGTCTGTCTGTCTATTGGTGCCTAACCAAATTACTTGGGCAAAACGACCGTATCAATGACGTGGATGACACCGTTACTGGCTTCGATATCCACCTTCACCACATTGGCCTTGTTGACGCGAACGCCTTTCTTGTTGGCCTTGATGCTGAGTTTTTGACCGTTGATCGTGGCAACCTTGCCCGTTTTCACATCGCTGCTCATCACCTTGGCCCCAATCACATGGTAGGTGAGGACGGCGATCAGCCTGTCCTTGTTCTCCGGCTTGAGGAGATCTTCAACTGTCCCCTTCGGAAGCTTTGCGAAGGCGGCGTCCGTCGGCGCAAATACCGTGAAGGGGCCTTCTCCCGAAAGCGTGCCAGCCAATCCGGCGGCCTTGACCGCTGCCACCAGAGTTTTGAACGAACCTGCCGAAACCGCAACGTCGACGATGGTGTTGGAGGATTTGTTGCCCGCCTGAGCTGAGGAAGATCCGATCAGCAGAGCGGCCGCGAGGGTGATTATATTTTTCATATTTTTTCTTGGCTAGGCGATCTGAAGCTGTCGCCGGTTCTCGGGATGTCAAACCGGTTCCTGTTAATTTTTTTGAATTCATCAATCGGCTGCCAAACGGAAAGTTTTCGGAAAATCCAAGGTGCCATTTGCGCTTTCACCGAGTGGGGGAACCTTGGTGATATGCTTTCGAAATGGACGCTGATAATGAGCATCATTTCTTTGGGCGAAACCCTGGCGGTGAACGGAGCCGACGTGACATTCCCAAGTGTCACCGGTCGCAATCTGCACGGTGACGAAGTGGTCTTTCCTGCCACTCTGTCATCGGCGAAGCGCAACGTAGTGATCGTGGCGTTTTTGCAGAAGCAACAGGAACTCGTCGATACATGGCTGCCGGAACTGGCAAAAATTTCCGCCACTCAGAAAGGGTTCCACTACTACGAGCTACCGACCCTTTCCAAGCTGAACCGACTGACCCGCTGGGTCATCTATCGGGGGATGCGCGCCGGCATCAAAGATCCCGGGGCGCGATCACGGACCGTCACACTCCACATCGACAAGGAGCCCTTTAAGACACAGTTGGGAGTCATGACTGAGAAGGACATCTTCCTCTTCGTAGTGGATGCGAACGGCGCGGTGAGGTGGCAGACCCGAGGATCGATGACCGCAACCAAATTGAAAGCCCTCAAGGAAAACCTCAAATAGTGGATTCCATGTTCGAAGCAAACAGGAGTAGCGATCGGCGGGAAGGCAGTCGCTCGCCCTTGCGTCCGTATCTCGAGACATTGAAGCGGCTGATGGAAGAGTCCGGCCAGCCTTCGGACGAACCTCAAATTTCGGATATGCCATGTCCGTGTTGACAGCGACAAAACCTCCCGCACCCGCAATCGTGAGTAGCGATTCGCCCGGGACATCCAATCCCGCCTGGATGTCCCGAGTCCTGATTCTCGCAGGTGTCTACAACCTGGCTTGGGGTGCCTGTGTCGTGATCGCTCCCGCAACGCTGTTTGAATGGGCGGGGATGGAGCCGCCTCGCTATCAGGAACTGTGGCAGTGCATCGGCATGATCGTTGGCGTCTACGGTCTCGGTTACGTCGCCGCGGCTATGAACCCGGCAAAGCACTGGCCGATTGTGATGGTCGGTCTGGTCGGCAAGATCCTGGGCCCGATCGGATTCGCAGACGCACTCATGAGCGGACGATTCTCCCCGGAATTTGCGTGGGTGATTCTGTTCAATGACCTGATCTGGTGGCTGCCCTTCGGACTCATTCTGCTGCACGCTCGGCGAAGCTTTCTGCAGGGAAGTTCGTCCGTTAACAGGCATCCGGAAGCGGCCGAGGCAATGCTGGCGGAGGCCCGCACGCAGAACGGTCAGGATCTCCTTTCCATGTCGAACGAAGCACCTTTACTGATTGTATTCCTGCGTCACTTCGGTTGCACGTTTTGTCGGGAAGCCCTATCCGACCTGGCCTCCAAACAGGTCGGAATTCAGGCCACCGGCAGCAAAATTGTCTTCGTGCACATGAGTCAGGAAGCGAAAGCCGCGGAGTTCTTTGGGGAATACGGCCTGAGCGATGTTGCCAGGGTTTCCGATCCCACAGGGAAGATCTATCAAACCTTCGATCTGCACCGCGGCAATTGGAAACAACTCGCCGGATGGCAGGTGTTGAAGCGCGGCTTGGAGGCGGGTCTTGTACAGCGTCACGGCGTTGGCCAGCCGGTCGGAGACTTTCGGCAGATGCCGGGCGTGTTCCTTATCTATCGCGGAGAACTGTTGAAAAGTTTCCGTCACAAGTTCGCTTCAGATCGTCCTGACTACGGCGCCATGGCCAACCTCTGGCCCTTCAATCTCGCCCGCTCCGTGCAGAATTCCGGCGGCGACAATAAAGCGGGCGGCGAACTTGATTCGCCGCGTCCGAATATCAGCGACAACTAGATGTTGACCCCGTCTCGCGGGGAGTGGGTGATGCGGCCCAGTCCCAGTCCCAGTTTGGGTTTTCGTCTTCTGGGGTGCCCTGCGACTCGGCCGTCGTGGAACCGGTATCTCACAATCTGTTCTTTCTGCTCGCGTTCCTCATCACATTCCCCGGCGGTCGGATCGATTCACAAAAACTTTGGGATGAACTGGTGATACGCCGCCAGGAGAAAGCCTATGTGCATGGCCACAT
>JBLFYM010000230.1:0-6767 GCA_047608975.1 Limisphaerales bacterium | reverse complement strand
TGAAACCGATGTCTGGTTCGAGGTGACGACATTGTTGATACCGGGTGAAAACGACAGCGATGAAGAATTGCAGGCTGCGGCGAGTTGGTTTCGCGAAAACCTGGGACCGAATGTCCCATGGCACTTCACCGCCTTCCATCCAGATTTCAGGATGCGGGACAAGCCGGATACTCCGGTAGCGACGCTGCAGCGAGCGCGCACTATCGCGAAGCAGAACGGGTTGTTTCACGTCTACACCGGTAACGTCCACGACGCGGACTCGGGGAGCACCTGGTGCCCGAGCTGTGACGAATTGTTGATCGAGCGGGATTGGTACGAGTTGGGAGCCTACAATCTGGATGGAAACCGATGCGGTGGCTGCGGCGAGGAGATCAGCGGACGATTTGGCAATGAAAAGGGGACGTGGGGCAGAAAGCGATTGTCCGTACGGGTTGGTTGAATGGGATGGATGATTCCCTGACCACGAAAATGTTTTGCCGACCTGCGCGACGTGTCGTGGGGTTGGAAAGAACAACGAAGAATGTCGCAATTTTGACCGGTACGCAGAGCGTGTGATTGAAACGAGTCGGATCTGCGGCGTCCGTGAAACTGGGTTCCGGAATTCTGAATGGAGAGAGAATGCTCAAACTGAAAATGTTGGTCCGTTCCGAGGCATGAAGAACTCACCAGATATTGTAAATTCCTAGTTCCGGGACTGACCCCTTTTTTTAATAGCACCTAATCCGAGATCATAACGCTGTGACTGTTACTCATCGCCGCACCAACCAGCAACCGGACATTTTGTCGTGCAGACCCTGGCGAGGATGAGCGATGGCGTGAAACAGCACGACCCACCACCCGATGAACAGGACCAGACAGAAGCCCACGTTCGCATCGAAGCCGCGTTCAAGGAATCCATAGATGAAAGCCGGAAGCGAGCATGGCAGAAGCCAAACCAACACCCAGCGGCCAAAGAGGCGGCCGCGTTCGGCCGGCCGTCCTTGCCCGTCCACCAGGGCAAAACCGAAGACGAATTGGCCGATGCTCCCGCGGACGGCCAGCAGGCTGACAAGCTGCGACACGGCCAGCAGGACACATAGGAAGATTGTGACAGCGATCAACGACGGTCCGCGCCTCGATCCGACCACTACGGCACGAATATGGTCGAGCGTTTCCAATTCACGCACCGGATTCTGGAGCAGGCGCGCCACGTCCGGACGCAATCGCTCGATCCGTTTCAGGCCAATCTTCAGATCCGGTTGTCGGGCCCAGGATTGGTAGACCTGTTTCAGGGTCCCGCTCCAGGGAGGTGAGACCAGGTTCAGCGGCGTCATGCCGACATGGTTCGTCAAGGTCAGATTGGCGCCCCGCGCAAGCAGCACCCGCAGCGTATCCGGATGACAGAAGAATGCGGCAGCATGAAGAGCGGTGTCTCCCCGGTAGTTCTGGAGATTGACATCAGCGCCGCCATTTAGAAGCGCCCATACGGCTCCCGTGTGGCCCCGGCTGGCAGCGGCGATCAGCGGAGTCCCCCCGGAATCAGACCTTTGGACGTTCAGGTCGGTGCCAATGTCGGCGTGCCACCCGATATTTAGACTTTGCCCCAGTTGAGCGGCCCTCCAGATGTCCATCCTCGGTGTTCGGTGATTCCACCTTTCCTGGTCCGCCAAGAATGCCAGGGTCAGGAACATCACGATGAAAGCCGGGAATGTCAGCAAGGAGGCAGCGCGGTACCAACGATCTATGGTAATACGCTTGGTCAGCAAGGCCCGCAGACTGCCGGCGAGGAAGCTGAGCTTCTCAAAGGATCCCATGGCGAGACTCTCGAGCACTTCTCGGGCATGCAACGGCACCGTGTTGGGGGCCACCAGCTCGGCCACGGACTGGAGAAAACGCTGTCGGCCGGCGTGATCTCCAACGGCTATCGTCGCCGCCGGCTGCTCGATCTTCGGCCACGCTTCATCCAACAGGATCGCCCGCCCGTGGCCGGTGATCCAGACGTGATCGAGGCTGAGCACATCCGGCAGGGTCTCGTCTTTGGCCGCTGAAGCCACCTCGCTTGCCAGATCGTGCAGCCAATGACGCATCGCGCCCCACGTCACCGGCGCATCGGAATTGGCGAGTTCTGAAAGCGGAACTCCCGCTTGTGCCTCAAAGACATCCCAATCGCCAGCGGAGGTCTGCACGCCTTGCAGCCAGCGACTGCGACCCGGGCGGGCGAGATCCCGCCGGGTGGCGGTCATTCCCGATTCCGAGCGTCGGCGCAGCCAAACGCTTCGTCGCAAGGCCGGATCCTGTGCCTCCAGCCAGTCACCGGGAACAATCTCATTGGTAATCAAAAACGGTCCGATCCTCCGGTCTTCGTCGCCGGATGCCAGCGAGCGATCAGGCAGATTGATCACCGGCCGTTCGGCGCCTTTCGGCCGTTGCACCACCCGTGTTGCGGTGGCCAGGTCCCAGACCGTGGCAAATCCGTTGCGGCGTCGCATCGTCACGAAACACAGGAAGAATGTGAGACCCAACAAGCCGGTGAAGCCTGCGGCGGCGTCATCGTAGCTCGCTGCCGTGTAGGCCAGGAGGGGGACGATGACGCGCGTACTGACAAGGATCCGGGGGATCAGGATCCGTAAGAAGGAGCGCCCGAGGCCTGGCACCGCGCCGTTCGTTCGGATCACCTGGCACCCCATCAGCGACTTTCCGATACTGGCACCCCACAGGCCTTCGCAGACGGTGAAATAGAGGATCACAATCGCCTCGAGCCCAAGCCGGCCGAAGAATTGGGTCGATGTCCGCTCGCGCAGAAACACGTCCTCGGCATCAATGCCCCAGAGCGCCATTATCACGATGCTGGGGATCAGGCCGAACAGGACTGCGTCGACAATCGAGGCGAGAAAGCGCCGGCCGAGCGGCGCCGGCTCCGGCTGCACGGAACTGAAGGCCAGCAGGGCATTACGCAATTCCGAGTACCCCGGGAACCGTTGATCCGGTTGCTTGGCCAGACAGCGGGCGACAATCCGGGCCAATCCGGATGGCACTTCCTCTCGCAGCTCGCTCAGCAATTTCGGTTTCTGTTCGAGCGCTGCCGCCACGATTTCGACCGCGTTCTTGCCTTCGATCGGCGGCTTGTTCGTCAACAGGGTAAACAACGTCGCGCCCACCGAGTAGATGTCCGCCCGCACATCAAGATCGCGACCACGCAACTGTTCCGGTGGCGCATAGGCCGGCGTACCCATGATGAGTCCGGTGGCCGTCATGAAGCTGTCCACCTGCGCGGTCGTGGAAACCGACAAGCCAAAGTCGCCCACCTTCAGCGAACTGTCCGGACTCACGAAACAGTTGGACGGCTTCACATCACGATGCAAGACCCCGCCCGCAAATGCCGCCTCCAATCCGTCGATGATATTCAGTATCGCGTCGACCGCCTCGGTCACTGGCAGCCGGCCCTCGGTTTTCAGTCGGTCCGACAAGGTCCCGCCGCTGGCCAGCTCCATGGTGATGACCGGATGGTCTTCAATCTCCTCCGTGCCGAAGACGTAAAGGGTATTGGGATGGCTGACGCTGGCAGCCAATCGTCCCTCGCGAAGAAAGCGCTGTCGCATGTCCGGCGAGTCGAGCCTGCGGCTCAGCATTTTTAACGCAAGCCGCCGCCCCGTCGTCAGCTCCTCCGCCTCATAAACTGACCCCATGCCGCCTTGGCCAAGCTTGCCCAGCAACCGGTATCCACCCAGTTCACAGGGAAAAACCGAAGGCTCCACGCTGTTGAACGAAATCGTGCCATCACCACCCGATCCACCGTCCGGCGGCATGGTCTCAGCCGACTCGTCATCCACGTTCAATGCCTGGGACATCGCGCAGGCCGGGCAAAGTTCTTCCTTGGAGGATTGCGGCAGCCGCGCTCCGCACCCCGGACAATTATTCTGTTCAGAAGAGATCATCTTTTTGTCGGCCGATCACGGGCCGCACTCTTGTCCTGAAGGAGGCATCGGCTGCGGTTACAAGGTTTCTTCAATTAACCGCAAAGAACGCATAGATCACAAAGCACGGAATGATTCCCGAGTTGATTCAAATGCAGCACTTCTCTGCGTTCTTTGCGATCTCTGCGGTTGATCAATCACCCAGCACGAAGCACCGCGACGAGATGCCGCATCTCCTCATCGACCTCCGCCGGCTCGGCCACCGTCTGCCCAATCTCCGATCGGAGAATTTCGCGAAATCGCTGACGGAGACGATGAACCGAAACCTTCACCGCCCCTTCACTCATCCCCAACTGTTGGGCGTTCTCCGCCCGATCCGGTTCTTCACCCGACAGACACCCCTTGAGCGTCTCGAACAATTCACCCTTATTCTTCCGCTCGCACTCCTGCCGCAACTTCTCCGTCGCCCGGTTGAAAGACTCCATGGCCCAGCCGCGATCGAACTCCAGCTCCGCGTCATTCCCTGACGTGGGCTCCAACGCATAACGCGCCTCCGGGTCCAACGCATCCCATTCCAGAAATTGCACCGCGCCCCCACGCTTCAAGGTCTTTGCCTTGTCCCATTCATTCGCGAGGAAATTCTTCAGCGCCCCGAGCAGATAAGAACGAAACGGTCCCCGACTCCGATCCGCCGTCCCAAACCCGTCCATCGCCAGAAACTTCGCAAAGAACGCCTGTGTCAAATCCTGCGCATCCGCCACCCCATACCCCCGCCGACGAGCAAACGAATAGAGCGGATACCAATACGCCTGGCAGAGCTGCTCCATCGCCTTGAGCGCCTCCGTCCGACTCACCTCATCCGCCCCCGCGCCCACCACCGCCACCAAGCTCCAGTGCGTGGTGGTAAAAGCCGGAGATTCGTTTGGTGACACGGAAGACATGCAGATTGCTTCCACAGTTCTCCCACAAAGCAATGCGGATTGAAATCGGTTTCAGTTCACCGAGCACGATCGGCGGCAATGAGTTCCTTTTCAATTGGCGGAGGTGAATTACGGAATACGCAGAATACACGGAAAGGGGATAACGGGACTCCAACGCGGTCATCGACTTGATCAATCTACCGCCTCCGGCAACCGGATTCCGAGGTTGGTTTTGCAGCAGAATCGAAGGCTGCGACGTGACCCGTGAATACCTGAATCCACTTGGTACAGCACTCTGGATCGCTATTCTCGCGCTTCGCTGATTAAGTGCCTGTCCCTGTAAGATCAACATGAACGGTGTGGAAAACTTGTCTCAGAAAGTGGCATAGATTTCCCTCAGGCGGGCTACAGCATTGCCCCAGAGAGCTTCGCGATAGCACCAGACCCGTAACCAGCGGATAAACTTGAGGCTGCGTACGGTGAAGCGTTGGAGTGCTGTGGAGATATAATTCCCCCCGTTTTCTTCAACCTCCTTTCGGCGTTTTGCTTTGCGCTTCCGCTCGCCTTCGTTATCCACGTTTTCCGTTTCCCGCAGATGCTCTTCCATAATTACCATCAAGTTGTGGGCCAGGCACAAAAACTGGGCCTGGGTCGTTTTTGCGGTCGGACTGCTGGCCCATGATTTCTTTTCCTCCAATTTGCTTTTCAGTTCATCGAAGACCTTTTCGATGTCCCAGCGCTGCTTGTAAATCAGCGCCAGGATTCCCGGAGGCAGGGTCATCTCCGTAGTCAGAAAGACATACGTTTTGGGTTCCACCGGATCGGTATAGGTGATCCGCCGCAACATCGCCCCACCGCTGCCACCGGGGCCCACGTTTTCATCCTTGTCCACCCCGGCGTTGCGCGGATCCTCCCGCTCGAATATCCGGTCCCCACATTGGATGAGCTTCATGTTTTCCTTCTCGCGGGAGATGAAATACAGCCCGGCGGTTTGTTTGACAGTGTGCCAAAACGTAAAATCGATGCCGGCTTTGTCCCATGCGATGATCACTTTGCGGCCGGTGGGTTCACCGCCTCGCAGTTCATCGGTATCCGAACGTTTGAGTACCCGCATATCATGTTCGGCTTTCCGCGTGCCTCCCGTTTCAGCCAGCCTCAGATGACGCAGGTGGTGATTTCTGAGATCGAGCAAGAAAAAATGCCCCACGGCCAGTTTCCTCATTGACCCGGCGCTGCTCTTGATCTTCGGATCATGCACCGCCCCGGCATGGTAATGTCCATCACCGGCAATGATGGCGAAGCCATCCAGTTCGGGAATCGAGGCGAAAGGATCTTCGCAGCATTCGGTCATCACCGGAGCCAACAGGGGGTTGATCGAGCTGATGTTTTCCAGTCGACGATTGCTCTGCAAGGCTTTGAAGTGATGGCCTACGTGGATACATTTCCGGCCCTGGTCACCGTGGCGCTGGAGAAAATCACGACCGGTTTTGGATTCACTGACACAGCGCGGGACGCCCATTTCAAGATAATCCAGATCGGTCAACTCCGAGCAATCATATTGCCTATGAGAATGGGGGTAAGCCGAGATGACGGGTTGGAAGAAGCGGTTGAAAATCGTTGATTGAGATTACTTATAATGGCCCATTATAAAAAATGGGCACCCCCCTCCCAGTCAAGCAAATAGAGCGACTGGGCGGTGCTATATTTGCATTTTCAAGTAAGGGAGAGTGATTTGAACCACGGGCAAATCGCGTTCCACAGCGCAATCCGTACACCAATACCACCCCTTAGAAGCCCTGTTTTCAGCGCTAGTTTTCCACACCGTTCTGCCCGAAGAGTTTCGCAAAGGCGATCCCTTCAACGTGGCCACGGTTGATCGGCAGATCACGGGTCTCGGAGAATTCGTGGAGGTCGGCAGTCCCATTCTGGCCGCGGTCGGCGGCGTCATACACGT
>JBLFYM010000229.1:0-6769 GCA_047608975.1 Limisphaerales bacterium | reverse complement strand
CCGCCTCGGGCGTCATCTCGGCGATATTCACATACGTGCCGGCATAGGCACCGGGCAAAAATGAGTTCCCCCAATTCGCGAGCTTGTTGCGGGGCTGGGCTCGAGGTGACATCGCAACGAACCCAGGGAGATCATTGTTCTCGGTTCCCAATCCGTAGCAAAGCCAGGCCCCCATACTTGGACGGTTTGGCTGCAGGTGACCGACATTCATCATCATGATCGCGCCGGCATGCTCAGGAATGTCGGTGTGCATCGAATGAATGAACGCGATGTCATCCACACACTCAGCCACGTGCGGAAAGATATCACTGACCCATTTGCCGGACTGCCCGTACTGCGCGAATGAAAAGGGTGAAGGCATCAAACCCATCTTCGTATTCCGCAGCGATTTGCGATCCACCAATTCCGGCCGCTGGCCGGCATACTTTTCCAGCTCTGGCTTGTAGTCGAAGGTATCGACCTGGGAAGGGCCGCCCGGTTGAAAGAGCTGGATGACGTGTTTTGCCTTGGGCGCAAAGTGCGAAAGCTTCGGAGCCAATGGCTCGGCTGACTTCCCTGCTCCATTCGTTGCCGCCGCCAAACCAACCGCGCCAAATCCCGCCCCCAGACGTTTCAACATCTCGCGACGACTCTGGGGCTGAGCCAGAGCGCGCTTCACTGCCGCTTCGTGTTCCGCGAATTTCATGAGTTCACAGGGACGCTATGCCGTATCCAAGCAATTGAACAGGAAGGAACAGAGGTAACGGAGTCGGAAACAAACGGGCGACGGGTCCCGCTGACCAGCAGGAACGAACGCAGATGGTCGAACCCTTTCAGGGTTCTTGGATTACTCAACAAAGCTCCCGGGAGAGGTGAGGTTCATCGGGTGTTCAAACGCCATCCAATATTGGATGGTCATAGAAATCGAAATGCGCCGACGGTTGCTACGGCCACAAAAAAAGCGCCAGCTTTCGCTGGCGCTTTTCGAATCTATGACAGTCAGTCCTACTTCACATGCAACATGCCGCGCATGAGGAGGTGATGGCCGGGGAAGGTGCAGACCAAGGGATAGTCGCCCGGTTTGGTGGGGGCGGTGAATTCGATGGTCTGTTCCTGGCCGTGATCCAGCAGTTTGCTGGACCAGATGATTTCCTTGTTGTCGGGAACGAACCCAACCGCGAAGCCGTTGGCACCGAGGGTCATGGCCTGCATGGCTACGGCGTTGAGCTGACCGGGGTTCACCATCACCATATTATGGGGCATGAAGTCGGGATTCGCGAAGGTCAGCTTGATCTTCTTACCGGCTTTGATCGTGAGTTCCGGAGTGTCGTATTTCATCTTCTCGACGACGGTCGCGATGCGGATGGTGGTGAGGTCCCTGGTGTCCGAAAGGATGCCTGACTTGGTAACGACTTCGACGACCTTCTCCTCCATCTGAACGGCGCCCGAGGCGGGATCGGCGTTGAACCAGTGATGCTGCACGGTCTGCGCAGCCTGGCGGGCGTGGCGTTCCGGTGACTTCAACACGTCGTTGAGGAGCCGGATGTCGCGGACATTGTGCTGCTGGTGAACCCAGAGGGCTTCGAGCAAATGGTGGGCATCTTCGGTCTTTTTGGGATCGAACTGCTGGGCCCATTTCTTGGTCGCGGCGATGACTTTCGTGCTGTCGCGTTCGCTGAGTTCGACACGGGTGCGATGACGGACGCCGCCGACCGGATGCTTGAGGTTGTCGAGCAAGGCGGTGATGGGTTGGCCGTCAATCTTGACCGGCTTCTGCATCGGACGACCTTTGGCGACCAGGCGATAGATGCGGCCATGCTGATGATCGCGGTTCGGGTCACGCACGTTGTGCTGCATGTGGCCGATGATGGCGTTGTGCCAGTCGGAGATGTAGAGGGCGCCGTCCGCGCCGAAGACGGCATCGGTCGGGCGGAAGTTCTTGTCGCCACTCATCATGAGACCTTTGGATTCCTCAACGATCTTCGTGCCGTCGGGCATGATTTTGGTGACCTTCAGATCCCCACCGTTGGGCGTGCCCCAGGCTTCACCGAACTTGGTCGTGGAAGTGACCTTCCTGGCCGTCTTGCCGCGGCCTTGGGTGACCGTAACCTCGGTGCCGCCGTCGATGTTCAACTGATACTGCTTGATCCCCAGGAAGCCGATGGCGTTGCAGATGAGGAAGTTGCCCTGCATTTCATCGGGGAACTGAGTGCTGGAGACGATTTCGTTGGCGCAGACCGGTCGAACTTCTTTGGTCAGGAGGGGATGCATCTTCCAGCTACTGCCTTCGGGGCGAACCTGATAGGCGCGACCGCCGGTACCGTCCGTGGCGTAGTGGTAACCCCAGTAATCAAAGGAAATACCGTGCGGATTGGGACTGTTCGCACCGTGAAGAGCGATGGTGTGCCGACGTGGATCGAAGCGATACATGCCGGACTGCAGGGCGTTGAGCGAAGGTCCCCAGGGATGTTCGTGATTGTGTTGGAGGAAGATTCCGCTCTGCCAGTAGATGCCGCCGTCCGGACCCATGATGAGATTGTTTGCCGCGTGATGCGTATCGGAAGAACCGATGCCTTGGAAGAGGACGTAACGAACGTCGGCCTTGTCATCTCCATCGGTGTCTTTAAGGAAGATGATGTCAGGCATCGAAGTGACAATGACTCCGCCGTTCCAGAATTCGAAACCGAGCGGGTTGTGGACCCGGGCAAACTCGATCACACGGTCGGCTTTGCCGTCACCATCGTCATCAGGAAGAATGAGGAGCGCGTCCTTCATCTCTTTGAGCGGTTCCCATTTTGGGTAAGTCTGCCAAGCGGCGGCCCAGAGACGACCTTTGGTGTCGACCTGCATCTGCACGGGATTCACCAGTTCAGGGAACTGTTTCTCATCGGCGAAGAGATTGAGTTCGAAGCCGGGGCTCACTGCCATTTTCTTGACGCCTTCCGCACCGCTTACGTAGTTGACGTCCCCCTCTTTGGTGGCATTGGAGCTTCGGCTGCCGCCACCGACATTGGAGACGACCTTGATCGGCTTCGCCACGTTGCTGTCGTCGACCTTGATGTTCTTGCCAGTGGAGCGAGCCCAGATGAGCTGATCACGGTTGGCGCTCATCTTATCCAGCATGCTGAGCTCGTGTTGGAGCACCTCGGCGTTGGTCTGGTCGTCGACGAACTTGAGGGTGGAGCGGCCGCCCCAGACGTCGTTGCCGTCGGTGGCGCGGTAGCGGTTGTGCCAATGCCAGTTCTTGTCGAGCACGGCGTCACGCAGAGTTTCGAGGGAGGCGGAGGCGCTGATATCCTTTTTCAGCAATGCCTTCGCGATGACTTCGGAAAGGCGACGATTGCCTTCGGCGTTCAGGTGGACACCGTTCAGGGTGAGGGCTTCATCGCTGTCGGCGTAGAGCTTTTTCGAGGGGTTGAACAGATCAACGTAAGCGACGCCAGCTTCCTTGGCGGCGGCTTCGGTCGCCTTGGTGTAAGCGGCGAGGTTCCGGTTGTTGGCCCGGCCGTTGGGGAAGTTGCGATTCTCCAGATTTTCGTGGGCGATCGGGCTGAAGAGCACGATGCGCGGGAAGTTCTTGCCGTTGGCTTTCGAACCGCGGGTGGTGTTCACAAACTCAACGAGCAGCTGCTGGTAATCCTTGGCCTTATCGGGGCCGTCGAAGGATTCGTTGTAACCGAACATGGCGAAGACAACATCCGCCTTCACGTGACGAAGATAATCCGTCATCGGGGTGAAGCCCTTGCTTCGCGGATATTTGTTCGGGCGGTCACCAACGAGACTCATGTTACGGAAAGTAACCTGCTTGTTTTTGAGTTCGCTCTGCAGAAGCGTCTCGGTCCAGCCGTCGTGCTGCATGCGATCGGCAAGGCCGTTGCCGAGAATGGCGATTGTGTCGCCTTTCTGGAACTTGAAGGGGAGCTTGTCCTTGAAGTTGGCGGGGACGTCAACCAGCTTGGATTCGACGTCGGTGGGTTGGACGCGGCCCTTGCTCTTGGCCTTGCCGGGTTTGCCGGCATAAGTGAGATAGGTGAGTTTGCCCTTCTTCTTAACGTCAATAACGACGGACTCACCGGCGCGGATATCTTTCTGTTCGAAGACCGGTTTGCGCTTGGCATCGAGCAGTTGGAGCGTCATTCCGTCAAGACGGTCTTCGAATGACTTTCGGTTCCAGACCTGAATCTTCTCAATGTCCTGGGCCTTGCCGAGATCGATTTCCCACCAGGGCTTCTTTTCACCGGAGTTGTTCGTATGGGTCTGGCCGCCCTTGTTGTAATCGGAATCCTTGTTACCATCGATGGCTTTGCCGGAATTCCCTCCGCTGGACTGGCTGGTTTTGCCTCCCTTGGCAACGTTCTTGCCGCCACTGATGATCTCGACTTCCGCCAAGGTGAGGATGCGCTTCTTGCCGGAGATCTCGATGCGCACGAACTGCGCAGGCGCGCCGGTGGCAAGCGTCTTCGACGCACTCTTTTTGTCAGCCTTTTGGGATTCTTCCTTCTTCGCGGGCTTCTTGTTGGGTTCGCGCTTCTTCTTCGGCTTGGCGGGAGCGGCGGTGTTGTTGTTCGCTGGAACCGGGCTCTTCAGGCTCGCATACATGGCGGGCTTGATCCCCTTGGCTTCCTTGTTTCCACCGCTGAAGGTGTTTGGTTTGTAGGGGCCGACAAAATCAATTTTGGAATCCGCATTGATCTTATCTTCGAGACCGACAGACCAGTAGATACTGTTGACGATCAGACGACGGTAACCGGCGTTGAGAATGTCTTCCGACGCGCCGTAGAGGGACGTGAAAGCGCGCCCCTTTTTCCCGCCCTTGCCTTCGTAGGTGCGGGTCCATTCACTGGCCATGGGTGGCTTGGTGGCATCGGGTTTGCCGTCGAAATCCATGGTCATGAGCGGTTGAGCCATGGTGAGGATGTTCCAGTCCTTTTGCGGTTCGGCGTTGTAGCCGCCACACTGCACGTGAATATCCTTCACACCGCGGAGGATCGCGTGCTGCTTGCTTTTGGGAATGATGGTGATGCGGGTGCTTTGCTGATGGTTGCGGCCGTAGTGACCAACCCAGCTTTGGCCGAGGACCTGGTGCCCGAACCCGGCGTTGTAGTCCTTGCCGTCGTAGCGGAAGTGATACTTGAAGTAGGGATCCGACTCCTTGCTTTTCGGGTAATTGAACCCATGGGTCGAGGTGCGCAGACCGACTACCGGTCCGGCGCGGTTCAGGTAATCATCGATGTGCTTCATCTGCTCCGGAGGCAGGGCCAGGAAGCGGGTGAAGATGATCGCACCGTCGGCATCCTTCAGGGCTTCGAGGCCGGGGATATTGGAAGCGCCGGCTTTGATTTCACCGTTTTCGTCCAGGCCAAAAAGCACGGTGCAATCGAAGCCATGATGCTGAGACATGATCCGGGCCAATGCCGGCAACGTCTCTTCCGATCGGTACTCGTGATCGCTGGCGATAAAGACCAGTTTTTTGCCCTTGGCTGGCTTCTTCGCGGCGTAGATCACCGGGTTCGCCAGAACGCTGGTACTGAGGCAGACCAGCGCGGTGCAGATTGCGACTAGAGTGCGGAATGCGACATGGCAGCCGGGGATGGCTGCGGTTCGCCCTATACGGTCAGTATTAACTGTGGATTGCATTCGGAGATTTGTGGCCGATCGGATACCAAGCGGGATCGAATTTGGAAACCAAAAATCCCAAAAAACGGCTCTAACCCGGAATCGTAAGCAGTTCAGACGCAAATTGCCCCTCGGACGATTCAATCGAATCGAGAGGAGTCCGGCCTGCTATTTCTTGGCGGGGAAGTTCCACTTCTCGATCGGGCTCCGGGCATGCGCCGTCCGGAACAGGTCGCGAGCCCGCTGGACCAGATCAGGGCGGGCCGAGGCAAGATCCTCAGATTCGTCCAAGTCTTTCGCAACATTGTAGATCTCGATCGGCTGAGGGCGCTTCATCAAGCCATATTGGATTAACTTGAAATCGCCGGTGCGAATCGCGCGACGGCCGCCCTTTTCGAAGAATTCCCAGTACAAATAGTCGTGTTTTGGTTGATCCTTTCCGAGTAGCGTAGGTAGGAAGCTGATTCCATCAATCCCGGCCGGTGCGGATGTACCCGCCAGCTCGCAAGCGGTGGGCAGCAGGTCCCAGAACGCGCCCACGTGATCGTTGACGGTGCCCGCCTTCACCCGACCAGGCCAACGGACGATGAAGGGACTACGGATCCCGCCTTCGTACATCTCCCGCTTTTCACCCCGCAACGGCCCGGAGGAATTGAAGTCCCCTTCCCGGTGTCCGCCCGCTGACTGGGCACCGTTGTCGGAAGCGAACATGACGATCGTGTTTTCAGCGATCCCCAGTTCATCCAGCTTGGCCATGAGTTGACCAATCTCCCAATCCAAGCGGCCGACCATGCCGGCAAACACTGCGTTGGGTTCTTTGGTGCCACGGTAGTGACCTTCCTTGATGACGCGTTCAGGTCCGACCCTGCCGCGATACTTGGCCACCCATTCCTCAGGCGCATAGAGCGAGGCATGCGGAATAAGGGACGAATACAAAAGAAAGAACGGTTTTGCCTTCTGCTTCTCCATCCAGCCCAGCGATTCACTCAAGAGGAGATCGTGAATGTAGTTCTTGCCTTCATGCTCGGTGTTATCGGCGAGCGGGACCTTGCTACCGTTGCGATACATTACTGGCGGAAAGTAGTGATGCGCTTCGACGTGACTCAACACTCCGAAGAAATGATCGAAACCCTTTTTGTTCGGCTGGCTGATGTCATCGGTCAGATTTCCAATC
>JBLFYM010000228.1:0-6790 GCA_047608975.1 Limisphaerales bacterium | reverse complement strand
CAACACCAGCGGCGCTCGATAAAGTTCATCCACTTCAGCCAGCGAATCGACCACCGATTGACCGTCCAGATCATTCACTATCTGGGAGGCGATGTGGGGCAATTCGCTGCCGACATCCTCCATGTTGTGGTGTGGAAACCGGGTCTCGCGACGCCGGGAACCGAGGAACTCACGGTACAAGGTTGTGAACAGCCAGGACTTTACTTTGGTATTGTCCCGTAGCTGATGTCCTTTGGCAGCCCACAGATAAAACGTCTGTTGGGTCAGATCCAAAGCCCGGTTTTCACTGCGGCTCAGACTCATCGCAAATCGAAAGAGATTCTCGTAGTAAGTCGCCACAAGTTTTTCAAAATCAATCTGATCCACGTTCTTCGGAGTTGTCAGCCGTTGGGTTATTCCCAGATATTGAGCCCCGGAATTTCCGGATACGAGGTTTGACCGGGTAGAGATTCAGCAATGCAAACTTGCGTAAGCTGGTGTCTCGGGTCTGCGAAACGCGAGCAGAAGGAGTGGGATCGTCACCAAGACCGGCAGCGTTCTGGGTCGGCGGCGTTTCAGTTGGAGATCACTCACCCTCTGCTCCCGCACCATTCGCGGGAGGAAAGTGATGAGCCACGATCGCCCGAATAGCCTCCGCATTCCTGAATCCCGAGAAACGCCGGACCAGTCTGCGTTCGGCATCCAACAGTACAAATGCGGGAATTTCGCCGCCATCCAACTCGCCGGTGGTTCTGCCGCGCACGTCAAAAAACACCGGAAACTTGATGCCTCGTTCTTTCAGAATCTGCTCGGACTTGCGAACGATCGGGCCCGGATCGAATTCCGCTGCATGGTCGTGCGCATGATCGTGTTCGTGGCCATGCCCGCCGTGATCATCTGCTTCGTCTTCTCCAAAGTGGTTGTGGTCATCCGGGATCGCGTCCAGCGAGATTCCCAGCAGTGCCACCTCACCCAGCACCGGTTTGAGTTCTTTCAGATGATCGATCGTCATCGCGCACGAAGGGCACCAGGACGTGAGGAAACAGAGCAACAATGGTCGCCCGGAAAACGCTGCCAGGTTGGCGGGTTTCAATGACGCGTCCGCCAGTTCCAAAGGTGCGATTACTCCGGGGCGTAATTTGAAGTTGGCGACTTCCGGCTTGGGATGTTGGGTTCGCTCGTCCTCCCACCAGTCCCGGGCGCGGGCCGTGGCAGCCATAAATCTGGCGAGGCCTTCGGCTCGTTCCTTCTCCGGCGCGCCCACTGCATTGATCAAATCATCTGAGGTGATCCCGAATCTATTGCTGGTGAATGCCCGAATTGTTGCCGCGGCCCGCGCGATCACCTGCGGCCGTGAATTGGTGAGTTGATCAGCGATGTTCGGCAGTGCATTGGTGAATTTCCGCGTGCGGAGGAAGTCAATCGCCATAATCTGAATTTCCGGGTCCGGATCCGGCAACTGCGCGAGCAGCAGACCCTCCACCTGCGGAACTCGGCGATAACTCAGATTGCGTAAGGCGGTTTCCCGCAACGAATAGTCCCGAT
Organism: Limisphaerales bacterium; assembly: GCA_047608975.1. Taxonomy (GTDB): domain Bacteria; phylum Verrucomicrobiota; class Verrucomicrobiia; order Limisphaerales; family JAYPXF01. Next base: position 5,266 of record JBLFYM010000228.1, on the reverse strand, counting down.
CGGTGGCGCCTTCAATCAGGATGCCTTCCGCCCAATCCGGGAGGGGCGCGTTTTTGGGTTTCGCCGCGAGGAGTTCTGCTGCGATCCGGCGCAGCGCCAGTCGGTCGGAGCGCCAGAGTGTCTCGATAATCTCCTGTTCCCGGCCGGAGGTTCGGATCAGATCGTTTACCTCGCTCGCAGCTGGAACCTCGCCGTCTAGCAGGCGGTTCAGTTCGATTCCGAACACGATCGAATCCCGGTTGAATACCACCAGCAATGCGACAATCACGAGGCACCATAACAACGGTGAAACCGTCGGGCGCGCATGGGATTGTGGACCATCAGCCATCGACGCCAGATCGTAGCGAAAACCGGTGAATTGCCCACAAAAACTGCCTGCTCAGACAGTGTCCCTTCAAGTTTGGCGGAACCAGCGCCCGATCCGGAACACGATTTCGCTTCCGATTGGGCAGGGAGGGGCGAAAACACCAGACCAAAACCATCAAAATCCACTTTTCTTGAACCTTTTCCCATCAGACCCCGTCTGAAATTGATACGTATAGGTATTAATTAATTGAAAATCCGCCCGTTAACGGAAATACTGTCGGTCCAATCTGCAGCGGGATCGGCGACTTTTCTGACACTCGATGAAAACAATTGTGACCAGCATTCTTGGCATTCTCGGAATCTTCCTGCTTGCCCATCCGCTTTTGGCCGCCCCCACCACCCAGCCCGGAATCGATAGCTGGCCGATGTTTCGCGGTCAGCAGAATCTGGCCGGGATCGCCCATGGCAAACTCGCTTCGAATCTGAAACTCAAATGGTCCTACAAAACGGGAGCCGAAGTGAAATCGTCTCCGTCCGTGGCTGATGGCCGCGTTTTCGTAGGGTCTTACGACGAGCATCTGCACGCCATTGATCTCGCAAGTGGCAAGGGCCTGTGGAAATTCAAGACTGAGGGTGGCATCGAATCGTCCCCCTTGATTCTGGGCGGAAAGGTCTTCTTCGGCTCCGAGGACGGGCGCGCGTTTGCCGTCAACGCCAAGAACGGAAAACAGATCTGGGAGTATCAGACCGATGATAGAATTCTCGGCGCGCCCAACTGGGTGAAGAACCCCACCGGGGGAGCGCCCCTGATTCTCATCGGCGGTTACGACTACTTCCTCCACTGCCTCGATTCTGAAACCGGCAAAACCAATTGGCTCTACGAAACCGGCAATTACATCAATGGTTCGCCGGCCGTGGAACCGGAACTCGGGGTCACCTCATTTGGCGGCTGTGACGCGATCCTGCACGTCATCAACGTGGAGACGGGCGAGCAGGCCAAGGAGATCGATGCCGGTGCCTACGTCGCCGGCTCCTCCGCCTTGGTCGACGGCATGGCCTACTTCGGTCATTACGACAACGAATTCGTCTGCATCGATCTCGAAAAGGGAACCAACGCCTGGAATTACAAAGACCGTTCCTTTGCCTACTTCTCGTCTCCGGCTGTCACGAAGGACCGCGTCGTCTTCGGTGGGCGCGACAAGCGGCTGCATTGTGTGGATCGGAAGACTGGCGAGCAGGTGTGGACGTTCCAGACGCGCGGCAAGGTGGACAGTTCCCCGGTTGTCTGTGACGGCAAGATCGTGTTCGGCTCGGAAGATGGTCGCGTCTACATCATCTCCCTGGACAAGGGGAAGGAACTTTGGAATTTCGAAATTGGCGAGAGCACCACCAGTTCGCCGGCAGTCGTCAATGGTCATGTGATCATTGGCGCGGACGACGGGCGCGTTTATTGTTTCGGCCCGAAATAGCCAGTTATTGGAAGATCAAATTTATGAGCACTGCCACCTCGACGCCAACCCCCAAGCCCGCGCTGGAAACGCAAACCACCGCCGGCAACTACTTCGTTTCCAACTACCCGCCCTTCTCGTTCTGGAAACCGGAAGGCGTTCCCGGACTCATGGAGGCGATCGAACGCCCACCCGAACCGGACACGCCGCTCGGTATCTACGTGCACATTCCGTTCTGCCGGAAGCGCTGCCACTTCTGCTACTTCAAGGTTTACACGGACAAGGACTCCTCCGAGATCCGCGCCTACACCGACGCGGTTCGCCGCGAGCTTGAGATCTACGCGAGCAAGCCCTTCATCGGCGGGCGCAAACCCAACTTCATCTACTTCGGCGGCGGCACCCCCAGCTATCTTTCGGTGAATCAGCTGAAGGAACTGACCGACGCGATGAAAGAAGTGCTGCCGTGGGACGAAGCGGAAGAAGTCGCCTTCGAAGCCGAACCCGGCACACTGACGGACCACAAACTCGCCGCGATTCGCGAGCTTGGTGTCACCCGCCTCAGCCTTGGGGTGGAGAATCTCGACGATCACATTCTCGAGATCAACGGACGCGCCCATCGCAGCAAGGAAATCAAACGCGCCTACAATTTCGCCCGCGAAGTCGGCTTCGATCATATCAACGTCGATCTGATCGCGGGCATGCTGGAAGAGACCGATCCCAACTGGAAGGACGTCATCAGGCAGACCATCGATCTCGCGCCGGACTGCATCACGATCTACGAGATGGAGATCCCGTATAACACCACGATCTACCAGCGGATGAAGACCGAGGGCAAACTGATCGCACCCGTTGCCGACTGGGAAACCAAACGTCGCTGGGTGGACTACGCCTACAAAGAACTCGAAAAGGCCGGCTACACGATCACCAGCGCCTACACTGCGGTGAAGGATCCGGAGAAGACGAAGTTCATCTATCGGGACCGGCTCTGGGAAGGAGCCGACCTGCTTTCGGTGGGCGTCGCATCGTTCGGTCATATCGGCGGCACGCATTACCAGAACCACCACGAATTCGATCCTTACGTCGAACGGGTCAATCACGGTGAACTGCCCATCTTTCGCGCGCTCACACCGAGCGATGATGAACGGCTCATTCGCGAGTTCATCCTGCAGATGAAACTCGGTCATCTCTCCCTTGGCTACTTCACGAAAAAGTTTGGAGTGGATCCGGAGAAGCGATTTGCCGAACCGCTCCAACGCTTGAAGGACTGGGGATTCCTGGCCATCAAAGGGGATCGCCTGGAGATCAGCCGCGAGGGACTGCTTCAGGTCGACAAACTTCTCCACGAATTCTTCCTCCCCGAGCATCTGAACAAGCGCTACGCCTGATGTCCGACTCCGCCGCCAAGGAACAGCCACAGGTTCTCCCCTACGCCTATCCGCTGGACGATTTCTACGCCCAGCAGAACATGACGTTGCCACCCATCGAATCGGTGGCAGGAGAATTGGTGCCGCAGCCTTATCGAAGCCTCCTTGTGCACGACGACGATATGACGCCGACGCTCGAGGGATTTCACGGCGGCCGCATTCACCTCACCGTCATCCGTCGACAGGAACGCGGCGATTTCTACTATCGCGAAGTCGTGCTCTCCCGGGATACCGATGACGCGCCGGTGGAGTTCGGAGCCATCAAGATCACTCTCAATCTGTTTCCGCGCACCGCGCGCCAGGACATCCTTTCCGAGCGACTTCCACTGGGGCGGATCCTCGCTGAACGCAAGATCAGACATTTCAGCCGACCGAAGGCCTTTCTGAAAATTCACTCAGACGAGTTCATCAACAACGCACTCCAGCTGACCGGCGACCACACTCTCTACGGCCGCCGTAACACGCTGTGGAGTCCGGATAAAAAAGCGCTCGCCGAAATCGTTGAGATTCTCCCGATCGAACCCCGTGTCTGATTTGCCAATCACCACTTTGGTGCCACGTTTCGAGTAAGTATGAAAATCGAAAACGGATTTGATGTGATCATCATCGGCGGCGGCCCGGCCGGCTCGGCGGCGGCCCGGATCCTCGGCGAGCACGGTCACCGGCCCGTGGTTCTCGAGCGCGAGAAATTCCCGCGCTATCACGTGGGCGAATCACTCATCCCCTTTACCTACCAGCCGATGGAACGTCTCGGAATCATTCCGATGATGAAGGCCTCGGCCTTCGTAAAGAAATACAGTGTGCAGTTCGTGGCACCTTCAGGTCGCGCGAGTCAGCCCTTTTATTTTTGGAACCGCTACGACAAGGACACCGTCGCCCAAAGCTGGCAGGTCTACCGTTCCGAATTCGACCACATGCTCATGAACCACGCCCGGGAAAAGGGTGCGGAAATCCGGGAGGAGACGACCGTCAAAGCACTCCTGCGCGAAGGCGACCGCGTCGTCGGAGTGCGCGCGATTGACAAGGACGGAAACGAAACCGAATACCGCGCGCCGATGACGCTGGACTGCACGGGCAAGGAAGCGTTTGCGGCCGTCCGCAATGGCTGGCGCAAGAAAGACCCGTTCCTGAACAAGGTCGCCGTCTGGACCTACTACGAAGGTGCCAAACGGGACGAAGGTTATGATGAGGGACAGACCACCGTCGCGTTCATTCCGGAGAAGGGCTGGTTCTGGCACATCCCACTGCACGACGATCGTGTGAGTGTGGGCGTCGTGGCTGAAGGCAAGTATCTGTCGCGCGACAAGGTCAAAAAGCCCAAGGACATTTTCGAACGCGAAGTCGCCGAGAACCAGTGGATCAAGGAATACCTGGCCGACGGAAAACAGGTCGGGCCGCACTACATCACCAGCGAATTCTCTTTTCATTCCGATCACTGCGGCAGCGACGGTCTCCTGCTGGTCGGTGATGCGTTTTGCTTTTTGGATCCCGTGTTTTCCTCCGGCCTGATGCTCGCCCTCAAGAGCGGAGTCATGGCCGCTGATGCCGTTCATGAAGGATTGGTGGCGAACGATCTTTCACCCGCGCGGTTCACCGACTACGCGGTCTCTCTGCGAGAAGGAATCGAGAACATGCGGAAACTGGTCTACGCGTTTTACGAACCGGGGTTCTCGTTCAAGAAGGTCATCGACAAATACCCCGACCTTGCCGACGACATCACGGACTGCCTCTCCGGTGACGTGAACAAAGACTTCAGCCACCTCTGGAACGCGTTCGGGGAGTTTGCCACCGTTCCGGATTCACTGCCCGTCGGCATGCCCAAAGAGCCCGCGCTCTCTTCCGCCTGAACCCATGAACATCGTCCAGATCACGCCGGGCGCGGGGGGGATGTATTGCGGGAACTGTTTCCGGGACAACGCCCTGGTCGCCGAGTTGCGCAAGCTAGGACACGACACGCTGATGGTCCCGCTCTACCTCCCGATGACTTTGGATGAAGAGGACCAGAGCGCCGGCACACCGATCTTCTTCACCGGAATCAACGTTTACCTCGAACAGAAGATTCCGCTCTTTCGCCGCGCACCCAAGTGG
>JBLFYM010000227.1:0-6858 GCA_047608975.1 Limisphaerales bacterium | reverse complement strand
CCTTCCACCCGCTATCGGCCACCCGCCCGCTGCAATGCGTGATCGAGAAGAACGCCACCGCCGAACTCTCCCGCTTCGTCATCAGCGAGAATCCCACCTCCGGCCAGACCCTGGAGGCCGATCTCGGCGAATGGAACCGGATTGGAGTTTGAAGTTTATGTGAGGCTTGAGTTTTGGAATTTGGAATTTCCCCAGAACCTGTCATGCCACTGGAAACGTCGAAGAAGCAAAGTTATGTATCAGGAGTTCGCCCGCAACTACCACACCATCGCCAAAGAGGTTGGGATTAAAAAGATTATACCCGTCGGGAATGCCTTCCAATTGGTAGCGGAAATTTCCGAGTGGAAATTCGTGAGGGATTCTGATTTCGACTATAAAAAACCAAGATATCCTGAGCTTCCCAAAGAACCCAATTCACTTAATGGCGGCTTTGCATAGCGAGGGACGGATGGTGCCGACAAAATCTTCAAACTTGATGGCTCCCATGCCAACGGCGCAGGTAGCTATCTGGCAGCCTGTGTGTGGTATGAGTTTTTCTTTGGTGGGGACGTTCGGGAAACCACGAGGAATCCAGGGTTTCTTGGCGGGCGGGCCATATTGCTTCGTGAATTTGCCCATCAGACTGTCAACGGCACCCGCCCGAAGGCTTGGCCTTCGGTTATTCAATAGACGGGTCGGGCCATAGCCTCGGCGGTTCCTGCGGCATCTCCGGAAATCGAGATGGGCTGGATGTCGATCAGCCCCAGCCAACCGTGACTCGGGAGCGGCAGCGCCAAAAAGGAAATCCCTATCAGTTCAGTGATGTAGAGGCAGCCAAGCCAGAGTCCTGCAAGTGACCCAACGTAAAACCTGAGGCTTGACGGCAGCAGATACTCCGTATACCCATTAATTAAGACTCTGACGACTCGTGGCCATGCCCAACACAAACCCATATTGCGAGACACTCCAGATGCGGTTGCGAGCGGCGTATTCCGCCCTGCATCGTCATTCGAATCGACACTTCCTTCAGTTCGAGACGACGGCGGATCAGTACGTCCTGCTGTCTTATCTTGCGGAAGAAGATGGCATCACTCAGAAGGAGCTGTCGGCTCGATGTTCGTCGGACGCGCGGACGATCGGGACGATGATCGAGTTGCTCGAACACAAAGGTCTGGTTGAGCGTCAGCCGGACCCGTCGGACGGTCGCGCATGGCTGGTTTTTCTGACCAAAAACGGACAGGCGCGGCACACCCAACTCAGGAAGAACTCGGAAGAAGTCCGTGAAACCCTTTACGGCACGCTGGAGCCTGAAGAACTGGTGATCGTCGAGAAAGCACTCGATCGCATTGCCGAGGCGTTTGAGGAAAGCCATCAAACCACCGGTCGGCCCCGAATTTCCTAACTATTTATGAAACCCCACATGAAGAACATTTCGCTCGCAATATTCTGCGCTCTGCTGCTTCTGCCAGCGGTCGTTGGCGCTGCTCCATTCGTCCTCGTCGATCAGAAAGCCGGTGTCGCCCCGGCTCCGTTGGTTCTCTTTGCTGATGCGCCGCCGCTCACTCGCGACGCTGCGGTCGAGCTTGCGGATTACATTGAAAAGGCCTGCGGCGTCCGGCCGGAATTGCTCGAGGGGACACCCCAGCAGCTGCCGGACCGGGCGATCTGGGTGGGTTACCAACCGGCGATCAAGACGCTGTTTCCCAAGATCGACTTCGACTTTCAACACCCGGAGGAAATCCTCATCGCGGCTAACGGAAATCACCTCGTCATTGCGGGTCGGGATCGTTGGGATCCGGAAAATCTGACGGTCGAGGGGATCGACGACCCAATCGTCGGGCGGCAGCTGGAGTACGGGACGGCGAACGCGGTTTACACGTTTCTTCAGGATTATCTGGGGATACGCTGGCTTTGGCCGGGGGAGCTGGGCGAGGATGTTCCGCAAAGGAAGACGATTGCCTTGGAGCCGTTCGAATTTCGTTATCACCCACAGATTCGCGCTCGAGGCGGCGCCTTTCAATATTCTCAGCTGAGCAACAAAGGTTACGGAAGGGCGCACGACTGGACGCGGGTTCAGCGGTTGCAACTTGGATCGCTGAACATTGCCGGAGGGCATGCTTTCGGCGGCTGGTGGGAGCGTTTCCACGAAACTCAGCCGGAGCTTTTCGCGCTTCAGCCCGACGGAACTCGCAACGGTCATCCGAGCCCGAAGAACGCCAAACTTTGCCAGTCAAACCCGGCGGTTTGGAAGCAGTGGCTCGCCGATGTCGAACACCAACTCGAACAAGACCCAAACGCGACCGTCTTCAATGGTTCGCCTAACGACGGCTGGTCGAGCGGGCACTGTGTCTGCGAAAACTGCCGCGCTTGGGATCACCCGGACGGCGAGCCGCGGCTAATGCATTGGCATCACTATCGCGAAGAGCGCCCGGCCTTGTCCGACCGGCACGTGACTTTTGCCAACCAGCTCGCCGGTCTCCTCAAGGAGCGTTACCCGGACAAAGATTACCGCGTGATGATGCTGAGTTACGGCCACTCGCGCCCGGCGCCGATCAAGGCTCGCCCTGCAGAAAACGTGATCATGATGAGCGTCGCGAATTTCTACGGACGGACCCATCTCGTCGATCGCGGTTCGACTTGGGGAACGACGCATCGCGAGCAATTGGCGTCGTGGGGCAAACTCGCGCATCAGGTCGCGTGGCGGCCGAACACCGGGTCGCCTGCGGGCTGGCAACAGGGCCTGCCGGATGTGTCGATCGAGCAAACGATCGAGAACATCCAGTTCGCTGCGGAGAATCACTGCATCGGTATTTACATCGATACGATTTGGGAACACTGGGCGACGCAAGGGCCGCAGCTTTACGTGACAGCTCAGCTGGTTTGGAACCCATCGAAGGACGGTCAGGCGATCCTCGAAGATTACTATCGGCGCGCCTTCGGTCCAGCAGCTGCTGATGTGCGAGCCTATTTCGGAACGGTGGAAACGGCGCGCATGAAGTTCGTGGATGAAAAGGGCTACGGTGGTGGCGTGTTTAATTTTCCACAGCTCTACACGAAGGAGCTGCTGCGTGAAGCCGGAGACCATTTGCAGACCGCGGCTGAGAAAGCCGGAGACGCTCCCGAGATTTACCTCGAGCGCGTGGAGTTCATTCAAGCGGGCCTGACATTCACCGAATTACTGATCGAGAACATCGTGGCGATGGACTCCTATTGGCGTAAGAAAGACGACTCGATCACGAAGCGGGTGGTGGCCAACTGGGAGCGGATGGAACGCCTTTGCCAAGATCATCCCTACGCCATTAACTGGAGCCCGGTTCGACCATCGACACCCCGGATGATCGGCCTGCATCCCGACTATCCAAATCCCAAGTGGAAACCGCCTGTGCAGGACCTTGATCAAAATTGAACCAGCATCAAACCATGACAAACACCACCTTCCTCATCGCATGCGTCGCAACCTGCGCTGTCGCGCTACTGGCGCAAGCCTCTGCTGAACTTCCCGATCTTGCCTTGCAGCCGCCGCGGGTAACGGCTGAGTTCGATCCGGATACCGTGAAGAGCGCTCGTGGCGCGCAGGGCGTTCCGGCGATCGAACGCGCCGCGAACGGGCGGCTCTGGGCATCCTGGTATGCGGGACCGAGCCCGCGAGGTGTGGAGAGTTCGAAAAGTTATGTCGTGCTCGCCACGAGCGGCGACGACGGCGTCACGTGGTCCGAGCAGCTGCTGGTCCGGGCGCCCCGGTTTGTCCATACCTACGACCCTTGTCTTTGGATCGATCCGCGTGGGCGGCTTTGGTTTTTCTGGGCTCAGAGCGCGGGAGTTCAGGACGGCCGCATGGGTGTTTGGGCGATCGTGACCGAAGATCCCGGTGCCGAAAAACCGGAGTGGACCGAGCCACGCCGAATCGCCAACGGCGTGATGCTGAACAAGCCGACGGCGCTGAAAAATGGCGATTGGTTGCTCTGCATCGGCCTCTGGAGGGATAACACCAACGTGCCGAACGTCAGTTTCGATCCGGACGACCTCGCGCCCTACACAGTGGAAATGTTGACGCACGACCTCGGCGAAGAACGCGGATCGAATGTCTATCGCTCGACCGATGAAGGTGCCAGCTTCGAACGTATCGGGCAGGTTCGCATCCCGGGCACGCGGGTTGACGAACACATGATCGTTGAGCGCCGCGACGACAGTTTGTGGATGCTGCTGCGGAACACCGGCGGCATGGCTCAGAGCGTCTCGACCGATGCCGGGCGAACTTGGGAGGAAGGCACGATGTATCTCGAAGGCCGGACGGTTGCGAACAAGCGGTTCTTCGTTCGACGACTGCGATCGGGCGCGCTGCTCATGGTTCGGAACAACGCGCCGGACGGCAAACGATCTCACCTGTCCGCGTTCCTGTCCGATGACGACGGCGCCACGTGGGGCAGTGGAATTCTGTTGGACGAACGCGAGTCGTCTTATCCCGATGGCGTGCAGGCGGAGGACGGGACGATCTACATCATTTACGATCATCAGCGTTCTACCCTGAACCGCCACGGTGAAGAAGGCGTCGGCTCCGTGCAGTTGGCGGTGTTTCGCGAAGATGACATCCGCGCGGGAAAGCCGGTGTCGGATGGGGCGAGGCTGAAGGCTGACGTTACCCGTTTACGGAAGGGACCATGAAATCCAGTGTCGATGCAGGGCGAAATACGCCGCTTGCCATAAAAAACTCCACAAGCAGAGTAGGAAAGTTCAAATATGAAAATTGAGATTAAAAAACACGTCGACTCAATCACTCGATATGCAGCAGCTCTGGCCGTGGCCGTGGCCGTGGCAGTGGCAGTGGGCTCGTTGGCCTTGACGCAGAGTGTTCATGCCCAGGCACCAACCTCGATAGAAAAAAAGTCGCTGAAAATCCTCGGACTCGGCAACAGTTTTCTTAAGAACGCTACCAGCATGCTGCCAGGAATCGTGAAGGATTCCGGGCATGAACTTATTCTCGGTGTTGCTGCTCCGGGCGGGTGCACGATCCAGAGACACTATGATGCCGCATTGCTTGGAGAGGCGAATCCTGAGGACCCGAAAGCGAAGCTTTACGAATATAATAGGCAGAAGATGACACTCACGGAGATGCTGACTGCCGAGAAGTGGGATTATGTGACCATCCAGCAATCCAGCCCAACCAGCTTCAAGATCGACACTTACAGGCCATACGCGCAGAACCTCTACGATTACATTAAGAAATACGCCCCACAAGCCGAGGTTGTTTTTCACCAGACTTGGGCCTGGAGACCTGATCATAACAGGATGAATATGGATAAAAATCCTCCCGGATTTATGTATCAGGAGCTCACCCGCAACTACAACACCATCGCCAAAGAGATTGGGATTAAGAAAATTATTCCTGTCGGGAATTCCTTCCAATTGGCAGCGGAAACTCCCGAATGGAAATTCGCGAGAGATCCTGATTTCGACTACAACAATCCAAAGTATCCTGAGCTTCCCAAAGAACCCAATTCACTTAATGGCGGCTTTGCGTGGCGAGGGGCTGATGGCGCCGACAAAGTCTTCAAACTTGATGGCTCCCATGCCAGCGGCGCCGGCAGCTATCTGGCGGCCTGTGTGTGGTATGAGTTTTTCTTTGGAGGGGACGTTCGGGAAATCACGAGGAATCCAGGGTTTCTTGGCGAACGGGCCGCATCGCTTCGTGAATTTGCCCATCGGGCTGTCAACGGCGTCCGCCCGAAGGCTTGGCCCTCTGACATTGCGCCTAAACAAACAACTCTAATCAGTCAATAGCTCTACCCACAATGAATCGTTTTACCTATATCCATTCGCTCGCCATTGCTGCCGTGATGCTGTCTTTCACGGGGCCCCTGGTCTTTGCTAATCCGCTGACTTTGATCGAAGACGGCCAGCCTCGCGCCGAGATCATCATCGCCGAAAAGCCACTACGCATGGTGAACCTGGCCGCCTTTGAATTGCAGCGTTATCTGCACAAGATCACCACAGCGCGCTTGCCCATTGTGCATGAGCCTACCGACGGAACTCGGGTTCAAATCTACGTCGGCCGCAGCGAACACACCGACAAACTGGGCGTCATGCCCGAGGGACTCAAATACGGCGCCTACCGCATCGCCTCGGGCGAAAACTGGCTGACCTTGATCGGGCATGACTTCGATTACACGCCGCCGAATCCCTATCCCCACAAACGCAACAAAGACCTCGAGGCCAAGGCCAGGGCCGAGTGGGACAAAATCACAGCCGAACACGCCGACGCTGCCTGGGGTTTCCCTTACCGCACCTTATACAAAGCCGTTTGGAACAAGAGCGATCAACTCCAGGTCATGTTCGAAGGTTATGGCGAGGACAACAGCGAGCTGTGGCAAAAAAGCGACCACACGCACACCAAAGGTGGATTCTGGATGCAGGACGAAGGCGGTTCCCTCAACGCCGTTTACGATTTGCTCCGATCTCTGGGCGTGCGCTGGTTTATGCCCGGTGAAGTCGGCGAGGTCGTGCCCCGAATGGGTACGGTAAGCATCGACAATCTCGAACGCGATACAACGATTCGGCCTGATTACCCGCTGCGCTATGCGAACTGGTATAACTACGCAGGCTTTTCCTGGCACGATGTCATTTGGGGCCGCCGAATCGGCATCAATTCCAGCTACCACGTGCTCGGCAACGTCGGTTATGCCCACGGTCATGTTTTCGTGCACCGCAGGGACGCCATGAAAGAGGCTCACCCCGATTTTTACGCACTGATTGGCGGCAAACGCGACACCTCGCATCGCGGTTACGGCACCGCCTGTTACACCTCCGAAGGTCTCGAGCAAGAGACGATCAAATTCGCGCAGTTCCTTTTCGATCACTACGACGAACCGCATGTTTCGCTCT
>JBLFYM010000226.1:0-7276 GCA_047608975.1 Limisphaerales bacterium | reverse complement strand
GTACGGTGTTCAGGGGGGGGGGTTCTCGCCGAAAATCCCGTGAACAGCGGTGTTACGGCAATGATGTCCAAGCTGCTCATCAAGGGCACAAAATCTCGCAAGGCGGATCAGATCTCTGAAGAGATCGAATCCCTCGGCGGACATCTGGACACCTACGGCGGCAACAACAGCTTCGGTGTCACCGCCGAAGTTCTGGGCGAAGACTTTGAGACCGGTCTCGATCTTGTATCGGACATTCTCATCAATCCCGCCTTCCCCAAGGAGGCGATGGAACGCGAGCGCCAGATTCAGTTGGCCGCCATCAAACAACAGCGCGACGACCTGCTGCCCAGCTGTTTCAAACTGATGCGCCGCGCCCTGTTTGGGCCCAAGGGTTACGGCTTGGACAACCTGGGAACTGAAGAGAGCGTCACGAAACTGCAGGTGGAGGATCTGACCCATCTGCACGCACAGATTGCCACGCCCGACAATTGTGTCCTGGCCATCTATGGCGATGTGAAGGCCGATGCCGTTGAGGCGGCGGTGAAGAAGACTTTTGGAAAATGGCGCCCGGATGCCCCGCCGCGTGCGCCGGTGCTGGACCAGTTCGAAAAGCTGATGAACCGCCGGCGGGTCATTGAGACTCGCGACAAGAAACAGGCCGTGCTGGTGATCGGCTTCCCGACCACCACGCTCGATGATCCTGAGCGCCACCCGTTGGAACTCATTCAGGAAGCTTGCAGTGATCTGGGTTCCCGACTGTTCACCCGGATTCGTGAAAAGCTTGGCCTTGCCTACTACGTCGGTGCCCAAAACTTTCTCGGATTGGTTCCGGGATACTTCGCCTTCTACTGCGGCACCTCGCCGGACAAGGTGGATCAGGTGGAGAAAGAACTTCTAGAGGAAGCCCGAACCCTTCAGCGCGAAGGCTTGAGCGAGGAAGAACTCAACCGGGCCAAAGCCAAGGTCATCGGCCAACGCAAGATCGCCCGTCAGGAACTGGGCGGCTACGCCATGAGCACTGCGCTCGATGAACTCTACGGGCTGGGCTACGACAACTACGAAAAGGAAGACGCGCGCTATGCGGCCGTCAACCGGGCTCGCGTACAGAACGCCGCGCAGAAGTACCTGAATCCGGATGCCTGTGTGGTTTCAGTGCTGCGGCCTTGAGCGTTCCGGTCATCCTGATTCGTGATTTTTCCAAACCTAAGCCGGAGGCTTAAAAGCAATTAGCCGGTGGTTGAGCGAGGAACGAGTGACACCACCGGTTAGATTGGGGAATAAGTGCGCATCCCGGAGGGATGCCAGCCAGATACACCCCAGAGCTTTGTACTGCATCGTTCCGGCTTAAGGCCGCCGGCTCGGTTTACCCATGCCCTGTTTCAGCTTCTGAGTCAGATCCGCCACGAGTTTCCGATGCTTGGGCAGTTCGGCGATGTTGATGTTCTCGCCCGGATCCGCGCGATGATCGTAGAGCATTCGGGCAATCTGTTTCCCTTTGGTGTCCGAATAGAGCGTGAAGCGATAGCGGTCCGTCCTGATGGTGTCTCCTTGGCGATAGCGACCGATGGCAGAGGATTTCACTACCGCGTTCGGATCTCGAAGAACCGGCAGCGCGCTATTGCCCTCCAGATGCGCGGGCAGATCCAGGCCGGTCAGTTCACAAAGCGTCGGGTAGATGTCCACAAACTCGGTCAGTGAGCGGGTGCGGGTGCCGGTCTGCGCGAATTTTAGATGCGGCGCGCTGATGATGAGCGGCGCGTTCATCGAAGTCTCGTAGCAACAATGTTTGCACCACAGCTGGTGCTCGCCGAGGTTCCAGCCGTGATCACCCCACAGCACGATCACCGTGTTGTCACGCAAGCCGAGCTTATCAAGCGTATCGAGCAACCGCCCCACGTTGCGATCCGTGTAACTGACACAGGCGTAGTAACCGCGGATCAAATCACGGGCCATCTCATCGCTCAGTGCTCCCTTGCGCGGCACGTCGGCATAGGCCCGAAGTTCCCCGAAGGTATGTAGCGATTCCTTGGGCGCGTCCTTCGGCGCATGGTAATTGCCGGGCAGGTGAATCTCGCTCGCAGGATACTTGTCCCAATGGCGGGTCGGAGCGACGAATGGCAAGTGCGGCTTCATGAATCCGACCGCGAGGAAGAATGGCTGATCGTTCTGCGACAGACGTTTAAGGTCAGCGATGGCCTTGGCAGTTGTCTTGCCATCGGCATAGAAACCGTCTTCTACATCCCCCGATTCGTAAGGCAGGCCGCGCGTCGATTTCCCCTTTCGTTTCCGGGCGTTGGCCATGCTTGCCGCGTCCGCATAGGCGGGTGCTTTTGGCCGCCAGGGAGTTTCGCTCCAGCCATGGGCGTTGTCGGCCGGAGCGTGGAACACCTTTCCGAGGCTCACAGTGTGGTAGCCGTTCTCCTTGAAATGCGTGTTCAACGTTTTCACTCCGGGAACATCCTTGTCAGCCCGGGCGAGATAGTTCACGAACCGGTTGTTGGCGGGGCGTACACCCGACATGAGGCTGGCGCGCGATGCGCCACAGGTGGGAACCATGCAATAGGCTCGCTCAAACAACGTACCCCGCTTTGCCAGCCGGTCGATGTTCGGCGTCATCATGTTCTCGCGGCCGTAGCTGAAGATCTGCGGTCGCAGGTCATCGACGGCGATGAACAGGACGTTCGGTTTGCGTTTGTCCGCCGCGGACGCAGCAAACGGCGTCACGCAGACCAGGAGGAGCAGAGACAATCGAAGCTTCATGAGGTCGCAAACCTTGCGCCAAAGAGCGCGGAACTACCCGCAAAATCAGCCAACCGAGATTCCGGCGGCAATGGCCGTCGCGAGAATCGTGAGATGCCTCATGTTGCGCGAACGTTTCAGGGCTTCTTCTTGCGGTTGCCCTTGCCCTTACCCTTCGGCTTGCGTTGATTCTTTGGGCGAGCTGCCCCGGCGGGATCTTCCTCCGGCACTCCGAACTCCGCCCGGAGCTTCTTCAGATCGCGTTCGAGTCCGGTCTGGATCTTCGCATACTTTGGATCGCCATGAACGCTCTGCAATTCTTCCGGGTCAGAATTCAGATCGAACAGCTCGGTGGTGCCGACCTCATAGAAGTCGATCAGCTTGTAACGCCCCGTCGTAATTCCGTAGTGCCGTGGAACGGAATGACCTCCCCGCAATCCCTCATAGTAGTGGTAGTAGAACGCCTGCCGCCAGTCCTTCGGCGTGGTGCCTGCCAGGATCGGAGCGAGGCTGCGGCCCTGCATGTCCGCCGGAACTTTCGCACCGGCGATGTCGAGGAACGTTTCCGCAAAATCCAGATTCGAAACGATGTCATCGCTCACGCTTCCCGCTTTGACTGTGCCCGGCCAACGGACGAGCAGCGGCGTCAGCAGGCTCTCCTCGTACATCCACCGTTTGTCAAACCAGCCGTGCTCACCGAGGTACCAACCCTGATCGGAGGCGTAGATGACGACAGTATTCTCCGCCAACCCGGATTCGTCGAGGTAGTTCAGCACGCGGCCGATGTCGTCGTCCACCGCCTTCACGCAACGCAGGTAGTCCTTCACGTAGCGTTGATATTTCCACTTCACCAAGGCCTTGCCGGAAAGATTGGCAGCCTTGAAATCAGCGTTCTTGGGATTGTAGGCCGCGTCCCAGGTTGATTTTTGTTCGGGTGTGAGATTGTTGGGAGCGACCAGCTTGAGATCCTTGTCGGACAGGTGGTTCGCGATCTCCATCTTTTGGTAGGTCGCCGCCTTGCTGCGCCCGGAGTAATCGTCAAACAACGTGGCCGGCTCAGGAATCGTCACGTCGTCATACATCGTCAGATACTTCGGTCCGGGCTGCCAGTTGCGGTGCGGCGCCTTGTGCTGATACATCAGCATGAAGGGCTTGGTGTCACTGCGCTCCTCCTTCAGCCAGGTCAGGGCTTTGTCCGTGATGATGTGGGTCGTGTAACCGGTGTGTGCCTTCGTGACTGGTTTACCATCCGCTCCCTCGCTGATCATCGGTGGATTGTAGTAAGGCCCTTGCCCCTTCAGCACGTCGTAGTAGTCGTAACCCTTGGGGGTGCTGCCGAGGTGCCATTTGCCGACGATCGCGGTCTGGTAACCCGCCTTCTGCAGCAGCTTGGGAAAGGTCTGTTGATCGCCGTTGAAGAAATTCCCGTTTCGGACGAAGCCATTCAGGTGGCTGTATTTCCCTGTCTGGATCACCGCGCGGCTGGGCCCACAGATGGAGTTGCTCACGTAGCACTTCCGAAACTTCATGCCCTCGTTGGCGATGCGATCCAGATTCGGCGTGTGAATCCGTTTGCTGCCATACGCGCTGATCGCCTGCTGGCAGTGATCGTCCGAGAAAATGAACAGGATGTTTGGCCGCTTGGCCGCCTGAGACGAACCTGTGAACAAAAAAGCGGACGCAACCAGTCCCAGAATAAACGAGGAATACTTCATGAGTCCGGGATTGATAGGATGAACCCTCCCCGGTGTCACGATCAGATCGGTCCGCGCCCCGGTTGGAGTTCACGATTTATCGGGCCGGGCCTGAAGGGCTCAGAACAAGTTCGTGACCACACGCTGAAGCGCGAACTCCAACAGCCATCTGGTTCGCACCATCCTTCGGCAATCACGCGCGTAGATCTCACGCTACTCCCCAAACACATGATTCGATAAACGTTCTGATCGGTTTCGCGTCGGCAGTTCGAGGCCAATATGCCACCGCGCTGCCTCACTTCGGCATCGAAGTAATCAAGGATATCTTTCCGCAGGTTCACGGTATCCACTCCTTGACCTGGTCCTCGGAAACATTCCCCCCGCACAACACAGTAGCGATTCGTTGGCCGGCGAATCGGCCCGAGGATTCAAGCACGGCTGCGACGCCGACCGCACCGGACGGCTCAACAATCACTCCGGCCAGATCCCGCAACCAACGCATGCCGGTGAGGATCCCCGCTTCACTTACCAACAATCCATCATCAATCAACTCCATCATATCGTCCACGGCTTCGGGAACGGGTTCACGGACGCCAAGACCATCGGCGATGGTGGTGACGTGATCGTGTGAAACAACTCGCCGTGCGCGCCAGGAATCAATCATCGCAGGAGCGCCTTCCGCCTGCACTGCAATCATGCGCGTCGTTGGTTGGAGCTCTTTGAAAACCGTGGCGATGCCATTGAACATCGCACCGTTCCCGAGCGGAATCAGAAGGGCATCGAGCGCACCGGCTTCCGCGCTGAGTTCCAGCCCCATCGTGCCGGCACCTTCCACGGTTTCCGAATCGAGCGCGTCTTCAACGAAACGGGCATCTCCGTCCGCAGCAACCCGTTTCGCCTCGTTTTTCGCCGCATCAAAGTCATCACCGAACAGCACGACCTCCGCCCCCAACTCGCGCATCCGTTCCAGTTTGATCGGGCTCGCACACACGGCGGCATAAACGGTCACCGGAATGCCGCGACGCACACAGGCATAAGCCATGGCTTGCCCAAAGTTCCCGGCACTCGCACAGATGATCGGGCGACCCGAGGGATGCCTGGCTGCGAGATACTCCGCACCACGCCCTTTGAAGCACCCCACCGGATTTCGGGTTTCATCCTTGAGCAGAAGTTCGACCCTCAGACGTTCATTCAACTCCTCCGAGGTGAACAGCCGCGAGTCGAGAAACACTGGGTCGATCTGCCCGACCGATTCACGGATCCGTCCGATGTCGATTCGCGATTTCATCTGGTTGATTTGGAGAGATTTCGGACCCGAATCTCAGCCAACAGGATGTCGTCCAGACTTCCGGTTAGGCGGAGATTTGAGCTTTGTAGTGCTCGGCATCCAGCAGTCCGGCCGCGTCCTCCGGATTGCTGAGTCGCAGCTTGAAGAACCAGCCGCCGGTGTAGGGTTCGGAATTGACCTTGCCGGGTTCGGCATCCAGATCGGGATTGATCTCAATCACTTCACCACCTGCGGGGGCGTAAATGGGGCTGGCCGTCTTGACCGATTCGACGGTGGCGCATTCGTCTTTGGCGCTGAATACCGCGCCGACTTCCGGCAACTCGACGTAGACAATGTCTGTCAGTTCCTGCTGGGCATGGTCCGAAATACCGACGGTGGCAACGTCTCCCTCTACGCGCAACCATTCGTGTGACTCGGCAAACTTCAATTCGGCGGGGATCTCTGAACTCATAGGTGGGGATGGAATAGCGTCAGGCCAGTTTTTTGTAAATCGGCTTTCTTACCGTGACGGCGGGAAATCTGCGGTTGCGGATCTCAATCTCGATGGCCTGCTCCGGTTTGGCGAATTCGGTCGACACATACGCCAGTCCGATTCCGATGTTCATGGACGGGCTCAGCGTTCCGCTCGTGGTCTCCCCAATCTTCTCGCCGTTCGCGTAGACTGCGTAGTGCGGACGGGGAGGCGCGGACTTTCCGGTCATCCTGAATGCGACCAGACGTCGGGCGGTGCCGTCCGTTTTTTGGGTGGAGAGTTTTTCACGCCCGTTGAACTCCTGCTTCTCGAACGACACGAAGAAACCAACGCCCGCCTCGACCGGGGTGGTATCCTCATTCAATTCATGGCCGTAGAGCGGATAGCACATCTCCGTGCGCAAAGTGTCGCGCGCGCCCAACCCGATCGGTTGCAGTCCAAAGGACGATCCCAGTGCCAACGCCTTCTCCCAGAGCGGCACAACGAGATCCTCAGGCGCAATCAGTTCGAAGCCGTCCTCTCCCGTGTATCCGGTTCGCGAAACGCGCACCTGGCTCGTGCCAAACAAAAACGTGCCCAACTCATTCTTCAGCAGGTCGGAAGGGCGGTCGGCGAAGATCTCAGCAATCGACGGGCCCGGGAACATGAGGTCCAACAGCGGCGGAGAATTCGGCCCCTGAATCGCCACGGCGGCCAGGGCATCCGATTCGTTCTTCACCGAGATTTCTTCATCCGGGCAGGCTGCCAATTGCGACTCCAGCCACGCCACGTCTTCGTCGATCCGCGACGCATTGATCACCAGCAAGTATTCCTTCGGACCGGTCCGGTAGGCGTAAAGGTCATCAATCGCCCCCCCCCGTTCATTGCACATGATCGTGTACTGCCCTTGGCCGGGAAAAAGTTTGCCAATGTCGTTCGTCAGGACGCGGTTGAGAAAGGACTTCGCACCGGCACCCGTGACCGTGACTTCGCCCATATGCGAGATGTCGAAAATGCCAACCGCCCGCCGAACGCAGAGATGTTCATCGACGATGCCGGAGTATTGCACCGGCATCTCCCAGCCACCGAAATCCACCAACCGCGCACCGGCACGCTCGTGCG
>JBLFYM010000225.1:0-7529 GCA_047608975.1 Limisphaerales bacterium | reverse complement strand
GTCATCAACTCCAATATCCACTTGCGGGATTGGCCAGCTGTTGTCGGTTTCTGGTTCGATCTGGGGACGGAGTTGTGTCCGGTAGGTGGCGAGCATCTGGTTTCTTGTGCTTCAACATATCTGCGGCTTCCCTGATCTGCGGTTCACCGCGTCGCCGAACACCGGGTGTTGCTGTTGAGGGAGTCCCAATGTCGGGAATCGTTGACTGACCCCGGAATTGCATCACCGAGGCTAATAACAATCTTTGACAAAGTATGATCAAGGCCAAATGCTGGAAGCATGAACATTTCGCTGACTCCTGAATTGGAACGAGCCGTCAAGGAAAAGGTCGAATCAGGAATGTACAACAACTCCAGCGAGGTGGTTCGGGAGGCTTTGCGCAATTCTCTGAAGACAGAGGCGGAGAATGAGTGGCTCAAGCGGGAGGCCGCCATTGGGTACGCGCAACTGGAGGCGGGCGAGACGGTCAAGGTGCGCTCCAAGAAACAGTTTCTGGCCCTCGCTCGCGGAAAGTCATGACCTTGGAATTCACCGACGCTGCTGTTTCGGATCTTCAATCCATCCGAAACTACACGCTGGCGAAATGGGGCGAACGACAGGAGCAGGTCTATCTCGACGCGATGTGGGATCGCTTCGAGGAGATTCTAACCGAACCAAACCGATCGCGGGCTCGCGAGGACTTGTTTCCAGGCTGCCAGCTCGCTGCACAGGGGAAACACGTGATTCTATTCCGCGTCCAACGCAAGACGCTGCAGATCGTCCGAATCCTACACAGCCATATGGACTATCCACAACACCTCCCGCCGGAAGTGGCGGAGTGATGGAGTAGTAAAGGAGTCGCCCCCGCCGTTTCTGAGTTCGTGTCCTCAAAGCGGGGAATCAATACGCTACAAGGTGGAGGTAGCTTTGCGAACGCGGGAGCGTCCTGGAATGCACTTGAACATCGAAGCCAAGAAGATTGAGCGGTCGCTACGCGACGCAGGATTCGATTGGCAACATTTCCGTGGGTTCAAACCCACGGCTATCGATGAACCGTCACTACGCGACTGAAGACAATGCCAGCGCCGTTTCCCGTCTCCCGCGAAGAGCTGGCCCAAGAGCAAACTTGCGAACCGCGATCAAAGCTTCAATTGCAGGGTGATCCTGCTATTTCGGGGCTGGGTCGCTTTTATCATGCTTCTTGATGGCCTGGAGCCTGCGGCTCAATTTCGCGATGACTTCAGGTTTGCTGTCCCAGAGGTCATTTCTTTCGTATGGATCCGCTGCAATGTCATAGAGCTGTCCAATCCCCGGGCCATCCTTCGGTGTTCCTTTCGGAGCAGGACCGCCGTATTTCTTCGCGCGGACTCCGCCTGTCCATTTGGTCTCAAATACAGCTTTCCAGTTCCCTTCACGAACGGTCAGAAATCCACCGTATGACGCGGTTACCAAAGCAGGACGTTCTTCAATCTGATTCGATTGGTTGAGGAGAACCGGCAGTCGGTTGATGCTGTCAGGACCCTGTCCGTCGGGCAGCGGTTCTCCGCACAGCCCCGCGAGGGTGGCCAGTATGTCCGTGAGTCCGAAGAGATGATCGCTGGTCGCCCCGGCCGGAATCTGTCCGGGCCAACGGGCCAGGAAGGGGACTCGTGTCCCGCCATCCCAGACGCTGGCTTTCAGCCCGCGATACGGACCGGTTGGCTGATGTCCTTTCCCGCGGGCTTTCGGGCTGTCGGTTGGCCCATTGTCCGTGGTGAAGATGACCAGGGTGCTCTCCGCGAGCTTCATCCGGTCAAGAGCGTCCAGAATCTTGCCGACACTCTCGTTGGTCCAAAGAATCTTGTCCTCGCGTTTGGTCATGCCGGTCTTGCCGATGACTCTCTCTGGCGCCAGGACCGCGGCATGGATGGCATTGAGCGGCAGGTAGACGAAGAACGGGCCCTTTCCGTAATTCTTTCCGTGGTCTTCCATGAAATGTATCGCCTTGTCGACGTAGAGGTCGTCAACGATGTCTCGCGCGCAGGCCGGGTCCCGCAATTGCCCCTTCCGGTCGCGTTCGAGGGTCCCGTAGACACGGTCGTCCGCGATGAAGAATGGGAGCCTCGAGCAGTTGGACGGCGTTCCGAAAAATGTGTCGAAACCTACGTCGATGGGGCCGTTTTTGAATGGCCTGGTATGGTCAATGCCATTCTGCACTTTCATTGCCTCAGCAAAGACTCTGGTTTGCCAGTGAGCCCGCCAGTTTGCCGGATCGCCGGCGATCGGCGTCCAGTCCAGGCCCAGGTGCCATTTACCGAATCCTCCAGTGCGATACCCCAGCGACTTCAAATAGGACGCAATCGTGGTTCGATCTTTGGTGATCATCGCGGGCGCGTAGAAGGCCAGGACTCCCTTCTTCAAATAGGATCGCCAAGGGTAGCGCCCCGTGAGCAACCCGTAGCGGGTTGGGGTGCAAACTGACGATGGGGCGTGTGCGTTGGTCAGGCGAATTCCCTCTTTGGCGAGGCGGTCGATGGCTGGCGTTTTCAGTGGAGTTGTCGGGTAGTTGCAACTGGCGTCCCCCCAGCCGAAGTCGTCGGCCAGAATGATGATGATATTGGGGCGGTTGACCGTCGCTTTCGAGGCGCCGCCGGCATTGGCGAGGCAAGCGCAGGACGCGACTACGGCGATCTGAAATAGTGCGACAATGATACGTCTCAAAACCATGCGAACAGCCTACGATGTGATTGTGTATTTCAAAGAAACGAAACCCGATGATTTTCACTTTCGCCGAGCGGAGCCGGTCTCGGGCCCGCGCCCTGGCGCATCCGTGTGATCTGGATCATCCGAGGTTGTGGAATGGGTCTGGCTGTCTCTATTCTGCCGCATCTTGAAAACCCGAAACCTCCTCATCAGCTTCCTGGTTCTCGCGACGTGCGGAGCCTCTCTGGGGCAGAATAGCCAAGAGCGGAAGACCGGGAAAAGCGCGCGGCCGACAACGGCAAAGAAAGACACTCCGCGCAAAGCTCCCGCGGCTAAGTCGCATTTGGATCAAACGTCACGCTTGCCGAACGTTGTTCTAATTTTATCGGATGACATGGGGTATTCCGATCTGCCCAAATTCGGGAAATCCGAAATCCCTACTCCGAACCTCGATCGCCTCGCCCAGGAAGGGACGCTGTTCACCGATGCCTACGTGACCGCCCCGATCTGTGTCGCGTCGCGGATGGGATTGCTCTCGGGCCAGTATCAACAGCGTTTTGGCGTCTACGACAACATCTACGGCGAGGAACGCGTTCAACGCTTCCTCCAGCAGACACTGCTGCCGTCCGTCTTTCAACAGGCCGGTTACCGCACCGGGCTCGTTGGCAAATGGCACCTCAACGGCAACAAGCGGGTGCAATACAAAACCGGCAGCCCCCTCCAGCGCGGGTTTGACGAGTTCATCGCCATTCGCGGCGGAGACTCACCCTTCTGGAAAGGAACCCCGGTGTATCGAAACGGAAAAGACAATTCATTCCCCGCGCCGGAATACCTGACCGACTACTGGGGCACGGAAGCCTGCGCCTTCATCGACCGCAACAAGTCCACGCCCTTCTTTCTCTACCTCGCCTACAATGCCGTTCACTCCCCCATGCACGCGCTCGAAGCGGACCAGGAAAAGTTCCCCGGCGTGACGGACGAGAATCGCCGCATCTACGACGGCATGCTGCTGTCGATGGACCGCAGCATCGGCCGCGTGCTGGATCGCCTGGACCAGCACGGCATCGCCGACAACACCATCGTGGTCTTTCTCAACGACAATGGCGGGGGAGAAAGCACGAAACGATACGCGGGTCACTCCCGAAACTTCGCCAACAACAAGCCGTTGCGGGGATACAAATTTGATCTCTTCGAAGGCGGCGTGCGCGTGCCGATGATCCTGCGCTGGCCGGGACAGGTTCCCGCCGGGAAGTTCTACCACAAGATGGTTTCGAGCACCGACCTGTTTCCCACCCTGGCAACCGCCGCCGGCCTGCAGATGCCCAAGGGACAACCGGCCGACGGCGTGGACCTGCTTCCCTACCTCAACGGAAAGAACCGGTCCCAGCCGCACGAATGGCTCTGCTGGCAGAACCGCAGTTGGCTTCCACGAAAGAAAGGCGGCTCCGTCGCTCCCACTCGCAACATCTACAACAGCGCCATCCGCAAAGGCCGGTGGAAACTCGTGCGGCTGAACGAAAAGATCGGCGCGGACAACCCACCGTCCGCTTGGCGTCTCTATGACTTGACGAAAGACATCGGCGAGCGGCAGGACGTCGCCGCCAGGAACAAGGACGTCGTCAAGGAATTGAGCGCTCACTTCGTGAGCTGGCGGTCAACGATGCATCCAACAGTTGAATGACCGCAATCAAACCTGAACCATATTCAGTAGCCCGGCGTCGCTGTTCCAGCTATCCCGTGGCAGTCCCGCTCAGCGGGACTGGTGGAGCATCAAGCCCCCCGCGTTGGTATTGGGAAAACGCGTTCAATCCAACGGGAGATCTGAGCCCGGTCATCTGTTCGTCTTGCGAACGAGCGGAAAATTTTTTGAAGGCCTGTGTTGCCGCGCCATCTCCGCTTCCAGCTCTTTGACCTTGTCCGGCATTTGCGCGGCGAGGTCGTGGCGTTCGCCGGGATCGGCAGCGAGGTGGAAGAGTTCCGTCCGACGATCCCTGCGGGTGACTCCAGCTCGGCGGGGAGAATTCTTCACCAGTTTCCAATCGCCTATGCGGACGGCTTGGGCACCGGTGAATTCCCAGTAGAAGGATTTATGTCGCGGGGCGGCCTTGTCCAAGAGCGCGGGCAGGAAGGAAAGGCCATCGATGCCTTGCGGAGGTTTGGTGCGGGCGACCTCGGCGAGGGTGGGTAGCAAATCCCAGAACGCGGCGGGATGGAGACTGACCGTGTTCGGGCGGATCTTTCCGGGCCAACTGGCGATGAGGGGAACACGGATGCCACCTTCGTAGAGATCGACCTTGAGGCCGCCGAAGGGGCCGGCGCTGTCGAAGAATGTGGAGTCGCTGCCGCCGTTGAAGGTCGGGCCGTTGTCGCTGGTGAAGAGGATGAGCGTGTTGTCAGAGAGCCCCTTGGCTTTCAGCTTGTCCATAATGCGGCCGACGTCCCGGTCGAGCATGTGGATCATCGCGGCGTAGCCGGTGCGTGGGGTTTTGTGCGGGATATAGGTGCTGCTGCCCTTGAACTCTTTGGGTTCGTCGAACTTGCCCGCGTATTGCGCCGTCGCCTCCGGAGTTGCCTGAATGGAGACATGGGGAATGGCGTAGGCCACGTAGAGGAAGAACGGGGTATCCGCGTTGTCGTCGATGAACTTCAGGGACTCTTCGGTCATCAGATCGTGCGAATGCTTCGTGCCGTTCCAGCCGGCGTCGTTCTCGGGAATTTTTACGATCTCGCCGTTGCGCCACAGGTGATTGGGATAATGCGTGTGCGCCTGCAGCTGGCAGAGGTAGCCGAAGTAGTGATCAAAACCCTGCTTATCCGGCGCGCCGCTGTTGTCGAAGCGGCCGAGTCCCCACTTGCCGATTGCGCCCGTGCGATAGCCGCGCTGCTGCAACAAGTGCCCGATGGTCACAGTTCCTTTGGCCAACGGATGCTGGCCGGTATTCGTCAGGCCAAGCGAACTGCCGCCGGTTCGAAGATTGCCCCGGACCTGCGCATGGCCGGTGTGGTAGCCCGTCATCAAGGTGCAACGGGCCGGCGCACAAACCGAGCTGCCCGAGTAAAACTGCGTGAAGCGAATCCCGCCCCGCGCCAGCCGGTCGAGATTCGGCGTCTTCATCTTCTTCTGCCCATAAACCCCGATCTCACCCCAACCAAGATCATCGGCGAGGATCAATACGATGTTGGGGCGCTCGGCGGAGAGCGACACGCAGGCAGCGGCGAGGAGAATCCATGGAACGTTCAGCAAGGTCTTCATTGTTCAGCGGTGCCGACAATACTCCTAAAAGAAGACGGGAAGAAACGCGGATTTCGCGGTATGTGGTTTGTCAATGGAAAGGGGACAGATCTGTTAGCGTGGGGACTGTACTTCATCTGCAGACTCGCCCGGCGTATTTCCGGCTTGAGATATGGGCGGGATCCGATTAGCTCGTGCGCATGAACAACTCCCCCATTCACCCAGAGGTTGAGGAAGCATTTGCCAATGAAACGTTTGATCCTTCGCGACGGCGTTTTCTCACGCGCGCGGGTGCGGCGGTGATGGCCACGATGGCGATGCGTTCGTTTGGCGCGACGCCGCGTGATTGGACGGGAGTGATTCCCACGCGTTATCCCGATCCGGATCTCATCGCTTTGGATCCCAGTTTCAACAAATACAAGTTGGGCAACACCCCGATTCAACGGATCTATCACAGCCCGTCCATGTTGTGGGCGGAAGGGCCGGCGTGGAGCGGGGTCGGGCGGTATCTGCTGTGGAGCGATATTCCCAATGATCTGCAGCTCCGCTGGCTGGAAGAGAACGGGGCCGTCAGCACCTTTCGGAGCCCATCCGGAAACAGCAACGGCAATACCTTCGATTGGGTGGGGCGACAGGTTTCCTGTCAGCATGGACATCGGCAGGTGGTTCGCTATGAGCGTAGCGGTGCGGTTACCGTTCTCGCGTCCAGCTTTGAAGGCAAACCTTTCAATGCGCCCAACGATGTGGTGGTGCATCCGGTCGACAATAGCATTTGGTTCACTGACCCGGGCTACGGCAGCATGATGAACTACGAAGGCAACAAGGGACCGCTGCACCTGAAAGAGGCGGTCTACCGGATCGAAGATAAGACCGGCAAAATTACGAAGGTCGCGGACGAGATCAACAAACCGAACGGTCTGTGTTTTTCGCCTGACTACAAGAAGCTCTACGTATCCGACACGGGAGGCAGTCATCCCAAGCCCATTCGGGTCTGGGATGTGGTGGGTACCAGCGAGCTGAGGAACGGACGTGATTTTGCGTCGATGGAGCTGAAGTATCCCGATCCAAAGAATCCGCAGAAAACCCTCACCGGACATGGTGGCGCAGATGGAATTCGCGCTGACAAGGACGGAAACATCTGGGCCAGCGCCGGATGGGTGGGGGATGGATACGATGGCGTGCACGTTTTCAATCCGGCCGGCCTGCGTATCGGTCAGATCTACCTTCCGGAAATCTGTTCCAATGTCTGCTTCGGTGGTCGTAAACGAAATCGTCTCTTCATGACCGCGAGCACCTCTGTATATTCGGTCTACACCGAGGCGATCGGTGCCCACGTTTCGTAATCAGGCAGTTCGGTGGCGGAGCGTTGGTTGCTTTTGGGTCCGATTGCTACGTGGCAATACACGGAATCCCAGTTGCCTTCATCTTCAGAGCAAACACACGTCTTCGGACTCGCGAGCTCGGCCCTCCACATGGCACGTCGCCACCGATTGGCAATCCCAGACCCGGCCGGCGAAATCCACGGAGTTGAAGCTTTTCGCCCTCTTCGGCTGCTGGTACAACCGGCACCATAATGGGCAAAGACCTCACAATCGGGTTTCTGGGTGCCGGCAAAATGGCCACGGCGTTGGCGCGC
>JBLFYM010000224.1:0-7624 GCA_047608975.1 Limisphaerales bacterium | reverse complement strand
AGATCTCCGTGGGCAAACGCGACGGGAGTCCGGAGGAGTTGATGGTGATGGGTGAGTCGGCGGACTTCGATCGCGATGGGGAGATGCATCGTCGTGCCCAACGTCCCAGCGGCGTTCCCGAACTCACACTCCCTTCAATGAAACTCACCGCTGCGTCGTTGCCGGGCAGGCTGATCGTTTTCACGAACCTGGTGGATGATTCCCGCCGGGACCTGATCGGCCAACGGGTACTGCCTTTGGTGCGATCGGGCTTTCAGGATGAAAGTTGCCTGTCGGGGCTTAAGAGGACGGGTCCGCTGCGGTTTACCGGAATCGCCGGATCCTATGACAGCTTCCCCAATACCACTGGATTGGAAACCCACCAAACCCATCACGGCTGGCTGGCCTGGTACCACGGGCAACTGGCACCGCCACGTCCGGGTCGCTACCGTTTCTGGGGCTATGCGGACAACCACCTGTTGGTCTCGGTGGATGGGAAGCCGGTATTCGAAGGCTCACGATTCAGTTCGAGCTTGCGCGAGAATTTGGACGTGGCGCGGGACAATCATCCTTCATTACCCTGCCTGAATGCGGCCGCCGGGTTCGCTTCGGGGGAGTGGTTTGAGTTGGGCGGGGAACCCGTTCGGCTCGATCTCCTTTTCGGCGAGCAGGGAGGGAACCTGACTTCCGGTCTCCTGCTGGTGGAGCGCGCGGGCGAGTCGTATGAGGAGACGTTTTGGGGACAGCCTAAGTGGCCCTTGTTCCTCACCGAACCACCGACGAAACCGGAAATCACCGAGCTGGAGAACCTTCGCCGTCACATGGAGGAAAAGCTCATGGGATCGTTTTCAATTGTCAACGAGGCTATCTGGACCGTCCGGCTCGGAGCTACGGCCAGCCGATGATGGAATTCTTGGCCTGAACCTGATCAACGTATTTGCTGACCATGCATCAATTTGTTCTTTCAATGTTATTGGGCGCGGTTGCGGCCACCGCTGCCGAACCCATTATCACCGCTGGTGCCAAAGCTCTGCCGTTGCCGGGCGAGTCTTTCAATCACAATCCGATTGACCGGCTGAAGCCGCTGGCCGCCGGTGTCCCGCTGTTCCATATCCATGGTGACAATGACAAGGTGGTGCCGCTGGATGCCAATTCGGCGGAATTGGGCAAGCGCTACCGGGTTGCCGGCGGTCCGGTGGAAATCGAGGTGATCGCCGGACAGGGACACAACATGTGGACCGGCTGGTTTCAATCCCAGAAGTTGACGGACTTCGTGATTGCGCGAGCGCTCGGCCAACCGCACGTAGCTGAAATTTCAAAAAATTCAGCCGCTGCTCAGCCGAAACTGATCGCCCACTGGAAGCTCGATGATACGGGAGACGTCGCCAAGGATTCCGCCGGATCACATCACGGCAAGATCGTCGGGGCCAAGCCCGCGCCCGGCAAAGTGGGCCACTCCCTGGAGTTCATTCGCAAGCAGGGCCACCATGTTGAGATTCCGTATGCGAAAGACTTCGCCTTGTCGACGTTCACGGTTTCGGCCTGGGTCTATCTCACCCGGGAGCCGACGTTTTCCGGGATCCTCGGAACGCGCCACGGCGGCGATCAGACCTTCGACATGAAGGTCAACGCGGCCAAGGTCCATGGCGACATCGGCGACGGCAACAATTGGATCGAGACGGCGGTCAATTTCTACGCCACGGACACGGGATCCAACGGCGAAGGCGGCGATCTGACGCTGGAGCGCTGGTATCACATCGTCTACGTAATCGACAACGCCGCCAAGGAATGTCGCCTCTACCTCGACGCTGATCTGAAGAAGCGAATCGCTTTCAACGGTGATCCCATTCTGATGACACCGGCAAACACGATGCACATCGGTCACTCCTCGAGAGCCGAGTTTATGGACGGACGGATCGACGAGGTAAAGATCTGGAATCTGGCGCTGACCGTGGAACAGGTAAAGCTGGAGCGGGCCGCAACTGCTGCTGCAAAATGATCATCCCTTACCCCTTACTCATGAAGATTTTTTACACAATCATCTTTTCCCTCGGACTCAGCCTGTCCTTGGTGGCCGCCGATTCAAGCAAGCCCAATATCGTCCTCATCCTCAGCGATGATCAGGCGTGGGGCGACTACGGGTTCATGGGACACCCGGAGATTCAGACTCCGAATCTCGACCGCCTTGCCGGGCAGAGTCTGATTTTCGAGCGGGGCTACGTGGCGTCGCCACTCTGTCGGCCGTCCCTGGGCTCCATCGTCACCGGGCTTCATCCGTTTCAGCACGGCATCACGGGCAACGACGTGGATGGGCGCAACAATCGCGCTGCCTTGGATGCGCCGTTGCGCGAGCAGTTTCATCAGCATCCGAGTTTTGTCCGGACACTGACCGCGAACGGCTACCTCGCGCACCAATCAGGCAAGTGGTGGGAAGGCTCATTTCAAGCTGGGGGGTTCACGCACGGGATGTCGCATGGCGATCCGAAGCGACGTGGCCGCCATGGCGATGATGGATTGAAGATCGGGCGTGAGGGCATGGAGCCGGTCACGGATTTCATCGACCTGGCGGTCGCGGAGGAGAAGCCGTTCTTCGTCTGGTATGCGCCGTTCCTGCCGCACACGCCGCACAATCCTCCGGCTCGTCTGCTTAAAAAATACACCCGGGACGGTCGCGCCAAAGATGTCGCCCAGTATTTTGCGATGTGCGAGTGGTTCGATGAAACCTGTGGCGAACTGCTCGGATACCTCGACCAAAAAGGCGTCGCGGACAACACGGTGGTGCTCTACATCTGCGACAACGGTTGGGCGGCCCGAAGCACCAATGCCAATGATCCCAACCAGAAGACCTGGAACGGCTTTGCCCTGCGCTCCAAAGGCTCGCCGTATGAAAACGGGATCCGCACACCCATCATGGTGTCATGGCCCGGCCGGGTGACACCGGAGCGGGTCGACGACTTGGCCCACGCGATCGATCTCTTTCCGACGATCGCAGCGGCTGCCGATTTGAAGACGCCCGCGAATCTCCCGGGAATCAACCTCATGGATGCGAAGGCGCGCAGCGGACGGAAGCGGGTCTTCGGCGTCACCCATTCCATTCACAACATGACGGTCGGCGATCCGGACGACACCCAGCAGTATCTCTGGTGCGTGGAGGGCGATTGGAAATTGATCCGGCGGTTTCAAGGCCAAGACACCACCCGCTACCAGGCGGTGCATGCCTGGGATACGTCGCCGGTTCGGCTGTTCAACGTCAAAGCGGATCCGCACGAGCAACACGACCTTGCCAAGAGCCATCCCGAAATTGTGGAGCGCTTGAAAAAGACAATCGCCGATTGGCACTGAAACGATTACCGCTATTTTGAATATCTGAATGCCATGAAGTATTTGTCGATCCTTCTCACCTTTGCCCCGATCGCAGTCGCCTTCGCCGGAGACCCGGAGCCGCTGAACTTTAATCGTGATATCCGGCCGATCCTGTCGGCAAAGTGTTTTGCCTGCCACGGGCCTGATTCCCAGGATCGCGACGCCGATTACCGGCTCGATACGAAGGCGGGCGCGTTTGCCGACCTCGGCGGGTATGCGGCGATCGTGCCGGGCAAGCCGGATAAGAGCGAACTGATCGCGCGCATCACGAACGAAGATGAAGATGAGCTCATGCCGCCGACGGAACAGAAGAATCCGCTTTCGGCCGAGGAGATCAAGTTGCTGACCCGGTGGATTGCGGAAGGCGCACCATTTTCGGGTCACTGGGCATTTGAGCTGGTGGCCCGCCCGGTCCCCCCCATGGTGAAGGCGAAAACCGTGAACCCGATCGACCGGTTCATCGCCTCACGCCAGGAGCGCGAGGGACTCTCATTCTCCCCTGAAGCAGCGCCGGAGACCTTGCTGCGTCGGCTTCATCTCGACCTCACGGGTTTGCCGCCAACACCGGCCGAGGTGGATGCCTTTCTGGCTGATCCAGAGGAGGGATGGGACAGCACCATCGATCGCCTCATGAGGAGTGCTTACTTCGCGGAACGGCTCGCACAGGATTGGCTCGATGTGGCGCGCTTTGCCGATTCAAACGGGTATTCGATCGATGATCACCGCGAAATGTGGGGCTGGCGCGATTGGGTGATTCATGCCTTTCAAAGCAACCTGCGCTACGACGAGTTCATCCGCCAACAGCTCGCGGGTGACCTGATGGCAGACGCCACCGAAGGCCAGAAAGTCGCCACCGGCTTCCTGCGCAACAGCATGAACACGCACGAGGGCGGGACCATCGCCGAGGAATATCGTGTGGCCCGGATTGCGGATCAGATCGACACGGTATCGACTGCGTTCCTCGGCCTGACGATGAAGTGCGCCCAGTGTCATGATCACAAATACGATCCGATCTCGCAGCGCGACTACTACCGCTTCTTCGCTTTCTTCAACACCTCTTCCGAACGCGGGCAAGGGGCGAAGAACGGCAATACGAAACCGTTTCTGGGAATCACTCCGCTCCTGCAGAACGCGGATGAATTTCGGAGAGTGATCGGGGAACGCATCGCGGCGCTGGAGTTTATGAAAACCCATCCGGAGGGTGTGCTTGGTGATGCCCGTCAAAAATGGGAACAGGACACGCTTGCCGAAGCAAATTCCGGTCGGGCCTCATCCCTTCCCAGCTTCCCCCTCCCGAAGCAGGGCGAGGCGAAAGGCCTCTCGTGGATTTGGGCGAATCCGGCCGGATCGGGAGAGTTTGCCTGGTTCCGGAAAACGTTCTCTTTGCCGACGATACCCGACCGGGCGCAACTCTTCGTGAGCTGTGACAACGAAGCGGAGATCTGGCTCAATGGCAAACCCTTGGGCAAGAACCCGGATTGGCGCACGCCCTCTGTCTTCGATCTGCGTCCGCTCTTGATCGAAGGGGAGAATCTGATCGCGGTGGCCGCGAAGGATTGGGGCAAAGGTGAGGGCAAGGCGGCGCTGGTTGCATTGGCGTTGTTGGGAGATGGGACTTATCTGGGTACGGACGCGAGTTGGAGCGTCAGCACGAAGCTGCAACCGGGCTGGAATCGGATAGCCAGGCCCAAAGGGTTCACGGCGGCCGCCATTGTCGCTGCGCATGGCTCCGCGCCTTGGGGTAACACCTTTGCCAAGGTGCAAGAGAATCGGCAGTCACTGATCGCCACGCTGCGTCGATCAGATCATCAGCGTAGCGCCACTGAGCGCGGCGCAGTCAGCGCGGCCTTTGCCAAGGCCAACTCCGACATGGACAAGCTGGCGAAGAGCATCGACGGGGAGATCGCAGTGCTGCGCAAGTCGCTCGCAAGCGGGAAGACCACGGTCATGGTGATGGACGAAGCGGCTGCCGATCGCAAGACACCCATGTTGGTGCGAGGTGCTTATGATCAGCACGGCGAAATCGTGACGGCCGGGATTCCCACCGTGTTTGGCAGCCTGCCCCCTGCGGAATCGGAATCCAACCGGCTCGCCCTGGCGAACTGGCTGACTGATCCGGCCAACCCGCTGACGGCTCGCGTCACGGTGAATCGCTACTGGCAGATGCTGTTTGGAACGGGCCTCGTCAAGACTGCGGAAGACTTCGGCTCCCAGGGCGAATGGCCTTCGCACCCTGAGCTGCTGGATTGGTTGGCCGCGGACTTCGCAGCCTCGGGCTGGGATCTGCGGAATCTGCTGAAGACAATGCTGCAGTCGCGAACGTACCGGCAATCTTCCAACGTCACCAAGACCCTCCTGGCCCGCGATCCTTACAACCGGCTTCTCGCCCGCGCGCCGCGTTACCGGCTCTCGGCCGAATCGGTGCGTGACGGTGCCTTGGCGATCGGGGAGCTGTTGGATCTCACGCTCGGCGGCCCGAGCGTTTATCCGCCGCAGCCGACCGGACTCTGGAAGGAAGTAAGTCACTTCGGTCATCCCACCTTTTTCACCGCCCAGCATTTTTACCCGGATCGCGGTCGACAGGTTTATCGCCGGAGCCTCTACACCTTTTGGAAACGGACCTCGCCCCCGCCGGTGATGACCGCCTTTGACGCGCCCAACCGCGAAACCTGCACCGTGCGACGTGACAAGACCAACACGCCGCTCCAAGCCTTGGCGCTGATGAATGCGCCCCAGTTCGTTGAAGCTTCGCGAGGATTGGCTCGGCGGATGTTGCGTGCCGGTGAAGACGTCGAGGCACAGATCCGTGACGGTTTTCGGTGGGCCACGGCGCGGTATCCTTCCGCCGGCGAAATTGGGATCATGCAGGCCGCTTATGAGCGGCAGTTGGCCTACTTCGACAAATCACCCCAACGCGTTGCCGGTTACCTGAACGGTCCGGGCAATGCCCAAACCGCCGCGCTCACCTCGGTCGCCTCTCTCATCCTGAATCTCGACGAAACGATCACCCGCGAATGAACCTCCCGTTTCAATCCTCACGCCGCACCTTCCTTGGCCAGACCTCCGGTGGTCTCGGTGCGCTCGCCCTCGGTTCACTTCTTGGTGGTCAGGCTCAGGCTGCCCGGCCGGATCTGCCGCATTTCAAGCCGACCGCCAAACGCGTCATCTACCTCTTCATGTCGGGCGGCCCGTCCCACATTGATCTGCTCGATCACAAACCGGTGTTGGTGCAACGCCACGGGGAGGAACTGCCGGCGAGTGTTCGCGGCAATCAACGTGTGACCGGCATGACCGCGAATCAGAAGGCTTATCCCGTCCTCGGCCCCATCGGCAAGTTCGCGCAGCACGGCGCGGGTGGCAATTGGGTCAGCGATCTCCTGCCCCACACGGCGACGATTGCCGATGACATCACCGTGATCCGCTCGATGCATACCGAAGCGATCAATCACGATCCGGGCATCACGTTCATCAACACCGGTTCCCAGATTCCCGGCCAGCCCAGCGCCGGTGCCTGGGCCAGTTACGGGTTGGGAAGTGCCAACCAAAACATGCCGGCCTACATTGTTCTGCTCTCCCAGGGAAACGGCAAGAATCCGGGCCAACCGATTTTCTCGCGACTCTGGGGCAGTGGTCATCTGCCCTCGAACCATCAGGGCGTTCTGCTGCGCAGCAGTGGCGATCCCGTGCTCTATCTCAACGACCCGCCCGGGATCACCCGCGCCAATCGCCGCTCCCAACTCGACGACCTCGCCGCGCTTAACCGGATCAAATTCGCGGCGAGTGGCGACCCAGAAATCGAGACCCGTATTTCGCAATACGAAATGGCCTTTCGCATGCAGGCCGCCGCCCCGCAAATCGCGGATCTTTCCGATGAACCCGAGAGCACCTTCGAACTTTACGGCGAGGAGGCCCGGCAGCCCGGCACCTATGCCTACAACTGCCTGATGGCTCGTCGCATGGCCGAGCGCGACGTGCGCTTCATCCAGCTATTCCATCGCGGCTGGGATCAGCACGGGAGTCTCCGGACCCATCTCCGCTCCCAGTGCAAAGACATTGATCAGGCCTCCGCCGCCTTGGTGACCGATCTGAAGAACCGTGGGCTGTTGGACGACACGCTGGTGATCTGGGGCGGCGAGTTCGGCCGTTCCGCCTACAGTCAGGGCAAAGCCAACGACGGTCGCGACCACCACGGCCGCTGCTTCAGCATGTGGCTGGCTGGGGGCGGCGTGAAGGGCGGCGTCTCCCATGGCGAGACCGATGACTTCTCCTACAACATCGCGGA
>JBLFYM010000223.1:0-7625 GCA_047608975.1 Limisphaerales bacterium | reverse complement strand
CAGGAATATCCCGGTGATGAACTGCACGGCGATCGCAAAGGTCAACGTACTGCCCCAGATATACCGCCAACGGGCGCCACCCGGAATGGGCTCGTGCAGCGCCTCTTCCGTGATCTTCCGGTAGCCGGTGCGGTTATCCAACCAATCGAAAATTTTCTTCATACCGGCACCTTCTCTTTCTGTCCGGCGAGAAAGTTGATAAACTCAACCCACACCGCCTCATCCTCATCGATCTCATACTCCAACTCATCCAGCGGTCGGGGAGACGGGCTGTGCGTACTCTTGATGGAACCATCCTTCTTGAAACTGCTGTCGTGGCAGGGACAGAAGAACTCGTCATCGCGTCCGACATAATCAACGAAGCAGCCCGCGTGCGGACAGACGACGTTCAGCACCTTCAGTTCTTTTTCCCCGGTCCGGGTGATGTAAACCGCACCGACCGGCGATTTCGGAAAGGTTGTCCACGCGTCCTTCTTATCCGCGTAGACGGAAAACTTTCGCGGTTTGCCGTCCTGCGGCAAGCCACTGAGCGTGGTGACCTTCACGCGCTGGCTGCCAGCTGATTTGTGATTCAGCGGATCCAGGTAGACCGCGATTCCGGCCACCACCGGAACGACACCGATGGCCCCCCCGATACAGACAGACGCCGCCTGCTTGATGAAATCTCGGCGCTCCGGGCTATGAGGCGATTCACCGGCGACGGGCTGGGGCGAATCTTCTTTGGGTTGTTCTTCAGACACGATGATTGCGCTAGTAGACACGGGCTCTCCCGCTGAATTCAATTGAATGGCGCAGATCTTTCCGGCAAGGCCCAACCTGAGCAAGCCTGATTGTGCGCGGATCGGAGCCAGTGCGCAGTTGAAACTGGGAGCACCATGTGGCGAAGGGATCATGGCACCGAGGCGGGTCATCAGCTTTGGAGCTTTTTCTGTGCTCAGCCGCGAATGTCATCGTAGGTGTACAGGGCGCGCGAGAAAGCTGTCGGGAGCTGGGGGGCTCCAATTTCACCAGCGGATGAATCTTCACCAACACAGGTAGAACCGGACGTGAGTCCGCTCAAACTTTGCTCCACAGCGGCTGCCACCCCAAGAACTGACCGAGATAAGACCACCCTCCCCCACACCGCGTGGCTGATCTTCGGGCCCAACGGGCCAGCGCTATACTAGCCGAGGGCAACGCCCTGGGTGTTCGTCCAAAAAAGTTGATCGCCGCCCAACTCATCATCTCGGAGGCATCCGCGGAACCCCGGTAAACGCCCGGGCAATTGGCCATGGTGCGACAATCGAATGCTGTCGCCAGAGATCGCGTTCCCGATAGGACATGGATCATGACGATTCGCGTGGGTGTGTTCTTGGCGATGTTCCTTGCGGGTGGTGTATCGGCCGCCGATCGATCTGGAGACGAGAGCGATCGAAGAGGATCTGTATCACATTTCGGAGATTATCCGCCGATTGAATTTGCCGTAGTGATGGGTGAGACCTTGAGAACGAACCTTGATTACGGCATTGAAGATGAGGAATTGCGCGCATCCCGCGCGGCGGCTTCGCGCAGCTTGTCCTTCTTGCTTTTGCGACGGCCTTTGATGCCACCAGTGCCAGGGGCCAATGGCGCAGCAAGTTCGGTGGGTTCGAAGCCGGAGATCTCTTCGCGCGCGACGTTCAATTGGTTGCGTTTCTCAATCAGGTTGAAGTGCGCCAGTGATTCCGCCGTGACGAAACTGATCGCGATACCGGTCTCCCCGGCGCGCCCGGTGCGGCCGATCCGATGGGTGTAGTCGCTCGCTGAACGCGGCAGGTCGTAATTGAGCGCCACCGGCAACTTCACGAAATCCAATCCCCGCGCGGCCAGATCGGTGGCGACGAGAACTTGAACTGAAGAATGGTCGAAAGCGTTCAGGGCGTCATTACGGGCGCCTTGGCTGAGGTCGCCATGAAAGGAGAGAGCCTCAATGCCATTGCGTCGCAGTTTATCGGCGACGTGATCGGCAGTGTATTGTTTCGCGACAAAGACCAGCACCCGTTCCCAGCCTTCTTTGGCGATCAGATGACGGAGCAATGGGGTGCGTTTGTCGGTGTCCACCCGAATGGCGCGCTGCTGAATGTCCGGCGCATCCACCGGATCGGTGTCGACTTCGATCCGGGTGGGTTCGTGCAGGAGCTGGTTGGCCATTGATTCGACCGCGGCGGGAAAGGTGGCGGAGAATAACAGGTTCTGGCGGCGCGCCGGCAGGATCGCAAGGATACGTTCGAGTTCATCAGCGAACCCCAGATCGAGCATGCGGTCTGCCTCGTCCAGAACCAGCGCTCTGACCTCGCTCAGGGACACGGCATTGTGATCCACGAGATCGAGCAGCCGACCGGGAGTGGCCACGATGAAATCGGCACCGCCTCGCAGGGCCATCATTTGGGGGTTGATTGAAACTCCGCCGACCGCGCTGATCACCTTGATTCGTTCCGGAAGATGATTTGAGAATTGCTGCACCACCTCCCGCACCTGAGCCGCGAGCTCACGGGTAGGCACGAGGATCAGGGTGTGCACCTTCTTTGGGGTTGCACCCGGGGCGGCCAGCCACTGTTGAAGCAGCGGTAAAACGAACGCCGTCGTCTTTCCCGAACCCGTCTTGGCGGTAGCCAGAATATCGCTCCCTGCGAGTACCACCGGAATCGCGGCCGTCTGCACCGGAGTGGGGGTTTCATATTGTTCGGTCGCGCGAACAAGTGGATCCGACAGACCAAGAGCGGAAAAAGACATGACCGCTTATAGTGACCATCCCGGTGATCGGCAACTGCTCGCCGGTGAAATTTTGGACGCTATTGGTTTCCTCGGTGAATGATAGGATCCGACCACGCCATGAGATACGGATTGTTCAGAATAAGCGCGGCCATCGGAATCGGAATCGGGGTTGCCATCCTTGCTGCCTGGAGCACATCGGCCGTCGAAATCGAATCACCGGGAATTGAGGCGATCGTTCAAAAACATTTTCCCGCCGGATCGAAAGGCGGAATGGCGGTGCTGGTCATCAAAGACAAGACCGTGATTCACAGCAAGGGATATGGACTGAGATACGGGAAAACGCCGATCACTCCCCAGACGCGCATGGGGCTGGCTTCGGTGAGCAAACAGTTCGCCGCAATGTGCGCCGCCTTTCTGATCGAGGAGGGTAAATTACGTCTGACTGACAAGGTGTCGAAACACTTGCCCAACCTCAGAATTCCGCGGATGGGCCGGGAGTTGCGGGTTCAGGATCTGGTGTGGCATATCAACGGGTTGCCGAATTTCATCAACGCAAAGGAGAAGGCTTCGATCGAGCGCTACAAGAAGAAGCACGGCCTCGAGCGCTTGAACAACCAGACCCACGCCGAGTGGTTGGCAGCCATGAAGCCGCTCCGCGCTCCCGGTCTGAAGTGGGAATACACGAACTCCGGATATGTCCTGCTGGCGCGGATCATTGAGGTCGTGGCAGGCAAGCCTTTTCACCAGTTTCAAAAGGAACGGATTCTGGATGTTCTGGGGATGACCAATACCACGGACAGCACACGCTTCAACGGCTCCGGCAACA
This sequence comes from Limisphaerales bacterium, assembly GCA_047608975.1. Lineage (GTDB taxonomy): Bacteria > Verrucomicrobiota > Verrucomicrobiia > Limisphaerales > JAYPXF01. Next base: position 4,066 of record JBLFYM010000223.1, on the reverse strand, counting down.
TGACGATGCCGCTGGAGGACTACGCGAAATGGGACCGTGCCCTCTGGGACGGCACACTGCTCAACGATGAAACGACGAAACTGCTGTTTCAGTCCGGGCAACTGGACAACGGCGATCCCGTCGGCTACGCCTTCGGTTGGCACGTCGTGCATGAAGCAGGAAAACTCGTCGAGATGTCCCATGGCGGGGTGGGAAGCGCTCCCGGCTCCAGCAGGAACATGATTATTCGCGACCCCCGCAATCGCATCACCGTTGCCTTCTTCGCGCGCGAAAATCTGAAGTTCAACCGCGGCTACCGTAGCCGGTTCGCCGAAGAAATTCGCGACCAAGTGCGGGACGGTGCCGCCAGCCAGCGAGATCGAAAACCATCCACGAAACCACGCGCTGCGGTGTTGGCGGCGATCGAAAGACTGAAGGAGAACAAGCAGCCCAGTGTCTCGGGAGGCTCGTTACGGACCGGCTTGTTAAAGAATGCCGCCGAGTTACCCACTCCGGAAGGTGTGGGCTACTACCTGGCGCATCCGACGCGCGGATCGAATTTCGGCAATGATCGCCTGGTATTCGGACTGATGATGTTAGGGGCACACCTGCAAGCGAGCTTGGGAGACCATCCCTATCATCGGGTATGCATCCGCGACATGTCTTCCCAAGCCGGTGGCAAGATCCGGTATCACATCAATCACCAGATGGGCTTGGATGCCGACCTCACTTTTTTCGCGACGGATCGGCAGGGAAATCCAGTCAGTTCGGTCCTCACTTCGTATGGCGCCGACGGGCAGTCCACGAAGGGCGATCGCCGGTTTGATGTTGCCCGCAACTGGGAAGTCGTGGAGGGAATCCTGCAGAACGAATTCTTCGGGGAGATCCGGGCCCTTCTGATTGCTGACCCGCTCAAGCAAATGCTGCTTGCCCACGCCAACGCTGAACTGAAAAAATTTTCCCCCGAACAGAAAGCGGATCGGACGGAGCTAAAAAATCTCATACAGGAAGCTCAACGCCTCATGCGGCAACCTTCGAGTTCTCCCCACGACAATCACCTGCATCTTTCCCTGAGGCTCTGAACCGCAACGCCCCCGCAACTCCACCAGCGCAATTGGGAACAGGGCCGCCGACAGCCTCGCGGAGCCGCTCAGGTTCTCATCCGAATCGCAGCCAGACACCCGGAAGTTGTTCCTGAAGCGGGGGCGGGATTGCCAGGGGGCGGTTCTTCCCATTGCGCTCCGTGGTGATCGGATCAGGATTCGTCTTTTTCCGCAAAATGCCCCTGCCTTCGCACGGGCATGGCAGTTCCGTCGCAGCCGCTGATCGAGTCGCTGACACGCCCGTGATACAATATCTTTGTGCCAGTCCCTTTAACCAGTTGTGCTCGAATGTTCCGATCTTTGGCCAGTCGCTTTCAAAACGGCGTTTCCCAGCGCTTACAGGCGCGTAGTCCATCCCTTCCATTCCTCCCATCCGCTCGCCCAAATGGCTTTGGTTGAAAGGGTCACAACGTTTGTTGAATGTTGAGATGTGACCCCTTTAATGCTTGTGCACGAACTCTCCTGCGCTAGCCGTTGCGTTTGTTGATTGTTGAGCCCCGGCCCTTAATGCAGTTCCTTACAATCCCAACATATTCAATAACCCTGAAGACACACATTCTTCCTCTAGTAGAACAACCTTCGGATAGACAAGAAAACACCCGTAAACGCGACCGTTCGCCGCACATTCAAACTTCCCATATGCGTCTTGTCTAATTGAAGAAATAACCCCCAACACCGTCGCCACAAAACAAGAGTCCAGCATTCTTGAATTATAAATATCTACAACCAAACACCTGACACCATAATGCCAGTCAGGAATTGAATAATCTTGCCCTTCGCTATACTCCGCAAATCGACCTCGAAACCTATCATTCAAACAACACCACTCCGAATTATCGCTGTCATCTGCCAGGCAATATTTTTCATACTCTCTAATACCACCTACATTATCAACAATTTTGTAATCTATTTTCATACACCACTAGAAAAGGCCACTTATCCCACCGCCAATCCCCCAACCGAAATCCTAAGCCATTTCAAGTCCAGGATCGGCAACCCTAGCGCCTGCAATACCAGTAGCCTTCGCCGCCGAGTAGCCATCTGCTCGGGCGTTATTATACTCCATATCGTACACATACCCGGCAAAAATCAGCGCACCAAACTTTAGGATCGGAACTTTCCTCAGGCACTTCACAGATTTCGGCGGCCTAATTCTTAGAATCCCCTTGAATGGTATCGCGGCCAGTCCCCTACGAAACAGATCACCTCCTGCCAAAATATATCTATGCCTATTCTTCAGATGCCACTTGTGCAAGATTTGCGGATCGTACACATGCTTCAGATAATCCTTAATAAATGGAGAACGCCCTTTGCTGATATGGTCAACTAACTCCTCGGCCAACTTAACATACTCATCAACCTTCAACTTTTTTCCTGATAGTCCCTTTTTCCTCAAAAAGTCAGCAATCTCGTCTCTGACGTGCGCACTGTAACCCGTATCGATACCATGCGCCGTTGAACCGTGCTTCCAGAAAACTCCAGTTTTCGGATCCTTATAAGCCCTTACCGGTTTCGTCGCTGCTTCGTCAGTGTCAAACACATACTTTGCTTCTTCTGGAAACCCAAACATATCCCATAGTTCCACAGGAATAATTTGGTGACCTTTTCCTGTGACGTCAAAACCCGCTGAATCTTTACGAAAGCCAAGAAAGTCATAATAACTTATTGCATTGTTCGCGGTCATGCAATAGGGCCCTCGCCAAAATCGAGCGTCACCGTTCCATCGGCGGTCGTTGACCCGGAACCGGTAACCGCGCCGGAAATGGCGCCTCCAGCCGTCACCATCACTGCCGCCGACTCGGCCTCAAACCCTCCCCTGAAAAACACGTCCGAAACATCGCCGTTGATGTCATTCTTGGTCAGTTCGGTCGGCGTCCCCAGATCGACAAAATTCCAGGTTCCCGCCAAATCGGCCAACACCGCGCCGGTCGGGCGTTTGACAACCAGAATGAGTTCATGATCGTCATCGTCGCGAAGCGCCGTAAGCATCACATCCCCTGAAGCGTTGAGATTCAGGTTAACCGGCCCGCCGTCCAGATTCCCAGTTACCGTTCCCGAGGCAGTGACGCGGAGCGAACCCGCGACAGACCCGGTGACCGCCCCCTGCGCGCTCAACGCAAAATCCCCGCCGAACGTATTGAACACACCCGCAAAAAAGACATCCACCAACTCTTCGGGCAACCCCGTCCTTCCCGCATGATCGCTCGAATCAACCGATTGCCGGTTCTGGCCGGTCGTCGAATTGAAATAAGTTTCCCGCAGGCCGTTCGGATTGGTGACCGACACAACCCGCCAGTCGCCCGCAATCGTGGAAAGATCCACAGCCGAGAAGGCGGTTGAAGAAATAACGAGCGACGCCAACAGCGCGGCTCCCGGTCCCGAGAGAGTTTTCTTACTCATTTTATGCGGATTTACCCTGAACGACTGCCCCATCGGCGCTGGTCCAAGGGCCTGACCTACAGGGCCCATGCCCCATCCGTCAACAGCGAAATGACCGTTTCTTCAAGGCAAACAGTGCCGCTTTCCGCTACAGTGTAATCAATAAAGGGGTCACGTCTCAACATTCAACAATTCGTCCTGAGCCAATATCAGCTAGACTGTTACGGGACCCCCTATCAACAACAGTCCTCAACTGTCAATATTCGTTGACTGACCCCGTTAAACTTACATCGGCAAACCAGTCTTCGGATTGGATCCATTCGCCATTCGCTTTTCTGAGCGCGATGTTGGAGAGCAGATGATCAAGTCGGCAGCTGGCGAAGCGGTTCTTGGCAACTGTCTGACAAGGTTCCTGATGCAGGGCGGTCGGCATGGGTTGAGTCTAAGTCGTGCCGATCCGTTTCAACTGCCGGGCGAATTGAGGGCGCTGCCGCGTTAAGCGCCCGCGAGGGCCTTTTCGATTCGTTCCGGCAGCTGGCTGGCGCGATATTCCTTCACTGAGAATTCAAAGTTTTCAAATTGCTCACTCTCCCATTTCTCCATTC
>JBLFYM010000222.1:0-7660 GCA_047608975.1 Limisphaerales bacterium | reverse complement strand
CATTGTTGTCCCGACGCAGCGAAGTCGTTGGATTGACGTTTCGCGGGAGCGATAATGAGCGGGACTTTCGTGGAGCGCTCCCAGCCGGTCCATTTTCCCCAATGCTGTTTTTCACCGAGCTGCCAACCGTGATCGGACCAGAGAACGATGACCGTGTTGTCGGCATAGCTGGAGTTGTCGAGCGCGTTGAGCAGACGGCCGATCTCGTGGTCCACGTAAGTGACACAGGCAAGGTAGGATTCGACTGCGTTCTGCCATTGCCTGAATTTCACGACGGTGGAATGGGTGCCTGAGGTGACGGGTTCGAGCGCCCACTGTCGGGCGATGGAGCTGAGATCATTCAGATCGTTCTTCAGAATCGGCGGCAACTTGCCGGGATTATTTTTGAAGCGGTCAAAGAACCGTTGCGGCGCATACAAAGGTTGATGCGGGCGGTAGTAGCCGACGCCGAGGAAAAGTGGTTTGTCAGATTTCTGCCCCAGCTTCTCGATGGCCCAATCGGTGATGAGGGTGTCGCCGAATTCTTTGTCAGAAACATCCCAAGGTCCCCAGTCAAACGACTCGCCACCCGCGCGGTCGGGCCGGCGATCGGAGGGCATACGGTTGAGTGGCAGGATGTAGGTCTCCCCTTTGTGCTTCAGTAAGTGGCGGGGATTTGTGGAGCCTTTGCTGGGTAGTTCCTTCTTCGTGTAATTGGCGGCCTCTTTCTCCACGGGGCTCCAGCGTTGGTTGGTTGAAAAGAAGTCATCGAAGCCGCGTTTGTTGGGGCCGAGTTTACCGGTACCCAAAGTCCGGTAGCCGGCCTTGGCAAAAGACATGGGCAGGACAAAGGCATGGGGGCGTTGTTTGTCGATACCGGGTTGTTTGTTGGCCCACACCTTGGTGTTTTGCGGCATCTGTCCGGTGAATACCGATGTTCGCGAGGGCGTGCAGGCCGGGGCCGCGCAATGGGCATTGGCGAACAACACGCCGCGCTTGGCCAGGCGATCGATGTTCGGGGTGAGCGCCTGCGGATGCCCCTTCAGGCATCCGATCCAATCGTTCAGATCATCAATGGCAATGAAGAGGACGTTCGGTTTTGCGGCGGCTTGGGTGTGAACCACAAAGAGACAAAGGATGAAAAGTGGGACTCGTTTCATTTGTAGAGGCACGCCGGTGAGCGAGGAAACTTACGGGTGGTTCTTTGACGACGAATCGGAAACAACCCGATTCATCCATTGCCAGGTCAGTTGACGATATTTGCTGGGCTGGTAGGTCCAGTTGTCGTTGTGGCTGGTTTTGGCGAATTTGTTGGGGAACTTGCCGAGCGCTTCGGTGGTAATGACGTAACTGAAGGTGAAGTTGGAAATGTCGGGCAAGACGGTTTCGAGGTATTCGTGGGTTCCATAATTGGATCCGTTCTGGCTGACGAGATAGGGACGACCGTTGACCCGCTTCAGGCGCGTCAGCGACTCCGCGCGGTATTTGGCCAGAGGGGAACCCCAGGTGGTTCGGCCCCAGGCCTGGATGCCGTCGAAGTGGTCGTGGGGAATGAAGGCGGTCCAGAGCTTGGCGACTTCATCATCGTGAAGGCCGAGATAGTTTACGCCGATCGCACCGCGGGAGAAACCGCAGAGGAACACGGCATTCGGGTCGGCGTCAAATTCACGGATGATACGGGGGACGTTTTGTTTCGCGTATGCCACGGTTGCGGCGGCGTCCCCCCACCAGGTGCGTTCGTTGTCTTTGTGGTCCTCGCTGATGTAGGGCAGCGAGACCCAGACATATTTGCCACCGGAGAGACCGTAACCCAGTCCGGCATCTTCAACCTCACCGGTTGATCCTGATCGGGGGAAGTAGTTGCCGGTGTATTCGAAAATGATCGGCAGCTTCGGTCCGTCCGGGGTCCAACTCTTGGGGAGGTAGACCGTATGGAAGACTTGAGTGCCTTGATATTCGCGGGGTGTGACTGCAACCCGTTTGCCGGCAGCCGGTTGGCCTTTTGACAATTTTGGGAGTCGGAGAATCTCCTGCGAATTGATGTCCAGCTGAACAGCAGGCGATGCGTGGAATTGGACCACGGAAGCAGCCATGATAATCAGGATCTGGAGAATTCCCTTCATCGGGATAGCGGATAGTGGGATTGAGCCCGGACTACTTGCGGTGAACAAACTTGCGACTGGTAGCCTTGTTCTTGGTCGGGAAGTCGGCGGGGATGGCTTGGGTGACCTTGCCGGTGGCGGCCCATTCGGTGCCGCGCAGAAAGGTGGTGATGAAGGCGACTCCTTCGAGGGCCGGGGTGTCGTGACCGAGCGTGGTGTGGAAGACGCGTCCTTTGCCGTAGTCGATGGTCATCAGCATGGGTTCGTGGCGGCCTTTGGCATCGGCCTTGGTCTGATCTTCGCCGGTGGCGAGGATGGTCATCTTTTCGGCGGGACCGCGGAGCTTGGCGTAGCATTCGTCCTGGGTGGTGAGCCAGTGCGAGGGCATGCCTTTGGTGATGGGGTGATTCTTGACGCGGACGGTGATGGGGATCTCGTGTTGCTTGCCATGCGTGCCGGCCTTGCCTTTTGAAGTGTCGCGCACGAGTTTGCCTTCGGAGTTGTAGTAGACATAAGGACCGTCCTTTTCGGTTCGATTACCCCAGCCACCGATGCCGATCATGCGGTTGTAGGCATTCCACGTCGGGAAGGAGTTGTCGGCTGCGTGGACGGAGACGAAGCCGCCACCGTCCTTCATGAAAGTCTCCAATGCCTTGCGGGTCTTCGCCGGCCAGTCAGCCGCGCCCCAACCGAAGTTGCAGACGACGACGTCATATTTGGCAAAGTCCGGGGCGAAGTCGGGATCAGACTTGGACTTCGGCAGCTCTTCGGTTTCACCGACGCCAGCGAATTTGAGGAAGGCCTTTTCGCGGCCGGCTTTCCAGGTGAAGCGGCTGCGCTCGACGTCGACTGTGAAGAGACCGGAGTCTTCGAGATACTGCTTCATCATGATCGTGGCCTTGGGCCAGACCGCATGGTTGTTTTGACCGTCAACGATCAGGGCTTTCAGCTTGGCTTGGGCGGCTGAGCTGAGGACGGTGGTGCTCAGCAGCAGACAGAGGGAGAGGAGTAGTTTCATATTTGGTGCCGGGAGATTACCGGTCGGAAGAAATTTTTGAACAATGGAATGTGCGAAATATTTGGGAGGGTCGGTTTGTGCAGGGCTGAAGCGTGGCCACCGATGTGCCATGATCCACTCGCTCACATTGGAGCCTGAGGGGCGTTCATTCGATGGCTCGACGTCAACCCGATGGAAAGTGTGGTTTCCGACCTGTCGTTCCATCCCTGATGGTCAACGGACACGGCAGTGGTTAAAGTTTGGCAGCACATGTCATCGATGCCAAAAAGTCCGGTTCGCGTTCGCCTGAAGCAGGCGGGGGAGCGTGCTGTAAGGACGGGGCATCCCTGGGTGTTTGCGGACAGCATTCGATCTGAGAATCGCCCGGGCGAAGTTGGCGACCTCGCGACGGTTTATGATCGCAAGGATCGGTTCGTGGCCATCGGGATCTACGATCCGCAGTCGCCGATTCGTATCCGGATTCTTCACGCGGGCAAACCGCGGGCGATTGACGGTCAGTTTCGTCGCGAGCGGATTGAATCTGCGATAGCCGGTCGGGTGGGTCTGCTCGATGCCCAGACGAATGGCTTCCGGGTGATCAACGGCGAAAGCGACGGGTGGCCTGGGTTGGTGCTGGATCGTTATGCGGAGACCGCTGTCGTGAAGATCTACTGCGGCCATTGGCTGCTGCATCTGGAGGAATTGACTGCGCTCATTCGGGAACAGATCGAAGTCGACAATGTCGTGCTGCGATTGAGTCGGAACTTGCAGGAGTTTGCGAAGGAACGTCTCAACCGAGCGGACGGTGAACTGCTGGTGGGAGAGGTGGAGGATCCCGTTGTCTTCCGGGAGAATGGGATCCTCTTTGAGGCGGCTGTGCGGGCGGGGCAGAAGACCGGATTCTTTTTGGATCAACGAGACAACCGTAAGGAAGTGCAAGCGCTGTCAAAGGAACGGTCGGTCTTGAACTGCTTCAGTTTCTCGGGAGGTTTCTCACTCTATGCTGCGCGCGGCGGTGCGCGGTCGGTGGCTGATCTCGACATCAGCCAACATGCGTTGGATTCGGCAGAACGGAATTTCGAACTGAACCGAGAGGAGGCTCCAATCGTTACCTGTGAACGGCGGCAGATCCTCGGAAACGCGTTTGACTGGCTACGCGAAGATTCGACGGAACGATTTGGATTGATCGTAACGGATCCGCCTTCGCTGGCGAAGAAAGCCGCCGATCGTGAAGGTGCGCTGGTGGCTTACGGTCTGCTGGCGCGATCCGCGGTGAAGAAGCTGGATCCGGACGGGATACTTGTGGCTGCGTCGTGTTCGGCGCACGTCCGGGCTGATGAATTTTTTGACCGGGTGCTGACCACCGTGCGCCAAAGCGGTCGGCGGTTTCGCGAACTGAAGCGGACCGGCCATGCTCCAGATCATCCCGCCAGCTTCAGGGAGGCGGAGTATCTGAAGTGTATCTTTCTGGAGATCGAGTAGTGCGCGGCCCGATTCGCGGTTGCTTCAACCCGTGGCGCAATCCCGCCAAGGAGCGAGGTTGATCAGTTTGGCCTCGCACTTGTGAGGATGAACTTCGACGCGTGACAAACTCGCATACTCAATATCAATCCGCCCCAGCAGTCCGATCGGCATATCCAAGAGCAGGGCCAACAGGCCGCGAACCACCCCGCCGTGGCACATGATGCCGATGGTTTTGCCTTCGTGATGCTGGAGAATCTCATCGAGGCTTTCCCGGAGGCGTTGGCGGAAGTCGGTGCCGCTTTCGGCATCCTTCACACGGCCAGCTTCCAGTTCGTCCAACCAGGTGAAGACGTTCACCTGATGTTCCTCCTGTACCTGCATCCAGGTCTTGCCGGTCCACTCGCCGAAATCGATTTCGCGAAGACCTTGGAGCACCCGCGGTTCCGGTTTGCCCGAGGCGACCAGCGGCTCGGAGGTCTGGCGTGCCCGTTTCATGGAACTCACAAAGAACGAGTCGAAGGTGGTTGGCTTTAGGTACTCGGCCAACCGCTCCGCCTGCTCGCGACCATTTGGCGAAAGATCCATGTCGATCTTTCCGCCGAAGATGCGGTGATAGCGGGTATCGACCTCGCCATGCCGCATGAGGACGAGTTGGGTATGGTTTCCCATCAGGCGAGCGCTGCTTCCTGGATCTTCAACAGTTCGGTGACGCCGTCCTTACCCAGAGCGAGCATGGCGGCGAGCTGTTCTTCGGAAAAGGTGGCTTCCTCACCGGATCCCTGCAGCTCGATGAACTCGCCCTTGCCAGTCATCACCAGGTTCATATCGACCTCGGCAGCGGCGTCCTCGACATAACAAAGGTCGCAGCGGGCTTCGCCCGAGACGATTCCCACGCTCACGGCGGCAACGGAATTTACCAGCGGAGTTTCCTTCAGTTTACCCTCTGCGATCAGTTTCTGAACGGCCAGGCGCATGGCGACATACGCACCGGTGATGGCGGCGGTGCGGGTGCCGCCGTCGGCCTGCAGCACATCGCAATCGATCCACATCGTTCGTGCCCCAAGCTTTTTCAGATCCACCGCGGCACGAAGTGAGCGTCCGATCAGTCGCTGAATCTCCATTGAACGGCCATCGATCTTCCCGCGGGTACTGTCGCGTTGTTTACGAGAGAGTGTGGAGTAGGGGAGCATGGAATATTCAGCGGTGATCCAGCCGCCCGTGACTTTCTGCATCTTCATCCAGCGCGGGACCTGGTCCTCGATCGTCACGCTGCAGATCACCCGGGTGTCGCCCCAAGAGATCAGGGTGGAACCGGTGGCGTAAGGGGCAATCCCGTTCTGAAAGGTGATTTCGCGCAGTCCGCCCAAGGGCCTATCGCCGGGGCGTTTAACAAATTCGGACTTCGTATCGTTCGCAGACATCCCGGCAATGCTATGGAAATCGGGTCGGGCTTGTCGCTGAATTTCTTCGGAAGGTCGTTGGAAGGGGGCTCGGGGACGGACTTATCCGTCCATCAATCGATCGGTTCTGGCTGATCCAGGTAGGCACCGGGAGGCAGGTCTTCGTAGTCCTGGAAAATATCCGGGCGCAGTGGCTCGGCGATTTTGTGGTCTTCATCCAGCCATTTTCCCAGATCAACCATCTTGCAACGCTCGGAACAGAATGGTCCCCATTCGGCTGCAAACCAGCGGCCTCGCTGTTTGCACTGCGGGCAATTTAACTCGGGATTGTTCCGATCCTCACTCATGTTCAGTTCTGCCGGGGCAGCACGTGTGACTTGATAATGTTGTAAACATCCGTACTGGCAATCTCTTCGCTCGGAAGATTTTCGTGCTGTTGTGAAATCAATATCGGCCAATCGTCCGTATTTGCCGGCCGGATTCCGTGGGAGCCTTTCACCAGTTGCGCATCGAGGGGAACGAGGTCCATCAGCATCCGAAAACCGAGCTTCTTCTGCAGGAGCCGCTGCATGATTTTCAATTTAGGCGCGCGCAGGTTGGGATTTACGAACAGCTCGCAGGGGTCGTAGCCAGGCTTGCGATGGATATCAACGGTCGGAGCGAAGTCCGGCGCGCGTTGGTCATCGTTCCAATAGTAGTAGGTGAACCAGGCGTTTTCCTGCGCCATGGCGACCAGATCACCCGCGCGCGGGTGTGAAATTCCGGCCGCGCTCATGTCCGTGTCCGCCAGCACCCGATCCACTCCCGCCATCTGATTGACTGCGTTGATGACCTCTTTCCTCAGCGAACGATCGTTCAGGTAGATATGGGCCACCTGATGATCCGCCACGGCGAATACCTTGCTGTTTCCGTAGTCCAGATACTCGCGCCCCAGTTCCTCTTTCACGGTGATCCAGCCGCGCTCGCGAAACAGGCGGTTCAGGTGCACCGGAGTCGAAACCGGAGTGATGCCGTATTCGGAAAGCAGAATGACCTGTACATCGCGTTCTCGATAAAATCGAATCAGGTCGCCGACGATCGCATCGATGAGTTCGAGATCACGGGGAATCGCAGAATGTTCCGGACCCAGGCGTTGGAGATTGTAATCGAGGTGCGGCAGGTAGACCAAGTTGAGCGTGGGGTTGTGCTGCTCATCCACGATCTTCGCGGATTCGGCGATCCAGTGCGAAACGCAGTCGGCCTTGCCCTTGGGGGAATTGAGACCGGCAGCCGGCCCCCAGAATCCGAAGAAGGGGAATTCGCCCAGTTTGTCTTTCACCTGATTACGCAGTTCGTACGGCCAGGCGTAGATGTCGAACAACTTGCGACCATCGGCCGGATACATGGGGCGCGGCGTGATGGACCAGTCCACCTTGGAATACATGTTGTACCACCAGAACAACTTGGCGCAGGTGAAGTCCGAATTTCGCTGCCGAAGCTCTTCCCAGATCTTGGTGTGGTGCACCATGTGATCGGGCTGCTTCCAGAAGTGCACCTCTGCGTATTCCCGGTTGTACCAGCCATTGGCGACGATGCCGTGAACACTGGGCTTCACCCCGGTGACGTAGTCCGATTGCGCAGTGCAAGTGACGGCCGGAAACGGGGGGACAATGCGCGCCATTGCGGCGGCTTTGCGAAACGCCTCGATGTGGGGGGTGTATTTCCCGATCAATCCGTTC